>NZ_JBEXNE010000007.1:0-337542 GCF_040610915.1 Streptomyces sp. NPDC003300 | reverse complement strand
GCTGTTACGCCCCACTGAGGGCCGGGCGGACGGCTGAACCGCGGCGCGGGGTCGTTGCTGCGGCGTCAGGGGACGGCCCCGCCGCGGCGGGGCCGTCCGCTGTGCCGTTCAGGCGGGCCGGTCAAGCGGGCCGATCTGGGGGCCGGTCAGGCGTTCAGTGGTGCGAACAGCGCCTGGACGGTTTCGGTGGCCAGGTCGCGCAGCCAGATGTGGGCGCGGTCCTCGTCGTAGCGCTGGTGCCACAGCAGGTACAAGGGGACGTCGGGCAGCGGGAGCGGCGTCGGCAGGGTGAGCAGGCCGAGGTGGTCCCTGGCCTCGCGGGTGACCGCGTCGGGCACGGTGACCACGAGGTCGGTGTCGAGGACCAGCCGCAGCGCGAAGGCGGCGGTGGGCCCGGCGGCGGCGACGCGCCGTTCGAGGCCGTGCGCGGCCAGGGCGTCGTCGACCGAGTCGCGCAGGCTTCCGCGCCGGGAGACGGTGAGGTGTTCCGCCGCCGCGTAACGCTCGGGGCTCAACGGGCCCTCGGCCAGCGGGTGGCCGGGCCGGACGGCGACGACCAGCCGGTCCCTGCCGACGAGGCGGTGGCGGATGTCGGGAAGCGCCGACCGGCCGGAGCTGGATTCGAGGTCGACCTCGCCCCGGTGCGACTCGGGCGTGTCCGTGCCGGGTTCGGCGGACAACCGCAGCCGGGCGCCGGGCGCCTGCTCGCGGACGGCCGTGGTCAGAGCGGTGCCGCAGGCCGCGGTCAGCGCGTCGTGCCAGCGCACGGTGAAGACCCGGTCCAGAGCCGCCAGGTCGAGGCTCTGCCGTGCGGACAGCAGGCGGTGGGCCTGCTGCACGAGGGCGTGGACTTCGGCGCGCATGGCCAGCGCGCGAGGGGTGGGGAGCATGCCGCGCCCGGCGCGGACCAGGATCTGGTCACCGGTGACCTTGCGGATACGGCCCAGGGACCGGCTCATCGCGGGCGCGGTCACATGGAGGCGGGCCGCGGCGCCGGTGACGCTCCCCTCCTCCAGCAGCGCGTCCAGGGCCGTGAGCAGGTTCAGATCCAGTTGCATGACAGTAAATCTACAAGTGAAAAGCATGCACTTGTTGTTAATCCATGGGCGACCTACCGTCGAAGTGCGGGCGCGAGAAGAACCGCCCCGCGGCCATCGACACCAGGGAGCCCCCCATGAGCACAGCCATGCCTTTCGCCGCCGGCACGACCCTCCTGTCCGACGTGACGGCCGCGGTGCGGACCGCCGGTCGCACGTTGCGCGACCGCCACACCACGCACGCCCGCGGCGTGAGCCTGGACGAGGTCGTCGCGGAGATCCACGCCAACGACGACGCGGTGCTGAGCGTGCTGCGCGAACCGCTGCTGCGGGCCCGGCCGGGATCGCGGTGGGCCGAGGACGAGTTGGCGGGCGGCGCGCTCCCGCCCGGGGAGTGGTGGGTGGTCGACCCCGCCGAGGGCAACATCAACCACGTGCACGGCATGGACGACTGGGCCGTCACCGCCACCCTGGTCCGCGACAACCAGCCGGTGCTCACCGTCGTCCACCTGCCGCTGACCGGTGACACGTACACCGCGGTGGCCGGCGGCGGCGCCCGCCTCAACGACCGGCCCCTGGCGGTGTCCGCCAAGACCGGTCTGGCCGCCTCGCTCATCGGCACCGGTCAGGCCAGGCCCGGCGAGGACGAGCGCACCTTCCGGCGGATCGGCGACTCCGTCACCGCCATGCTCGTCAACGGCCTGGTCGTACGCGTGTCCGTGCCCGCCACGATGCAGCTCATCCACGTCGCCGCCGGACGGATGGACGCCTTCTGGCAGTTCTCCGACGTCCGCTCGGGACTGGTCTCCGGCGCCCTGCTGGTCTCCGAGGCCGGAGGCACCGTCACCGACCTGGCGGGCGAGCCCTGGAGCACCCGCAGCCGCGACTTCCTGGCCGCGGCCCCCGGCGTCCACGCCGCCGCCCGCGAGGTCCTGTCGCCGATCGTCTGACCGGACGCCCCGCCCTTACCCGCTCGACACCGCAAGGAGCATCACCTCATGACCACCATCGGCATCCTGGGCGCGGGCCGCGTCGGGACCCACCTCGCCAACAAGCTCTCCGCCGCGGGACACCAGGTCACCCTCGGCGGCCGGACCCCGGTGGAGACCGCCGCCCGCGCCGCCGGGGCCGCCCCGACGGTCGCCTTCGCCGACCAGCCCACCGCCGCCCGCGGCGCGGACATCGTGATCAACGCGACGCCCGGCGACACTTCGCTGGAACGCCTCACCGGCCTGCGCGCCGAACTCTCCGGGAAGATCCTCGTCGATGTCTCCAACGCCACCCGCGACGCCGAGGACGGGCTGCCCGGCGACCTGTGCTACCCCGGCGGCAGCCTCGCCGAGCATCTCCAGGCCGCACTCCCCGACACCCGTGTGGTCAAGACCCTCAACACCATGCTGTTCATGGTCATGACCGCTCCCGAGATCCTGGCCACCCCGCCGACCGCCTATGTGTCGGGGGACGACGAGGACGCGAAGAAGACCGTCAACGGTCTGCTCGCCGACCTGGGCTGGCGGCCCGCATGGATCGAGGACCTCGGCGGCATTCGCACCGCCCGCGCCGCCGAGGCCATGATCCTGGTCGTGCCCCACGTCCTGCGCCGGAACGGCTTCACGCCGTTCGCCGTCTCCCTCGCACGCTGACCCCCACCCCGCACGCGGCGAAGAGCCGGGTGACGAAGGGCACTTCCCTTCTTCACCCGGCCCGTCTGCGTTCGGGGCCATCGGGAAGGGAGTGGATGGGTAGGAGACAGGTCGGAGTGTCGCAGCCCGTACAATTCGGACATAAGCCAAAAATAGGCAGGACGGAACGGCCGACGGCGAGGGGCAGGGCATGAGCAGCAACACCGCATCGTCAGCCCGCAACATCGACACCGCGCGCGGACGCGGCTATCGGCCGGAACAGGTCGACCGTTTCCTCGACGAGTTGTCGGAGGACCGGGACGCCGCCTGGGAGCGGGCCGCCCGGCTGACGGTGCTCGCCAACGAGATGGACGCCGAGTGCGCCTCGTTGCGGCACCAGGTCGAAGCGCTCGGCGCCACCTCGTTCGACGCGCTCGGCGACGGCGCCCAGGAGTTGCTGCGGCTGGTCGAGGAGGAGGCCGCCGCCGTACGCGACCGCGCCGAGGCCGAGGCGCAGCACGCGCGCGACACCGCGGAGACCGCCCGCCGCACCCTTCAGGACGAGGCCCGCGCCGCCGCCTCCGCCCGGCTCGCCGCCGCCGAGGAGCAGGCGGAACGGCTCCTGGACGAGGCGTGCGGACGCGCCTCCGAGATCCTCGGCCAGGCCCGCGCGGAAGCCGAGGCCGTACGCGGCGAGGCGGGCCGCGCCCTGGACGCCATGCGGCAGGACGTCGGCCGGACCCTGGCCGAGGTCGACAAGGAGCGCCGCGAACGGCTCGACACCCTCGAACACGAGCTCGCCGAGCGCGAGGCCGGGGTCGACAGCAGGCTCGCCGATCTCCTCGGCGACGCCGAACGGCGCCTCCACGAGGCGCACCAGGAGCGTGCCGACGCCGAGGAGGCCCTGCGGGTGCAGCAGCAGGAGGCCGAGGAGCGGGCGTCCGAACTGCTCGCCCAGGCGCGCATGCACGAGGAGCGCACCCGCCGCGAGAGCGAGCGCTCGCTGCGCGAGCACGAGCAGCACCGCGACGAGATTCGCGCGCATCTCGCGCACGTACGGGCCACCCTCGCCTCCCTGACCGGCCGCCACCTCCCGCCCTCCGGGCCGGACCACCCCGAAGCCCCGGGCGCCCCCGGCCTCCCCGAACAAGCCGACCCGTCCGACCCGGCCTGACCCCGAAAGCCCGCTGCCATTGCGCAGGGCGCTGTCCTGAGGGGCGCGGGGAAGGTGCGCTGCCCTTGCGCAGGGCGTTGTCTTGAGGGGCGCGGGGAAGGTGCCTTGCCCTTGCGCAGGGCGTTGTCTTGAGGGGCGCGGGGAACTGCGCGGCCAGCCCCCACCGGGCTGTCAGCCCGGGAACAACCGCGTCTGCCCCGCTGGGGCCGGTGGCCAATGGCCGCGCCACCGTCGGTGGCTGAGCGCGCAGTTCCCCGCGCCCCTCAAGGATCGGCCAGCCGCCTTGGGAGAAGAACCGCCCAGGGCCCCGCCCCCGAAGAGCGGCTCACCGTCCGGCGCCAGGCGGGCGTCAGATCGGGCGGGCTGCCAGGGGCAACAAGGCGGAGACGCGGAAACCGCCGTCGGGGGTGGGGCCCGCGGCGAAGCCCCCGCCGTGGGTGGTGACACGTTCCTTCATACCGACCAGCCCGTGCCCCCCACTGGGAAGCGGCGTGGCCGGGGTGCCGTCGGAGGGCCCGTTGAGAACGAGGACGGCGATCTCGAGCTCGCGGTAGGCGAGCCGGACATGGGCCCTGGCGCCCCCGGCGTGCTTGTGGACGTTGGTGAGCGCTTCCTGCACCACGCGGTAGACGGTCTGTTCGACGCGGGCGCCGCAGGGCCGCTCCTCGCCCTCGACGGTGAACTCGACGGTCATCCCGGCGGCCTGGGACTGCTCGACGAGTTCGCCGAGCTGGTCGATGCACGGCCCCTCGGGCTCCGGCTCCATAGCCGTATCCGTATCCGTATCCGGCTCCGGCTCAAGAACCCGCGGCGCGGGAAGCCGCGGCGCGGGCGCGGGTGCCCGCTCGGGCGCCGCCGTACGCAGCACCCCGAGCATCTGGCGCAGTTCGGTCAGCGCCTCGCGCCCCATGTCGCCGAGCAACTCCGCGGTGCTGGACGCCTTGGCCGGGTCCTTGAGGGCGACGGCCTTGAGGGCCGCCGCGTGGACGACCATCAGGCTCACCCGGTGGGCCACCACGTCGTGCATGTCGCGGGCGATCCGGGTCCGCTCCTCGGCGCGGGCCCGCTCGGCGCGCTCGGCCGCCTTCTCCGCGAGGAGTTCCAGCTCGCGTTCCAGGCCGTCGGCCCGCTCCCGCAGGCTCTCCACCAGCCGGCGCCTGGCCCGTACGTACAGACCGAGCAGGACCGGCGGGGCGGTGAGGCCGAGGGCGAGCAGGAGTGAGGTGCTCAGGACGATCGGCAGGGACATCGAGCGGTTGTCGTCCGCGTTGCGCAGGCTGTCGTGGAGGCGGATGAAGGAGACCAGGAAGGTGCCGAGGCCGTTCATGGCGGCGAGCGCGGCGGTGATCCGGCGCGGCACCTCGGAGACGGTCAGGGAGTAGAGGCCGACCACCGACAGCAGGAAGCCCAGCTCGGCCGGGCTCAGGGCGATGCCCACCAGGACCACGGCGATCGGCCAGCGGCGGCGCAGCAGCAAGGTGCCGCCCGCAAGCAGCCCGATCAGCGCCGCCACCGCGGGCGTCACCCCGGTCTTGTGGGCGAAGGTCACGCCCTCGAAGGCGCACTCCACGGCCGAGGCCACGGCCAGCGCCAGGTCCAGGAGGAAGCCGCGCCGCCGCGTCCACCACCACCAGCCGGACCCGGGCCGTCCTCCAGCCCCGTCGTCCGGTACGTGCGCCCCCGTCGTACTCATGGCGTCCAGACTAGGCGGTGCCCGAGGCGGCGTGGCGGCCGTGTCAGCCCCGTATCGGCGCGGTATCGGCCGGCGGGACCGGTAAGGGTCTCCAGGGGTAAGCGCGACCGGGTGCCGTGTCCGCCAGATGGGCGGGCCGTCTCGCCGCGGAGGCGGCCACCTATCCTGGAGCGGTCGGACAGCGCGGTCCGCAGCCACGTCTTTCCCTACGCCTTGTATGCCGTCGTCCACTTCCACTGCACAAGGAGCCGCACCTGTGAGCAGCGCCGACACCGCCCCGGAGAGCAGTACCGCCCTGCGAGCCGACATCCGCCGCCTGGGAGAACTGCTCGGCGGCACGCTGGTGAGACAGGAAGGCCAGGAACTCCTCGATCTCGTCGAGCGGGTACGTGCCCTGACCCGCACCGACGGCGAGGCAGCCGCCACGCTTCTCGGCGACACCGACCTGGAGACCGCCGCCAAGCTGGTACGCGCCTTCTCCACCTACTTCCATCTGGCCAACGTCACCGAGCAGGTGCACCGCGGCCGGGACCTGCGCGAGCGCCGCGCGCAGGAGGGCGGCCTGCTCGCCCAGACCGCCGACCTGCTGAAGGACGGCGACCCCGAGCACGTACGCGAGACCGTACGGAATCTGAACGTGCGGCCGGTGTTCACCGCGCACCCCACCGAGGCCGCGCGGCGCAGTGTGCTGAACAAGCTGCGCAGGATCGCGGAGCTGCTGGACGACACCACCGGGCAGGGCACGGGCGACCGGCGCCGCGCGGACCTGCGGCTCGCGGAGAACATCGACCTGCTGTGGCAGACCGACGAGCTGCGGGTGGTGCGCCCTGAGCCCGCCGACGAGGCGCGCAACGCCATCTACTACCTGGACGAACTGCACGCGGGCGCGGTCGGCGACGTCCTGGAGGACCTGGCGGCCGAGCTGGAGCGGGTCGGGCTGCCGCTGCCCGCGGGGACCCGTCCGTTGACCTTCGGCACCTGGATCGGCGGCGACCGCGACGGCAACCCCAATGTGACCCCGCAGGTCACCTGGGACGTGCTGATCCTCCAGCACGAGCACGGCATCACCGACGCGCTCGACCTGGTGGACGTGCTGCGCGGCGCGCTGTCCAACTCGATCCGCAACTGCGGCGCGAGCACCGACCTGCTGGACTCGCTCGCCACGGACCTGGTGGCGCTGCCCGAGATCAGCCCGCGCTACAAGCGGCTGAACGCCGAGGAGCCGTACCGGCTGAAGGCGACCTGCATCCGGCAGAAGCTCGTCAACACCCGCGAGCGGCTGGCCGGCGGCACCCCGCACGTCCCCGGCCGCGACTACCTGGGCACCGGCGGTCTGCTGCACGACCTCCAGCTCATCCAGGACTCGCTGCGCGTCCACCGCGGCGGCCTGATCGCCGACGGCCGCCTGGACCGTACGATCCGGACCCTGTCCGCCTTCGGCCTCCAGCTCGCGACCATGGACGTGCGCGAGCACGCCGAGGCGCACCACCACGCGCTGGGGCAGCTCTTCGACCGGCTCGGCGAGGAGTCCTGGCGGTACGCGGACATGCCGCGCGACTACCGGCGCAAGCTGCTGGCCAAGGAGCTGCGCTCGCGCCGCCCGCTGGCGCCGACGCCCGCCCCGCTGGACGAGGCGGGCGCCAAGACGCTCGGGGTGTTCCACACCATCCGGGAGGCGTTCGAGCGGTTCGGTCCGGAGGTCGTGGAGTCGTACATCATCTCGATGTGCCTGGGCTCGGACGACGTCTTCGCGGCGGCGGTGCTGGCGCGCGAGGCCGGGCTGATCGACCTGCACGCCGGGATCGCCAAGATCGGCATCGTGCCGCTGCTGGAGACCACCGACGAGCTGAAGATCGCCGACCAGCTCCTGGACGAGATGCTGTCCGACCCGTCCTACCGGCGGCTGGTGTCGCTCCGCGGTGACGTGCAGGAGGTCATGCTCGGCTACAGCGACTCGTCGAAGTTCGGCGGCATCACCACCTCGCAGTGGGAGATCCACCGGGCGCAGCGGCGGCTGCGTGACGTCGCGCACCGGCACGGGGTGCGGCTGCGGCTGTTCCACGGCCGCGGCGGCACCGTCGGCCGCGGCGGCGGCCCCTCGCACACCGCGATCCTCGCCCAGCCCTGGGGCACCCTGGAGGGCGAGATCAAGGTGACCGAGCAGGGCGAGGTGATCTCGGACAAGTACCTGATCCCGTCGCTGGCCCGGGAGAACCTGGAACTGACGGTCGCCGCCACGCTCCAGGCGTCCGCGCTGCACACCGCGCCCCGGCAGTCCGACGAGGCGCTGTCGCGCTGGGACGCGGCGATGGACATCGTCTCCGAGGCGGCCCACGACGCGTACCGCAAGCTGGTCGAGGACCCGGACCTGCCGCCGTACTTCTTCGCCTCCACGCCCGTCGACCAGCTCGGCGAGCTGCACCTGGGCTCGCGCCCCTCGCGCCGCCCGGACTCCGGTGCGGGCCTGGACGGTCTGCGGGCCATCCCGTGGGTGTTCGGCTGGACGCAGTCCCGGCAGATCGTCCCCGGCTGGTTCGGGGTCGGCGCCGGTCTGAAGGCCGCCCGCGAGGCGGGGCTCGGCCCGGTGATAGACGAGGCGTTCGGACAGTGGCACTTCTTCCGCAACTTCCTGTCCAACGTCGAGATGACCCTGGCCAAGACCGATCTGCGGATCGCCCGGCACTACGTGGACACCCTGGTGCCCGACGAGCTCAAGCACGTCTTCGCCACGATCGAGGCGGAGCACGCGCTGACGGTCAGCGAGGTGCTGCGGATCACCGGGGAGTCCGAGCTGCTGGCGGGCAGCCCGCTGCTGGCGCAGACCTTCCACATCCGTGACCAGTACCTGGACCCGATCTCGTATCTCCAGGTGACGCTGCTGGCCCGGCAGCGGGCGGCAGCGGAGCGGGGCGAGAGCCCCGACCCGCTGCTGTCGCGCGCGCTGCTGCTGACGGTGAACGGTGTGGCGGCGGGGCTGCGCAACACCGGCTGAGCGATCGGAGAAAGGCGCCCGGCGGACCGATGATCGGTCTGCCGGGCGCCTTCTTCTGTACGTCTGTATGCCTGTACGTCTGTATGCCTGTGCGCCTGTGCGCCTGCGCGCCTACGCGCCTGTACGTCGTCGGCCGCCTCAGTTCTTGCGGTGGCCGATCAGCCGCGGCTTGGGCTCTATGCCCGCCAGGCCGTTCCAGGAGAGGTTCACCAGGTGGGCGACGACCTCGGCCTTCTTCGGCTTCTGCGCGTCCAGCCACCACTGGCCGGTGAGCGCCACCATGCCGACCAGCGCCTGCGCGTACATCGGGGCGAGTTTGGGGTCGAAGCCGCGCCGCTTGAACTCGTGGCCGAGGATGTCCTCGACCTGGGTGGCGATGTCGCTGATCAGCGAGGCGAAGGTGCCGGTGGACTGGGCGACGGGTGAATCGCGCACCAGGATGCGGAAACCGTCGGTGTACTGCTCGATGTAGTCCAGCAGCGCGAAGGCGGCCTGTTCCAGCAGCTCCCTGGGGTGGCCGCCGGTGAGGGCGCCGGTCACCATGTCGAGCAACCGGCGCATCTCACGGTCGACGACGACGGCGTAGAGCCCTTCCTTGCCGCCGAAGTGCTCGTACACCACCGGCTTGGAGACGCCCGCCTTGTGGGCGATCTCCTCGACCGAGGTGCCCTCGAAGCCGCGTTCGGCGAAGAGCGTGCGGCCGATGTCCAGAAGCTGCTCGCGCCGTTCCTTGCCGGTCATACGGACCCGGCGGGCGCGCCGGGCGGTGGGTCCCGCCACGCCTGAGGCCGTGGCCGGACGTGAGCCCGACTTCGCACCCGAATCCGTACCCGAGGCCCTGCCGCTTCCGCCGTCGCCGTTCGATCCGCTGCCGTCGCTCACGCGTCAATCATGCCGCTTCACTGATGTTTTCCTTACGGCGGGCCGCGATACGGTCCGCGCTCGGCCAGCGGACGTCGGTGGCCCAGCCGAGCTGTTCGCACCAGCGGATGATCCGGGCGCTGGAGTCGACCTGGCCGCGCAGCACACCGTGCCGGGCGGAGGTGGGGTCGGCGTGGTGCAGATTGTGCCAGGACTCGCCGCAGGACAGCACCGCCAGCCACCACACGTTGCCGGAGCGGTCACGGGACTTGAAGGGGCGCTTGCCGACCGCGTGGCAGATCGAGTTGATCGACCAGGTGACGTGGTGCAGCAACGCCACCCGAACGAGCGATCCCCAGAAGAACGCGGTGAACGCGCCGTACCACGACATGGTGACGAGGCCGCCGACCACCGGCGGGATGGCCAGCGAGATCACGGTCCACAGCCAGAAGTCGCGCGAGACGCGGCGGATCGCGGAGTCCTTGATCAGGTCGGGCGCGTACTTCGCCTGCGAGGTCTGCTCCTCGTCGAACAGCCACCCCATGTGGGCCCACCACAGGCCCTTCATCAGCGCGGGCAGCGTCTCGCCGTACCGCCACGGGCTGTGCGGGTCGCCCTCGGCGTCGCTGAACTTGTGGTGCCTGCGGTGGTCGGCCACCCAGCGCACGATCGGGCCCTCGACGGCCATCGATCCGGCGATGGCGAGCGCGATCTTCAGGGGGCGGTTGGCCTTGAACGAACCGTGGGTGAAGTGCCGGTGGAAGCCGATGGTGATGCCGTGGCAGCCGAGGAAGTACATGCCGATCATGAGGCCGAGATCCAGCCAGCTCATGCCGCGGCCCCAGGCGAGCGGGATGGCCGCCACCAGCGCCACGAAGGGGATGCTGATGAACAGCAGCAGCGCGATCTGCTCGATCGACCGCTTGCTCTCACCACCGCGGGTGGCGCTGTTCAGCGCGTCTTCCTGTCCCGAGGGCCCGGGTTCCCGGGACTCGGGCCTCACGTCCGTGTGCGTGGTCATGTCTGTCCCTTGGGGATCTGAGGGGGCTGGTTTCAGCCGGTCAAGCCCGTAACTTACGCCGCCGTAAGTATTGCAGCGGCCGACGACGAGCGACAGAACCACTTCATGCGGCCCGTCGTGCGATCTCTACCCCGGATCTACGTCGCGTCCACCCCGGCTCGTACGGCATGATGGTGAAGTCCAGCCCGCCCGGCTCGCCAACGGGTCGAAAGCGCGGGTTGATCCGCCGTGGTGTAATTGGCAGCACTGGGGCTTTTGGTGCCTTATGTCCGGGTTCGAGTCCTGGCGGCGGAGCACCTCACCGGGGCCCCGGCCGGTCCGGCCGGGGCCGCCCGGCGTCCATCCGGGAACCCGTCGGTATCCTGCGGATGTCCAGCACCCGAAGCCGAGGAGTCTCCTCACGTGAGCCCGAACCGTCCGGCTGCCGTCGTCGTCCTCGCCGCGGGTGAGGGCACCCGCATGAAGTCGGCCACCCCGAAGGTCCTCCACCCCATCTGCGGCCGTTCCCTGGTCGGCCATGTGGTCGCCGCCTCCCGCGAACTGGCGCCGCAGCACCTCGTGGTGGTCGTGGGCCACGCCCGCGAGCGGGTCACCGAGCACCTCAACGGCATCGACCCGCAGGCGCTCACCGCCGTGCAGCACGAGCAGAACGGGACCGGGCACGCGGTCAGGATCGGCCTGGACGCGCTGTCCGCGCAGGGCGTCGTCCTGGACGGCACCGTGGTGGTCACCTACGGCGACACCCCGCTGCTCACCGCCGAGACCCTGCACACCCTGGTCGGCGCGCACGAGGGCGACGGCAACGCCGTGACGGTCCTCACCGCGAAGGTGCCCGACCCCACCGGCTACGGCCGGATCATCCGCTCCTCCGACGACCGGGTCACCGCGATCGTCGAGCAGAAGGACGCCGGACCGGCCCAACTGGCGATCGCCGAGATCAACTCCGGGGTCTACGCCTTCGACGCGGCCCTGCTCGCCGACGCGCTCGGCAAGATCACCACGGACAACTCGCAGGGCGAGGAGTATCTGACCGACGCCCTCGGCATCCTGCGCGAGGCCGGCCACCGCGTCGGCGCGTACGTCGCCCCCGACCACCGCGAGATCGCCGGGGTGAACAACCGGGTGCAGCTCGCCGAGGCCCGCCGGGTGCTCAACGACCGGCTGCTCCACCGCGCCATGCTGGACGGCGCCACGGTCGTCGACCCCGCCTCCACCTGGGTCGACGTCGACGTCCGCTTCGAGCAGGACTGCCTGGTGCACCCCAACACCCAGCTCCTGGGCGCCACCAGCGTCGGCGCGGGCGCCGAGGTCGGCCCCAACTGCACGCTCACCGACACCGCGGTCGGCCCCGGCGCACGGGTGTCCAACACCGTCGCCGACCAGGCCGAGATCGGCGAGCAGGCGACCGTCGGCCCGTACGCGTATCTGCGCCCCGGCGCCAAGCTCGGCCCGAAGGCCAAGGCGGGCACGTACGTGGAGATGAAGAACGCCTCGATCGGCGAGGGCACCAAGGTGCCGCACCTCAGCTATGTGGGGGACGCCACGATCGGCGAGTACACCAACATCGGCGCCGCCAGCGTCTTCGTGAACTACGACGGCGAGGCCAAGCACCACACCACCATCGGCAGCTACTGCAAGACCGGCTCCGACAACATGTTCGTGGCGCCGATCACCGTCGGGGACGGCGCGTACACCGCCGCCGGATCGGTGATCACCAAGGACGTTCCCGCGGGGTCGCTGGCCGTCGCCCGCGGTCAGCAGCGCAACATCGAGGGCTGGGTGGCGCGCAAGCGTCCCGGCAGCGCCGCCGCCGAGGCCGCCGAACGCGCACAACGAGGAGACACGCCGCAGGGCGAGTGAGGGACGTCTCATCCGGGCCTCTTGAGGTGCACAGATGCGCCGGTTGGGGCGTACCGTGTGGCTTGCACACAATTCCGCCAGCACGCCTAACCGAAGGCGACGCTGTGCCGAACACCAGTCGAAAACTCCAAGGAGACGGTGCAGTGACCGGGATCAAGACGACCGGTGAGAAGAAGCTGATGCTCTTCTCCGGCCGCGCCCACCCCGATCTGGCGGAGGCGGTGGCACACAGTCTCGGAGTCGGCCTGGTGCCGACCAAGGCTTTCGACTTCGCCAACGGCGAGATCTATGTGCGGTTCCAGGAGTCGGCCCGCGGCGCGGACTGCTTCCTCATCCAGAGCCACACCGCTCCCATCAACAAGTGGATCATGGAGCAGCTCATCATGCTCGATGCTCTCAAGCGGGCCTCCGCCCGGAGCATCACCGTGATCGTGCCCTTCTACGGCTACGCCCGGCAGGACAAGAAGCACCGCGGCCGTGAGCCGATCTCGGCCCGGCTGATGGCGGACCTGTTCAAGACCGCGGGCGCCGACCGCATCCTCACGGTCGACCTGCACACCGACCAGATCCAGGGCTTCTTCGACGGCCCGGTCGATCATCTCTTCGCCCTGCCGGTCCTCGCGGACTACGTGGGCGCCAAGGTCGACCGCGCCAAGCTCACGGTGGTCTCCCCGGACGCCGGCCGGGTACGGGTCGCCGACCGCTGGTGCGACCGGCTCGGCGCGCCGCTGGCCATCGTCCACAAGCGCCGCGACCCCGACGTCGCCAACCAGGTGAAGGTCCACGAGGTCGTCGGTGACGTCAAGGGCCGGGTCTGCGTCCTGGTCGACGACATGATCGACACCGGCGGTACGATCTGCGCCGCCGCCGACGCGCTGTTCGCCAACGGCGCCGAGGACGTCATCGTGACCGCCACCCACGGTGTGCTCTCCGGGCCCGCCGCGGACCGGCTGAAGAACTCCCGGGTGAGCGAGTTCATCCTCACCGACACCCTGCCGACCCCGCGCGAGCTGAACCTCGACAAGATCACCGTGCTGTCCATGGCGCCGACCATCGCCAACGCGGTGCGCGAGGTGTTCGAGGACGGCTCGGTCACCAGCCTGTTCGAGGACTCCGAGCACTGAGCTAGATCGATTTCTCCCGGGGCCTCCCCGCCGGTTACGCTGTCCGCGTTGCTCGGCGAGGGAGGCCCCGGTTTTTCCGGCGGACCTCCGTTATCGGCGCGCTCCTCGTAACGGTCTCCGCGCAAGCGGGGGTGAGTCGTGGAACGGCCCGTCGTGGGTCGGGCGACCGTATGACCCCCCTTTCGCGTACCGAGTTTTCCGTATCGAGGAGTTGAGCATCATGGCCGAGGTCAAGATCGCCGCAGAGCCGCGCACCGAGTTCGGCAAGGGCGCCGCCCGCCGCGTGCGCCGCGCCCACCAGGTCCCCGCCGTCATCTACGGTCACGGCGCCGACCCGCAGCACGTCACCGTCCCCGGCCACGAGCTGCTGCTCGCGCTCCGCACCGCGAACGTGCTGATCTCCCTCCAGCTCGACGGCAAGACCGCGCTGGTCATCCCCAAGGCGGTCCAGCGCGACCCGCTGCGCGGCACCATCGAGCACGTCGACCTGCTGTCCGTGAAGAGCGGCGAGAAGGTCACCGTCGAGATCCCGGTGCAGACCGAGGGCGAGCTGGCCGTCGGCGGCAACCTGCTGGAGCACGTGCTCAACACGCTGCCCGTCGAGGCCGAGGCGACCCACATCCCGACCGCGGTCACCGTCTCCATCGAGGGCCTGGAGGCCGGCGCCTCCATCCTCGCCAAGGACATCACCCTGCCCAAGGGCTCCACCCTGGCGATCGACGAGGACGCGGTCGTCATCCAGGTCGTCTCGGCCCAGGCCGAGGCCGCCGACGAGGCGGGCGACGAGGCCGCCGAGGGCACCGAGGACGCCGCCGCCGAGGCGTAGTCCCCCGCGCTCCCCCGGTCCTCGCGCGCTTATGCGCTCGTATGCTGACGTGCTCGTGTGCGTACGCTCACGTGCCCGCGCGCTCGCGTGCCGACGTGCTCGCGTGTGACCCCGGCCGCCGCCGCACCCTCACGGAGTGCGGCGGCGGCCGTTTTCCCGGTACGAAGTCGGCGACACGGAGTCGGAGACGTGGATGAGTGACACCTCAGGGCCCTGGCTGGTCGCGGGCCTCGGCAATCCGGGCCCCGAGTACGCGGGGAACCGGCACAACATCGGCTTCATGGTGGCCGATCTGCTCGCCCAGCGGGTCGGCGGCAAGTTCAAGCGCGCGCAGAAGGCGCAGGCCGTGGTCGTGGAGGGCCGGATCGGCCCGCCCGGTCCCGCGAACCAGCGGGTGGTGCTGGCGAAGCCCCAGTCGTACATGAATCTGTCCGGCGGCCCGGTGACCGCGCTGCGCGACTTCTACAAGGTGCCGACCGAGCGGATCATCGCCGTCCACGACGAGCTGGACATCGACTTCGGCACGCTGCGGCTCAAGCTGGGCGGCGGCGACAACGGCCACAACGGCCTCAAGTCGATGACCAAGTCGATGGGCCCCGACTATCTGCGGGTGCGCGCGGGGATCGGTCGTCCGCCGGGCCGGATGGACGTGGCGGCCTTTGTGCTCAAGGACTTCTCGTCCACCGAGCGCAAGGAGCTGGACTGGTTCGTGGACCGGGCGGCGGACGCGGTCGAGGCGCTGATCACCGAGGGCCTGGAGCGCGCGCAGAGCACGTACAACACCTGACCGGACGCGCGACCGGTCAACCGCCGGACACGGCGCTCACCCTTGTCGAGGGCGGGCGCGTACCGAGGTTGACCGGACGGCATGCGATGGCCAAAGATCGCCCGCATGGTGAAACGCAGCCGTTCCCGCCGGATGGCCGAGGGCACCTGGGGGCTGGTCCTGCTGGCCCGGGTGGTGGGCGGGTGGGCGCTGGTGCTGCTGCTCCTGGCGTCCGGCGCCTGGGACTCGTGGAAGACCGCGCAATACGTGATGCTCACCAAGGGGCACGAGCACGGCACGATGACGCTGACGAACTGCGGCGACTCCACCTGCACCGGACCCTTCGCGCCGAAGGGGTCGGCCGTCGCCCGCCCGAAGGTGGTCATCAGCCTGCCGGTCACACACCATGTCGGCGACCGTGTGCCGGTCGTGGTGAAGCCCGGGACGAACACGGTCGTACGGTCCGACTGGGGCGGCCTGTTCTTCTCCTGGGTGCCGCTGGCCGGAGCCCTGCTGCTGGCCGCGGTCGTGGCCGGCGGGGCGCTGCGGATGCGGCGCACGGCGTGGACGCTGGCGGCGCTGGGGGCGGCGCTTATCGGTGCGGCCTTCTTGCTGCTGTAGGACGCGCGGGGGCGTCAGGCACGCTCGCCCGACGCCCCCGCGCACGGACGTCAGGCTCTCATCGCCATCGGCTCCAGGAACTCCAGCCGGTTGCCGACCGGGTCCTCGGAGTAGAAGCGGGAGTGGCCCGGCAGGTCGTCGTCCCAGACGACCTTGGCGCCGCGCGCCTGGAGCTCCTTGCCGAAGGCGTGGATCCCGGTGACGCGGATGCCCGGGTGGGCCTTGCGGGCGGGCCTGAAGTCCTCCTCGATCCCTAAGTGCAGCACCGCGTCCCCCGCCGCGAACCAGCAGCCGCCGCGCGCCGCGAGCACCGGCGGCTTGGTCAACTCGGCCATCCCCAGCACCCCGACGTAGTACGCGCGCAGCGCCTCCTCGCTGCCCGGCGGCGCGGCGAGCTGGACGTGGTCGACCCCCGCGATCCCGAAGCCGTCGGCGCCCCCCGCCGTCCCCCCTGCCACTCCCCGCGTCACGCCGCCGCCTCCTGCCCCTGTTTGCGCGCGACGGTGAAGATCCGCCGGAAGGGGAAGACCGTCCCGTGCGGGCCCGGCGGGTACGCCTTGCGCAGCAGGTCGCGGTACTGGCCGACGAATTCCGTCACCGCCCCCCGGTCGCCGTCCAGCGCGGTCAGCACCGGCCGCAGCGCGGTGCCCTTGGTCCACTCCAGCACCGGGTCCTCGCCCTGGAGCAACTGCACATACGTCGACTCCCACACATCGGCCGCGCAGCCCAGTTCGGTCAGCCGCTCCAGATAGTCGGCCGGGCTGAGGATGTGGACGTAGCGGCGGCCGTGTCCGTCGAGCCGGTCGCGCCACCGCGGGGTGTCGCACAGCTCGCCCAGCAGCGCGTGGCTGGGCGCGGTGAAGTTGCCCGGCACCTGGAAGGCCAGGGTGCCGCCGGGCGTGATGTGGTCGAGCCAGCCGGGGAAGCGGTCGGCGTGGCCGGGCACCCACTGGAGCGCGGCGTTGGAGACGATCAGGTCGAAGGACTCCTCGGGCGCCCAGTGCGCCGCGTCGGCCTGCCGGAAGTCCAGCTCACCGCCGCCCGCCGTGGGTCCCGCGTACCGCGCCGCCGCGTCCAGCATCTCGCGGGAGCTGTCGAAGCCGGTGATCCGGGCTCCGGGCCAGCGGTCGGCGAGCAGCGCGGTGACATTGCCCGGACCGCACCCGATGTCGGCGATCCGGGGCGCGTCGCCGCCCGGCAGATCCTGGATACGGGTGAGGAGGTCGAGGAAAGGGCGGGTGCGGTGGGTGGAGTGCCGGAGATACTGTTGCGGGTCCCACGTTGGCGCTGCGTGCATCGTCGTACTCCCTGGCTTTTCATAGCCGGCTGCGCACAGCCGCTACCGAAACGGAGGGCGAGGTTCTGCCCTCTGGTCGGTGTCCAGGCTCCTCCGACATATCTCTTGAAGTCAAGAGGCTTCATATCAAGAGACTTCATATCGACAGACCTACTACACTGAGCGCATGGAGGACGAGGTCGACCGGCTGGTCGCTGCATGGCGCCGAGAGCGCCCCGACCTCGACGTGGAGCCGCTGGAGGTGCTCAGCCGGGTCAGCAGACTCGCCCGGCACCTCGACCGCGCGCGGCGGCTGGCCTTCGCCGAGCACAGTCTCGAACCGTGGGAGTTCGACGTGCTCACCTCGCTGCGCCGCGCGGGACCGCCGTACCAGCTCTCGCCGGGCCAGCTCCTGACCCAGACGCTGGTCACCTCCGGCACGATGACCAACCGGATCGACCGGCTCGCCCAGCGCGGGCTCGTCGAGCGGCTGCCCGACCCCAGCGACCGGCGCGGCGTGCTCGTCCGGCTCACCGTGGAGGGCCAGGAGCGCGCGGACCAGTCGCTGGCCGGACTGCTCGCGCAGGAACGCGCGATCCTGGGCGAGCTGTCCGCCCGGCAGCGCGGTGAACTGGCCGGGCTGCTACGACAGTTGACCGCGCCTTTCGACAACGTCCCCGGCTGACGGCACCAGCTCCACCGGCCCCACGCCCGCCCTGCGGGCCAGCGCGACCGCCGCCAGCGTCGAGTGCACGCCGAGCTTGCCCAGCACATTCTGCATATGGGTGCGGACGGTGTGCGGCGACAGGAACAGCCGCTCGGCGACGGCTTTGCGGCCCAGGCCCGCGACCATGCAGCGCAGCACCTCCTGCTCGCGCGGCGTCAGCGACTCCACCAGCCGTTCGCTCTCGGTGCGGTGCCTGCGGGCGGCCGTCAGCTCGCGCAGCACACCGGTCAGCAGGGCGGGCGGCAGATGCGTCTCGTCGCGCAGCACGCCGCGTACGACCGCGAGCAGCCGTGACAGCGAGCAGTCCTTGGCGACCCACCCCGACGCCCCGGCCTGGAGCGCGCGGGCCGCCCTGCGGGCGTCGTCCCGCTCGGCCAGCACGACGGTACGGGTCCCCGGATACTCGGCCCTGACCCGTTCCACCAGCGCCAGGCCGTCCAGGACCGGTTCCTGCTCGACCGGGATGCGCGGCACCGCCGCGAGCGTCACCGGCGGTCGCGGACCGTCCCCCAGATCGGCGTCCACCAGCAGGACGTCGTAGCGCCGGTTGTCGGCCGCCGCGCGGTCCAGGCAGCGCTGAGCGGCCGGGCCGCTCCCCGCGGCCGAGACGTCGACGTCGGGCTCCGCCGCGAGCGCGGCGGCAAGCGACTCGGCGAAGATGCGATGATCATCGACGACGAGAACGCGGATTCGTCCCACGGGTACCACTCCCGGTGTTGGGCACTCCCCCAGTGGCGGGGCGGCATTCGCGCGGGATCCGGCACCCGGATCGGGACCGCCGCCCCTCCCCGGGTGCCGAACCCCTTGCGTCTCGCCCCCTGATGCACGCCGGCCCCCACCGGCGCTGTCTCAAAAGCGTAGGGCGTCGCGCCCCCGTTAACACCGTCTTGACGGAAGTTCTCCGTCGCGGAATTCCGGATTCCCTCGCCTTGTGGTACCGGAGTGACCACGGTGACGGGAGCGGCCCCGCGCGCGCCGAACGGGCCGGTCCGCACGTGCCGAGCTTCACACGGACCGGCCCGTCAGACAGCGGGGAACGGGAGCGGGGAACGGGATTTGAGCACGGGGTGGGAGAACGGGGTCTGGAAACCGGGTATGGAAACCGGGTCTGGGAACCGGGTTTGAGATCCGGGCCCCGCTAAACCAGCCGGTGCGCTCCGGGGCCCGCCGTCGTCGGGAAGAGCCGGGCCGCCGGAAGGGCGGCCTGGATGGTCGCGGACAGCGCCGGGATGTCGGCAGCCTCCGCCAGGACGATGGCGGAGCCGCCGAAGCCGCCGCCGGTCATACGGGCGCCCAGGGCGCCGTTGGCGAGCGCGGTGTCGACCACGAGGTCGAGTTCGGCGCACGAGATCCGGAAGTCGTCGCGGAGCGAGACGTGCCCCGCGGTCAGGACGGGCCCGATCTCGCGGGTGCGCCCGGCGTCCAGAAGCGCGATGACCTCCTCGACGCGCCGGTTCTCGGTCACCACGTGCCGGGTGAGCCGCCGCAGCCGCTCGTCGGGGAGGGCGGCCAGCGCGGCGTCGAGCCCGTCGTAGGGGACGTCGCGCAGGGCGGGGACGCCGAGGGCCGCGGCGGCGGCCTCGCAGCCCGCGCGCAGTTCGCCGTACGCCCCGTCGGCGTGCGCGTGCTTGACGCGGGTGTCGACCACCAGCAGTTGCAGCCCCTGCGCGGCCAGGTCGAACGGCACCTGGCGCTGCGTGAGCCCGCGCACGTCGAGGTGGAGCGCGTGCCCCTGCGTACAGCAGGCGGACGCGGTCTGGTCCATGACGCCGACGGGCGCGCCGACGTAGGTGTTCTCCGAGGACTGGCAGAGCAGGGCCAACTCCTGGCGGGGCAGGTCCAGGCCGTGCAGTTCGGTGAGGGCCAGGGCGGTGACGACCTGGAGGGCGGCGGAGGACGAGAGCCCGCCGCCGACCGGCACATTGCTGTCGTAGTGGATGTCGGCGCCGCCGATGGCGTGGCCCGCCTGCCGCAGCGTCCACAGGACGGCCGCGGGGTACACGGCCCAGCCGCCGGTCGTACCGGGAGCCAGTTCGTCGACGCGCAGTTCGACGACGCCGCCGTCCATGTCGGCGGAGTGCACGCGCAGCAGCCCGTCGTCGCGGCGGGCGACGGCCGCCCGGGTGCGGTGCGGGAGCGCGAACGGCATGACGTAGCCGTCGTTGTAGTCGGTGTGCTCGCCGATCAGATTGACCCGGCCGGGCGCCGCCCATATGCCCTCGGGCGCGCGCCCGAAGATGTTCTTGAACGCGATCTCGAACGCGGCTTCCGTCGTGGCTTCCGTCATCGTCCGTCCTCCCCCTGCGTCGGCGAGTGGTCCTGCGACAGCGACCGGGTGAAATTCCATGCGTCGCGGATGATCTCCGCGAGGTCGGTGCGGCTGGGCTGCCAGCCGAGCCGCTGCCTGGCGCGCTCCGCGGAGGCGACCAGTACGGCGGGGTCGCCCGCGCGGCGCGGCTCGTCGGTGGCCGGGATGGGGTGGCCGGTGACCTGGCGGGCGGTCTCGATGACCTCGCGGACCGAGAAGCCGTTGCCGTTGCCGAGGTTGCAGATCAGGTGCTCGCCCGCGGGCGCCTTGTCGAGCGCCAGCAGATGCGCCTCGGCCAGGTCCGCGACGTGGATGTAGTCGCGCAGGCAGGTGCCGTCCGGCGTCGGGTAGTCGTCGCCGAAGACCGAGACCGCGCGGCGGCGGCCCTGCGCGACCTGGAGGACCAGCGGGATCAGGTGCGACTCGGGGTCGTGCCGCTCGCCGTGGCCGCCGTACGCGCCCGCGACGTTGAAGTACCGCAGGGAGACGGCGGACAGGCCGTGCGCCGCGCACTCGCTGGTGATCATGTGGTCGACGGCGAGCTTCGTCGCGCCGTACGGGTTGGTGGGCGCGGTCGCCGCGTCCTCGGTGATGGGGATGGCGGTGGGCTCGCCGTAGGTGGCGGCGGTGGAGGAGAAGACGAGGGTGCGTACGCCGGAGTCCCGCATGGCGGCGAGCAGTTCGAGGGTGCCGCCGACGTTGTTGCGCCAGTACTTCTCGGGTACGGCGACGGACTCGCCGACCTGCGAGGAGGCGGCGAAGTGCAGCACCGCGTCATAGGTGCTGTCGAGCACCTTGTCGGCGTCCTGGACGCGGCCCTCGACGAAGTCGGCGCCCTTGGGCACGCCCGCGAGGAAGCCGGTCGACAGGTCGTCCAGCACCGTCACCCGGTGCCCGGCCTCCAGCAGATGGGCGGCGACGACCCCGCCGACGTATCCGGCGCCGCCGGTGACCAGGACCTTCTTGGGCCGGGCGGCCGTCTCCCGCTGGGCGGTCGTCGACTCGGTGCCCGCTCGCTCGGTGCTCACTGACTCGCTACCTCTCGCAGTCGCAACGCCGCGGACTCCGGCGGCACATCGTTGATGAAAGCGCCCATTCCGGACTCGGAGCCCGCGAGGAACTTCAGCTTGCCCGATGTGCGCCGGATAGTGAAAAGCTCCAGATGGAGCGCGAAATCGCGGCGGTCCGGCGCGTTGAACGGCGCCTGGTGCCAGCCGGAGATGTACGGGGTACGCGGCTGGCCCTCGCCGAAGATCCGGTCGAAGCGGCGCAGCAGCTCCAGATAGACCCGCGGGAACTCGGCGCGCGCGTCCTCGTCGAGGCCGAGCAGGTCGGGCACCCGCCGGTGGGGATACAGGTGCACCTCGTACGGCCAGTGCGCGGCGTACGGCACGAAGGCGGTCCAGTGTTCACCCGTGAGGACGATTCGGCGGCCGTCCGCGCGCTCGTCGGCGAGGACGTCGTCGAAGAGGTTGCGCCCGCCGGTGCGCTCGCGGTGCTCGGCGAGCGAGCGCAGCATCAGGGCGGTGCGCGGTGTGACGAACGGATAGGCGTAGATCTGGCCGTGCGGGTGGCCGAGGGTGACGCCGATCTCCGCGCCGCGGTTCTCGAACGGGAAGACCTGCTCCACGCCGGGCTGCTGGCCCAGGTCGCGGGTGCGGTCGGTCCAGGCGTCCAGCACCAGGCGGGCGGAGGCGGGGCTCAGGTCGGCGAAGGACGCGTCGTGGTCGGGGGTGAAGCAGACCACCTCGCAGCGGCCCGCGTCACCGGCCAGCGAGGGGAAGCGGTTCTCGAAGACGACCACCTCGTAGTCGCTGTCCGGGATCTCGCTCAGCCGACCCTCGCGCGAGGGGCACAGCGGGCACTCGTCGGCGGGCGGGTGGTACGTACGGCCCTGCCGGTGCGAGGCGACGGCGACGGTGTCGCCCAGCAGCCGGTCGGCGCGCAGCTCGGACTCGGTGGCGACGGGCTCCAGCGGACGGCGGTCCACGGCGTCGCGCACGACGTCGTCCCTGGAGTCGTAATAGATCAGCTCACGGCCGTCGGCGAGCCGGGTCGTCGTCTTCTTCACCCTTGAGGCCCCTCATCACAAGCACTCAACATAATCAAACACAAGGAACCACAAAATAACAGCCCGGTCAATGGGGACTCCGGGAAGATGCTTGAAACAGGTTGATTGTGGTGGTAAGTGTCCGCGCACGCGAGAGCGGGGCGGCACCTCCTGTCCGGAGGTGCCGCCCCGCGGGCGGAAGACGTGCGGAAAACGTGTGGAAAAAGGGGGGTGCTGGGGTCGGTGCGTCAGCCCGCCGCGCCGGGACCGGCCGCGGAGGACTGCGGGAACGCCGCGGACGCCGGGGCGCCTTCGGCCGCCGCGCGGTCCAGCAGGCCGGTACGGGCGGCCAGGGCGGCCGCCTCCAGCCGGGAGCCGACCCCCAGCTTCATCAGGACGCGCTGCACATGCGTCCGCGCGGTGCTCGGCGCGATCCGCATGCCCGCCGCGATCAGCCGGGTGTCCTCGCCCTCCGCGACCCGCACCAGGACCTCGATCTCGCGCGGTGTGAGCATCTCCAGCAGCCGCGCGCCCTCGTCGTCCGGCTGCCGCGCGGGGTTGAGCAGTTCCGCGAAGGCGCCCTGGAGGAGCGTCTGCGCCACCGCGACCTCCCCGGCCCGCGCCTTGGCCATCGCGCGCTCCACGCCCTCGATGCGCTCGTCGTGGCGTACGTAACCGGAGGCGCCGGCCGCGAAGGCCGCCGCGATGCCGCGCGGGTCGGGCACCGGCCCGAGGACGACCACCGCGACCGCCGGGCGCTCCCGCTTGATCCTGGCCACCGCGTCGAAGGCGCCCGGCTCGGCCGGTGCGGCCGTGCCGTACAGGCACACCTCGGGAGACCTGCTCAGTACCAGTTCCGCCGCGCCCGCCGCGGGCGCCGCCGCCGCGAGCACCCGGTGCCCGCGCAGCTTCAGTGCCGAGGCCAGCGCCTCGGCGAGCAGGCGGTGGTCGTCAACGACCACGAGCCGTACGCCCATGTCGGGTATCCCCTATCCCCCCGGGGTCCGGACCACTGCCGACCCCGACCCCTACGCATACCGCCCTAGGCGGCGAAGCTACACGCATCCACCACCGGCCGCGCCCCCTATCGAACAGAAGGTTCCGGCGAATCCGGAATTACCGTAGCTCGTCAGCCGAAGGTCACCAGATAGGTCTGGTCGGACGAGGAGGCGTACACCGTGCGCGTCGCGATGATGAAATGACCGTCGTGCCAGACGGGGTAGCTGCGCATCGCCGACACGTTCAGCTTCTGCGAGGCGTCGGTGTCGAACTGCGCGTAGGTGGTGAGCGCGCCGCTGGCCGGGTCCAGGGTCACCAGACGGCCCTGCACGTCGTAGCCGGCGGGCTCGTACGCGAGGAGCTTGCCGTCCTCGATCGCCAGGCCCTGGATGTCGTGCTTGCTGTCAGGCTTGGCGATCCACTTCTGCTTGCCGTCGCTCAGGTTGAACGCGACGATCCCGCTGAGCACCTGGCCGTTGCTGTCGTGCTTGCTCGTCAGCGACAGATAGAGGGTGTCACTGCTGACGATCACATTGTGCACGGCCTGCATCTCGGTGCCGTCCGTGCTGATGTCGTACTTGTCGGTGCCGAGCGAGACCCGCGACTGGAGACGGCCGTCGACGATCGTCGCCACGTCCGTCTGCCTCTCGCCCTCGGTGCCGAGCACCACCACCACCGGGTCGGTGGAGACGACGGCCGAGACCTTGGTGCCGACCGGCGCCGTCCACGACCATTTGGCGCTGCCGTTGTTGTCCGGATCGATGACCTGGACCTTGTACGTCTTGTAACCGCAGTTGACGATCGCCACGAACTGCTTGCCGCCCGCGTAGCCGTCGTCCTCGCAGTCACCGTTGCCCGACCGCCACAGCACCTTCTGGGTGCTCAGCCGGTAGCCGATCGAGCCCTCCAGCCAGTCCACGCCGAGCGTGTCGCCGCTGATCGCCATCTCGCTGTAGTCGAAGTCCGGCTTCTCCGAACTGCCGACCGGCAGCTTCGCCGTCCACACCGCCCTGCCCGCCGCGAGATCGATCACCATTACCTGCTCGCAGTTGGCGCCGAACTGGACGGCCGTCAGGTTGTTGTTGGAGTCGCGCGCGGCCGTGCAGTCGCCGCTCGACGGTGTCGGTACGGTCCACGCCACCGCGCCGGTGCCCAGGTCGTAGCCGACGACCTTGTCGATCTCGTTCTTCACCACGTACTTGTCGGTGAACCAGACGCCGAGGACGCTCTTCAGATTGTCCTTCGACGCCACCGGGTCCGCGGGCTTGTCCCACTTGTACGACAGTGTCGAATTGTGCGTCTTGGCGGTGTTCGTACCGCCGTTGGCACCACCGGCGTTGGCCTGCGGCTTGGGCGCCGGGTCGTCGCCGCCGCCGCTCTTGGTCGCGAAGTACACTCCGCCGCCGATCACCAGCACCGCGGCGACGACCGCCGCGACGATCACGATCAGCTTGTTGTTCGACGAACCGCCTGAGGGGGCGGGGTAGCCCGAGGGTCCGGGCCCGTACGGCGGCTGTTGCTGCTGCGGATAGCCGTACGCCTGCTGCTGCGGCGGGACCTGGCCGGGCTGCGGGTAGCCGTACTGCGGGGGCGGTGTCTGCCCCTGCGGCACCTGACCGGGCGGCGGGGGCGGGGGCGGCACCTGGCCGGGCGGCGGCGGAGGTCCCTGCCGGCCGCCGTACTGCTGCTGCGGGAAGGCCGGTTGGGTGGGCGCCTGCGCGTACGGGTTCTGGCCGGGGGGCACCGGCTGCGCGTACGGGTTCTCGTTACCGGGAACCGGGCCCGCCTGGCCCGGGTATCCGTAACCACCGCCGGGCGGCGGCGGGTTTCCGGGGGGCGGCGGGGGCGGCTGCGACATCAACAGGTCCTTCGGGCACAGGTGAATCAGGGACGGATGAACGGAAATTCTTTCTATCACCCGCCCCCACCACCCCCTCGGGGAGCGGCCCGACCGTTACCTGGCCGCTACACGTCTTCACACGTCGAGGGATTCTGCTTCACCTGCGAAGGGGTGTTACCCGCCCCATGTGAAGGGGTCTTACCCGCCTCATGTGAAGGGGTGTTACGCGTCCTCCGCCAACTCCAGCCAGCGCATCTCCAGTTCCTCGCGCTCCTCGCGCAGCGCGCGCAATTCGGCGTCCAGGGAGGCGACTTTCTCGAAATCGGTCGCATTGTCGGCGATGCCGGTGTGCAGCTTCGCCTCCCGCTGGCCGAGTTTGTCGAGCTGCCGCTCGATGCGCTGGAGTTCCTTCTTCGCCGCGCGGGTGTCGCCCGTGGGCTTGTCCTTGGCGGGCGCCGGGGCGGGCGCCGCGGCCTCGGCGACCCGGCGGCGGCGCTCCAGGTACTCGTCCACACCGCGCGGCAGCATGCGCAGGCTGGCGTCGCCGAGCAGCGCGAAGACGCGGTCGGTGGTGCGCTCCAGGAAGTACCGGTCGTGGCTGATCACCAGCATCGAGCCGGGCCAGCCGTCGAGCAGGTCCTCCAACTGGGTGAGCGTCTCGATGTCGAGGTCGTTGGTGGGCTCGTCCAGGAACAGCACATTGGGCTCGTCCATCAGCAGCCGCAGGATCTGGAGCCGACGGCGCTCACCGCCGGACAGGTCGCCGACCGGCGTCCACTGCTTCTCCTTGGTGAAGCCGAACTTCTCGCAGAGCTGCCCCGCGGTCATCTCCCGGCCCTTGCCGAGGTCGACGCGCTGCCGCACCGACTCCACGGCCTGGAGCACCCGCCAGTTCGGGTCCAGCTCGGCGACCTCCTGGGAGAGGTAAGCGAGCTTCACCGTCTTGCCGACGACCACTTTGCCGGCCGCCGGCTGCTGGTCGCCGCCGGTCGCCGCGGCCTCGGCGAGCGCCCGCAGGAGTGAGGTCTTGCCCGAGCCGTTGACGCCGACCAGGCCGACGCGGTCGCCGGGGCCGAGCTGCCACGTCAGGTGCTTCAGCAGCACCTTGGGGCCCGCTTGGACTGTCACATCCTCCAGCTCGAAGACCGTCTTGCCGAGGCGGGAGTTGGCGAATTTCATCAGCTCCGCGGTGTCGCGCGGCGGCGGCACGTCGGCGATCAGCTCGTTCGCCGCCTCGATGCGGAAGCGCGGCTTGGAGGTGCGGGCCGGGGCGCCGCGGCGCAGCCAGGCCAGCTCCTTGCGCATCAGATTCTGCCGCTTGGTCTCCTCGGTGGCCGCGATCCGTTCCCGCTCGGCGCGCGCGAACACGTAATCGCTGTAGCCGCCCTCGTACTCGTACACCGAGCCGCGCTGCACGTCCCACATGCGGGTGCAGACCTGGTCGAGGAACCAGCGGTCGTGGGTGACGCAGACGAGCGCGGAGCGGCGGGTGCCGAGGTGGCCCGCCAGCCAGGCGATGCCCTCGACGTCGAGGTGGTTGGTCGGCTCGTCGAGGACCAGCAGGTCCTGCTCCTCGATCAGCAGCTTCGCGAGCGCGATCCTGCGCCGCTCGCCGCCGGAGAGCGGGCCGATGACGGTGTCCAGGCCGAGCGGGAAGCCGGGCAGGTCCAGGCCGCCGAACAGGCCGGTCAGCACGTCGCGGATCTTCGCGTCGCCCGCCCACTGGTGGTCGGCGCGGTCGCCGATCACCTCGTGGCGCACGGTCGCGGCCGGGTCGAGGCTGTCGCTCTGCGTCAAGACGCCCAGTCGCAGCCCACCCTGGTGGGTGACGCGGCCGGTGTCCGGCTCCTCCAGCTTGGCGAGCAGCCGGATGAGGGTGGTCTTGCCGTCGCCGTTGCGGCCCACGACGCCGGTGCGGTCGCCTTCGGAGACGCCGAGGGACACGGATTCGAGCAGCGCTCGCGTGCCGTATGTCTTGCCGACGGCTTCGACGTTGACCAGGTTGACGGCCACTCTCGTACGCTCCAGGGGTTCGCGGGGGTTCTGCTTCAGCGTAGTGCGGCGCGGTGAGGTGCCGGTTCCGGGTGGTGCCCCGGCGGTCAGGGGGCGGGGACGACGGTCGCGCCGGGGGCCGGGGAGGCGGCCGGGCGGGCGGTGCGGCAGGTGCCGGAAGCGGTGAGGGTGACCGCGATCTTGGCGGCGGTGTCGGCGTCCGGCGCGAGGAAGGCGCAGGTGGGTCCCGAGCCGGAGACCAGCGCGGCGAGCGCGCCCGCGTCCGTGCCGGTGGCCAGGGTGTCGGCCAGCGCGGGCCGCAGGGACAGGGCGGCGGCCTGGAGGTCGTTGACCAGGACGGCGGCGAGCGCGTACGGGTCGCCGGTGCGCAGCGCGTCGATCAGCGCGGGGTCGGCGACGGGCGCAGGTACGTCGTCGGTGGTGTCGCCCGCGCCGACCTCGCGGCGCAGGCGGTCGCACTCGCGGTAGACGGCCGGGGTGGACAGGCCGCCGTCGGCGACGGCGAAGACCCAGTGGAAGGGGCCCGCCACCTCCAGCGGCGTGAGGATCTCACCCCTGCCCTCCCCCAGCGCGGCGCCGCCGACCAGGCTGAACGGCACGTCGCTGCCCAGCTCCGCGCAGATCGCGAGCAGGTCGGCGCGCGGGGTGTTCAGGCCCCACAGGGTGTCGCAGGCGAGCAGCGCCGCCGCCGCGTCCGCGCTGCCGCCCGCCATGCCGCCCGCCACAGGGATGTCCTTGGTGATGTGCAATCCCACAACGGGATCGACGCCATGGTGCGCGGCGAGCGCGACCGCCGCCTTGGCCGCCAGATTGGTGGCGTCCAGCGGGATGCTGTCGGTGTCCGGGCCGGACGCGGTGATCGTCAACGCGTCGGCGGGCACTGCTGTCACATGGTCGTACAGGCCGACCGCCAGAAAGACGTTCGCCAGGTCGTGGAAACCGTCGGGGCGGCGACCGCCGACCGCGAGCTGGACGTTGACCTTTGCGGGCACGCGGACGGTGACGGGTGCGGCGGTCACTGCTGGCTCCCTTGCGAGGGTGGTGCGTACGGAGGGCGGTCCGCCGGGCGCGGCGGATTCACGGGCTGGGGATTCGCGGGCGGCGGGTACGGGCGGCGGCGGGTTTACGGTGCGGCGGCGTCAGACCGCGGGCTTGTGCTCGGCCGCGGGCTTGTGCTCGGCGACGGCGGCGAATTCCTCCACCGTCAGTTCCTCGCCCCTGGCCTGCGGGGAGACCCCTGCGGCCACCAGCGCGGCCTCGGCGGCCGGGGCCGAGCCCGCCCAGCCGGACAGCGCCGCGCGCAGCGTCTTGCGGCGCTGGGCGAAGGCCGCGTCGACGGCGGCGAAGACCTCTTCGCGGGTGGCGGTGGTCTTCGGCGGGTCACGCCGGGTCAGCGAGACGAGACCGGAGTCGACGTTGGGCGCGGGCCAGAACACATTGCGGCCGATGGAACCGGCGCGCTTGACCTCCGCGTACCAGTTGGCCTTCACCGACGGCACTCCGTACACCTTGTTGCCCGGCCCCGCGGCCAGCCGGTCGGCGACCTCGGCCTGGACCATCACCAAGGTGCGCTCGATGCTCGGGAAGGCGGCGAGCATGTGCAGCAGGACGGGCACCGCCACGTTGTACGGCAGATTCGCCACCAGGGCGGTGGGCGGCGGCCCCGGCAGTTCCGTCACCCGCATCGCGTCGCTGTGCGCCAGGGCGAAACGGTCCGCCCGGTCCGGCATGCGCGCGGCGACGGTCGCGGGCAGCGCTGCGGCCAGCACGTCGTCGATCTCGATCGCGGTGACCCGGTCGGCGGCCTCCAGCAGCGCGAGGGTGAGCGAGCCGAGTCCGGGACCGACCTCGACGACCGCGTCCTCGGGCCGCACCCCGGCGGTCCTGACGATCCGCCGCACCGTGTTCGCGTCGATGACGAAGTTCTGCCCGCGCTGCTTGGTGGGGCGCACCCCCAGTGCCGCGGCCAGTTCACGGATGTCGGCCGGTCCGAGGAGGGCGTCGGGATCTGTCGTACTCACACCCGCAAGAGTACGGGGCGGCCGGGGCCGCCCTCGCGGACCGGACCTAGGGCCTGTCCGGCCCTAACCGCCCAGGTGCCGCCCGCAGACCGGCCAGGGAGCCGCGCCGCGCTGGACGTACAGCTTCTTGGCCCGGTAGGTCTGCTCGGCGGCGGGGGCGTCCTGGGGGCGGCCCTGGCCGCCGATGCTGTGCCAGGTGTGCACGTCGAACTGGTAGAGCCCGCCATAGGTGCCGGTCGCGTCCACCGCGTCGGGTCTGCCGCCCGCCTCGCACTGCGCGAGGCCGCCCCAGTTGAGGCCGTCGGCGCCCGTGACGGCGGTGGGCAGCGGTCTGGTGCCGACGCGTACGACCTCGGTGACCGGTTCGCGCGCGGTCACCGACTCCACGACGCGCGGGCGCTCCCGGACGCCGTTGACGGTGCGGTAGGCGTAGGTGACGCGGCGGACGCCGTCGCGGCCCGGCCGGTCCACGGCCTCGGTGCCCTGCGCGAGCGTCGCGTCGGTGTGCTTGCGGGTGCGGAAGGGGATCGGTTCTTCGCGGGTCTCCTGGTGGCCGGAGATCCGCAGCACCGAGACGGTCTGGCCGTCGCGGGGGAAGCTGTCGGCGTCCACGGAGGTGGCGTCCTGGCCGCCGAGGATGACGCCCGCGTCCGCGACGGCCTGCCGGACGGTGGCGGCGTTGGTGCGCACGGTGTGCTCGCGGCCGTCGGCCAGGACGGTGACCGTACGCTCCGTGCGCACGTCGAGGAAGAGGCCGTGGCGGCCGATGGACGCGTCGCGGGAGGCGTTGAGATACGCGCCCTCGGCCCGTACGCCGAGCTGCCGCAGCGCTTCCGCGACGGTCTTGCCGGTCGTCCACACCCGCTGGTGACGGCCGTCCACGGTGAGCGTCAGCGGACGGCCGTAGCGGACCACCACGTCGTCGCCGTCGTGCAGCGCCTCGCCCGGCGCCGGCGCCACGATGTCGTGGTCGCCCACCTCGACGCCCTGCTCGTGCAGCACGTCGGCCACGTCGTCGGCGAAGGTGTGCAGCGTGCGCGGCCGGCCGTCCACGGTCAGCCGTACCGCCTTGTCGGCCAGCACGTACGCGCCGGTGCCGCCCGCCAGGACCGCCATCACCAGCGCCCGCGGCACGATCGCGCGGCCGGTCCGCCGGACGGCGGCCGCCGGATGGGCGGCGGCTCGGTGTGTGCCCTGCGTATTGCTCACGACGGCTCGCTCCACGGCTGCGGGGTTCCGGTGCGGGGAACCGGGAACGTAGCCGACTTGTCGTCACCGGCCAAGCGCTCGCCGTCACGTGGCGTCGTCACCTCCGGTCGCGCGAAGTCACCTGTCCGGGTGAGCGCGTAGAAACGTCAGTAGGCGAACGCCCTGGCGGTGTTGGCCGCGACGGCCGTCGCGAGCGTGTCCTCGTCGATGCCGCGGGCCGCCGCCATCGCACGCAGCGTGACCGGAATGAGGTATGGCGCATTCGGCCGTCCGCGGTAGGGCACCGGGGTGAGGAAAGGCGCGTCGGTCTCCACCAGGAGGCGGTCGAGCGGGGCGACGGCCACCGCGTCGCGCAGATTCTGCGCCGACTTGTAGCTGACGGTGCCGGCGAAGGAGAGGTAGAACCCTTGCGCCGCGCAGACTTCGGCCATCTCGGCGTCGCCGGAGTAGCAGTGGAAGACGACGGTGTCCGGGGCGCCCTCCTCGTCGAGGATGCGCAGCACGTCGGCGTGCGCCTCGCGGTCGTGGATGACCAGCGCCTTGCCGTGCCGCTTGGCGATGTCGATATGGCGACGGAACGAGTGCTGTTGGGCGGCGACACCGTCGGGCCCGGTGCGGAAGTAGTCCAGGCCGGTCTCGCCGACGCCGCGCACCTGGGGAAGGGCGGCGAGCGCGTCGATCTCGTCGATCTCCCGGTCGAGCCCCTCGATGCCGCGCGGCGCCTGCGCGCCCCCGTAGGAGCCCTCGGGCGCTCCGTGGACGATGCGGGGCGCCTCGTTCGGGTGCAGGGCCACGGTGGCCCAGATCGCGTCGTGGGCGGCGGCCGTCTTCGCCGCCCAGCGGGAACCCGCGAGATCGCACCCCACCTGGATGAGGGTGTCGACGCCGACCGCGGCGGCCTGGGCGAGGGCCTGGGGAACCGTGCCCGGCTGCATGTCGAGGTGGGTGTGGGAATCGGCGACCGCGACCCGCAGCGGCTCGGGCGCCGGCGGGGCGGACTTCTTGTCGTCGGCCTTGGCGTTCTTGTCGGGCATGGCCCCGATCCTAAGGACGCGGGGCCGTCGTCCTGTCAGGCGGTGTCGGCTCCCCCGGACTGCTCATCGCACTGGAGGCCGGGCTGCGCTCCGGGCTGGGTGTCGGGCCGCCCGCCGTGCTTGCCGTGCTGCTTGGCGTGCTTGCCGCGCTCCCCGTGTTTGCCGCGCTCCCCGTGCGGCTTGCGGTGCAGGAAGTGCAGGACCGACCAGTGGTGCTCGCGGCGCACACCGCGGTCGCCCCGCGGGTGGGCCCATACGGAGGCGACGCCGGAGACCTGCCCCGAGCGCATGATGCGTACGTGCGTACCGCCGCAGTTCAGGCACGCCGGACGGGTGAGCGGTGACGGCACCCTCGCGCCGTCCGCGAGGTAGACGACGAAGGCGTGGCCGGACGCGTCCACATGGTGCTCGATCTCGTACGCCTGCTCCCAGCCGTGCCCGCAGTTCAGGCAGGCGAAGGCGTACGCCTCCGCCGCGTTCCGGCCCGACTCCTCGCGCGCGGCGGCCGCGCGGTCGGGTGCGGGAGCCGGGCCGTCGGGTGCGGGAGCCGGGCCGTCGGGTGCGGGGCCGGTGACGGTCACCGTGACGGGTACGGCGGGCGCACCCGGTGCGGCGGCGGCGACGGGACGGGGATCGCTTCCGATGGTCTCGCTCATGGCAGCTCCTGCGTGCCCTCCGGACACGGTGTCCGGAGCGGGACTTTGCACCTACCAGCGAACGCCCGATTTGCCCGCTCCGCAGGAGATGCGCCCGACTCTTGAGCCAGATTTGGGCCCGTATGTGGCAGATGGCGGATATTGCTTTGCCATGCATACGGTTTAGGTTCTTACGGCGTCAAAAGGGCGGCCCGTCGGGATTGTGCGCCCGGGAATCAGGGCATCAGGCGACGGATTCCGCGAACGGCGGTCGCCGGGCCGTCAGAAAACGGTCCTCGGACCGCAGGCCGCCGCGCCGTCAGAAAACGGTCCTCGGGCCGCACGCCGCCGGGCCGTGCGGGGTCCCGGTCCTCAGGCGCCCGGGGGCAGTTCGCCGGTCCGCTTGGCGGCGACGACGGCGTCGAAGACCTCCCGCTTGGGCAGGCCCGCCTCGGCGGCGACCGCCGCGATGGCCTCCTTGCGCCGCTCGCCCGCCTCTTCCCTGGCCGCCACCCGGCGGACGAGTTCGGCCGGGTCGAGGTCGGCGGGGCCGGGTTCCGGTGCGCCTTCCACCACGATGGTGATCTCGCCGCGCACCCCCTGCGCCGCCCACAGCGCGAGCGCCTTCAGCGGCCCGCGCTTGACCTCCTCGTACGTCTTGGTCAGCTCCCGGCAGACCGCGGCCCTGCGCTCCTCGCCGAACGCCTCCGCCATCGCCGCCAAGGTGTCGTCGATCCGGTGCGGCGCCTCGAAATACACCAGGGTGCGGCGATCGGCGGCGACCTCGCGCAGCCGCGACAGCCGTTCGCCCGCCTTGCGCGGCAGGAAGCCCTCGAAACAGAAACGGTCCACCGGCAGCCCGGAGACCGCCAGCGCGGTCAGTACGGCCGACGGGCCCGGCACCGCGGTCACCTTGATGTCGCGCTCGACGGCCGCCGCCACCAGCCGGTAGCCGGGGTCGGACACCGACGGCATCCCCGCGTCCGTCACCAGCACGACCCGCGCGCCGCCCTCCAGCGCCTCGACCAGCTCCGGGGTGCGCCCGCTCTCGTTGCCCTCGAAGTACGAGACGACCCTGGCCGTCGGGTGCACGTCCAGCGCGTGCGTGAGACGGCGGAAGCGGCGGGTGTCCTCCGCGGCGATCACATCGGCGGCGAGCAGTTCCGCGCTGAGGCGGGGCGGGGCGTCGGCGGGGTCGCCGATGGGGGTTCCGGCCAGAACGAGGACGCCGACGGCTGAGGTGGTCACGCCCCCAGCCTCCCACCTGCCCGCCGTATCCCCTCAATCGCGCCCAGCGCCCCCCGCCCCCCCCCGCCCACCGCCCCGCGCCCCCCCGCCCCGCTCCTCGGAGCCGGCCGCACGGCGCGTGACCAGGATCACGCCGGGGCCCTCGCCCGCCCCCGCGGCCCCGCACGAACGGCATCGGCCCCGATCCCGGCCGCCCCACCGCCCGGAAACCGCCCGGACACGGCCCGCGCACCCCTGGTTACCGGCCGGGATTGCGGACAAACCCGGGCGGTGAGCCCGGACCTCATCGCTTTCTCAGGGGGTTTCCCTACGATGGGCCGGTGACAAGTGAGACCGCGACGCAGGACCGGGCCGACGAGGGCTTTCGGGTGGAGGCGGAGTCGAGCGCGTGGGCGCGACGACTGCGCCGGTTCGGCTATGCGGAACGGACTCGGATCGACACCCGCGACCGCCTCGTACCGCCGTTCCCCGAGCCGGGCACCCGGATGTGGGAGGCGCTCGGCCTCGGCCCCGTCGCGGCCCACCGGGTGGCGAAGTGGAGCGGCTGGCTCGGCCCGCTGCTGGTCGCCGTCTTCGCCGGGGCGATCCGCTTCTGGCACCTGGGCAACCCGCGTGACGTCGTCTTCGACGAGACGTACTACGCCAAGGACGCCTGGTCGCTGCTGAAGCTCGGCTACGAGGGCACCTGGCCCGACGGCAAGGTCTCCAACCCGCAGATCCTGGCCCACCCCCAGGTGATCCCGCTCTCGGACGCGCCCGGCTATGTCGTGCACCCGCCGATGGGCAAGTGGGTGATCGCGGTCGGCGAGTGGATGTTCGGGCTCAACCCCTTCGGCTGGCGCTTCATGATGGCGCTGATCGGCACGCTGTCCGTGCTGATGCTGTGCCGGATAGGGCGACGGCTGTTCCGCTCCACGGCGCTCGGCTGCGTGGCGGGCACCCTGCTCGCGGTCGACGGACTGCACTTCGTGATGAGCCGGATCGCGCTGCTCGACCTCGTCATCTCCTTCTTCGCGCTCGCCGCGTTCGGCTGCCTGCTGATCGACCGCGACTGGTCGCGGGCCCGCCTCGCGCGCGCCCTGCCCGTCGACGAGGACGGTTACGCGGGACCCGACCGGCAGGTCGGCGACCGGACGGGCATGGGCTGGCGGCCCTGGCGGATCGCCGCGGCCGTCTGCCTCGGCCTGGCCTGCGCCAGCAAGTGGAACGGCCTGTACTTCCTGGCGGTCTTCGGCATCATGACCGTCGTCTGGGACATCGGCTCACGCCGCCTGGCCGGCGCCCGCCGCCCGTACCTCGCCGTCCTGCGCAAGGACCTGGGCTGGGCCGCGCTGACGATCCTGCCGGTCGCCCTGGTGACGTATCTGCTCTCCTGGTCCGGCTGGTTCCTGTCCGACAACGCCTACGGACGGCACTGGGCGGACGCCCGCGGCGGCACCTGGTCGTGGATCCCGGCCCCGATCCGCAGCCTGTGGCACTACGAGGTGCAGGTCTACGACTTCAACGTCAATCTCCAGACCCCGCACCCCTACCAGTCCAACCCCTGGAGCTGGCTCGTACTCGGCCGCCCGGTCTCGTACTTCTTCCAGTCCCCCAAGAACGGCGAGGACGGCTGCCACGCGGCGGCCGGCTGCTCCCGCGAGATCATCGCGCTGGGCACGCCCCTGCTGTGGTGGTCCGCCTGCTTCGCCCTCATCTACCTCGTCTACCGCTGGGCGATGCGCCGCGACTGGCGCGCGGGCGCCATCCTGTGCGCGGCGGGCGCCGGTTACCTCCCCTGGTTCCTCTACCAGGACCGTACGATCTTCTTCTTCTACGCCGTCGCCTTCGTCCCGTACCTCTGCCTCGCGGTCGCCATGATGATCGGCGCCTTCCTCGGCCCACCGAGCGCGAGTGAGGGCAGACGTATGTGGGGCGCGGTCGGCGCGGGCACGCTTGTCCTATTGATCATCTGGAATTTCATCTACTTCTTCCCGATCTATACCGGTATGACGATTCCGTACAGCAGTTGGCAGGCCAGGATGTGGTTCGACTCCTGGGTCTGACCGGGGTCCGGGGGGCCGGGGTCCGAGCGCGGGGGCCGAGCGCCGGAGGGCCGGACAGTGCTACGGCGCCAGGCTGAGTTTTCCTGGGACGGGTGAGGGTCCCGGGAGGGCTGTTTCCGTACGAACCCGTGCCCGGACTGAGACCTTCCTCCGCGCAGGGGTCCCGTAGGGTGCTACAGCGCGCGTTCCTTGAACGCGTTCAAAGGGGAGGGGGAGGTCTCGTGCCCATGTCACGGGGTGTCAAGTCGGGGATCATCGGCACGGTGTTCGTCGGAATGCTCGTGGTCGCCGGGTACGGCGCCTACAACGTCTACGACTCGCTGGAGGGCGGCGGCGGGGGCGGCGGCAAGTCCGCGCGGCCCAAGCCGACGCCGGTCAACACCGCGCCGCCGAGCGCCGCCGAAGTCACCGACGTCGGGGACGACTTCCTGACCGCGTGGTCGTCGGGCGACATCACGCGGGCGGCGGCCCTGACCGACTCCGTGCGGACGACGACGGCCGCGCTCACCGCGTACAAGACGCAGGCCCATGTGACGTCCGTGCAGCTCACCCCCGGCACACCGGCGGCGACGACCACCACGACCATGCCGTTCACGGTGACCGCGCAGGTCACGTACGACGGCGTCACCACCCCCTGGAGCTACCGCTCGTCGCTGACCGTCGTACGCGGCGCGAGCGGGAAGCCGGTCGTGCGCTGGAAGCCGTCCGTGATCAGCCCGGAGCTGGGCGACGGCGACCAGCTCGTCACCGGTCAGGCCAAGGTGCCCGAGGTGGATGTCGTGGACCGCAAGGGGCGGGTGATGGACCCGGCCGACTATCCGTCGCTGAGCCGCATCATCCCCGACCTGCGCACGCGGTACGCGGACAAGCTGGGCGACGGCACCCCCGGCATCGAGACGTACGTCCAGAAGGCGGACGACTCGGCCGGCAAGACGCTGAACGTGCTCAAGAAGGGCAAGCCCGTACGGCTGGACACCACGCTCGACGCCACGATCCAGAAGGCGGCCGAGAAGGCGGTGGCGGGCAAGGACAAGTCCGGGGTGACCGCCGTCGACACCACGAACGGCGCCATCCTGGCGGTCGCCTACGGCCCGGCGTCCGGCACCGACTACGCGTTGCAGGACAAGGCCGCGCCCGGCTCGACGTTCAAGATCGTCACGGCGGCGGCACTGCTCCAGCGCGGTCTGACACCGTCCTCGCCCGCGAAGTGCATCAATGGTGCGAACTACGGTTACGGCAAGGCGTACAAGAACGACGGCGGCATGAACAACCCCGGCGCCTCGCTGCAATGGGACTTCATGAAGTCCTGCAACACCGGCTTCATCCTCCAGGCGAAGACGCTCGGCGCGACCGGACTCGTGGACACGGCCGAGCAGTTCGGCCTGACGCAGGGGTGGAACATCGGCACCGTGTCCCAGGACCCGGTGGTGCCGGGCGGCACGGGGGACGAGCTGACGTCGGAGATGATCGGACAGGGCACTCTTCAGATGAGCCCGCTCATCATGGCGTCCGTCGCCGCGACCGCCAGCACCGGTGACTTCCACCAGCCGCGGATCGTCGCCAAGAGCCTCATCGAGGGCCCCATCGCCACCGCCTCCGGCATCCCGTCGAAGACGACGCAGTATCTGCGGCAGATGATGCGCGCGACCATCACCAGCGGCACGGCCAGCGGTGTGATGAGCGGATTCGGCCCCAACTCCGGTGCCAAGACCGGTTCCGCCGAGACCGACACCTCCGCGGAGGCCAACGGCTGGTTCACCGCGTACGCGGGCCATGTCGCCGCCGCCGCCGTCGTCCACAGCGGCGGTCACGGCAACCAGTCCGCCGGCCCCATCGTGGCGGCCGTGCTGCGCGCCTCCTGACCCGCCGATGCGTCCGTCGCACCGGCCGAACCGCCCCAGCCGTCTGAGCGGTCCGCACCGTACGAGCAGCCCCGGCCGTTCGAGCCGCGGATGACGCCGCTGGTCGTCGCCGTCGTCCTCACCGCCGCGATCACGCACGCCGCGTGGAACGCCATCGCGCACGGCATCAAGGACCAGGTCCTCGCCTTCACCCTCGTGGGTGGCGGCGGGGCCCTGTGCGCCCTGGCCCTGCTGCCCTTCGCGGCGGTGCCGCACGCGGGCGCGTGGCCGTATCTGATCGCGTCGGTGGTCATCCACCTCGCCTACCAGTACCTGTTGATGCGGTCCTTCCAGCTCGGCGAGTTCGGGCAGGTCTATCCGATAGCCCGCGGTATCGCGCCGCTCGCCGTCACCGTGCTGGCGGCCGTCTTCGTCGCCGAACGGCCGGGGCCCTGGCAGACCGCGGGCGTCATCACCTCCTGCGCCGGACTCGGCGGCGTCGCCCTGTGGGGCCTGCGCGGCAAGCGCCCCAACTGGCCCGCGCTGACGGCAGCCGCCGGTACGGGACTGACCATCGCCGGGTACACGGTCGTGGACGGCGTCGGCGTCCGCGCCTCCGGCAGCTCGCTCGGCTACATCGCCTGGCTGCTGCTGTTCCAGGGCCTGGTGATCCCGGCCGTCGCATTCTCTGCGCGCCGCAGAGAATTGGCCGCGCAGCTGAGACCCGTCGCCCTGCGCGGCCTCCTCGGCGGCGCCCTGTCCATCACCGCCTACGGCCTCGTCCTGTGGGCCCAGACCCGCGCGCCGCTGGCCCCGGTCGCCGCCCTGCGCGAGTCCTCGATCATCGCGGGCGCCGCCATAGGCGCGCTGTTCTTCAAGGAGCACTTCGGCCGTCCCCGTATGGTCGCCGCCGTGGTGGTCGTGACCGGCATAGGTCTGATGCTGCACGCGAGTTGACGCTCACCCGGACAGGCCGCGCAGCTTGTCGGGGTTGACCTGGAAACGCAGTTCGTGGATGCGGCCGCCGGCGGCGAGTTCGAAGGTGAGGGCGCCGGCGGGCGCGCCATGCAGGGTGAAAAGAACACCCGGCCGGCCGTTGACGGCGGCCGGTGCGGCGGTGATCGCGGCCAGTTCGGGCTTGCCCAGGACGCCGAGGACCCACCGGGCCACGTGGTCGGCGCCGCGCAGCGGGCGGGTGGCGGCCGTCACCTTGCCGCCGCCGTCGGACCATGCGGTCACGTCCGGGGCGAGCAGCGCCAGCACCGCGTTGAGGTCGCCGCCCGCGCAGGCCGCGAGGAACTTCTCGGTCACCGCCGCGCGGGTGGCGTCGTCGGCGTCATAACGGGAGCGGCGCGCCTGGATGTGCGCGCGGGCGCGGTGCGCGGTCTGCCGTACGGTCGGCTCCGCGCGCTCCACGGCCGCGGCGATCTCCGCGTACTCGTAGCCGAAGACCTCGCGCAGCACGAACACCGCGCGCTCCAGCGGGCTGAGCGTCTCCAGGACGACGAGCATGGCCATGGACACCGAGTGCGCCGTGTCGGTGCGGTCGGCGGCGTCGGGCCCGGTCAGCAGCGGTTCCGGCAGCCACGGGCCGATGTACGTCTCGCGGGTGGCGCGCGCCGAGGTGAGCCGGTTCAGGCAGAGCCGCGAGACCGTACGCACCAGGTAGGCGGTGGGGTGGCGGACGTCGGCGCGGTCGACGCGCGCCCACCGCAGCCAGGTGTCCTGGAGTACGTCCTCGGCGTCGGCGACGCTGCCCAGGAGGTGGTAGGCGGTGGAGAACAGCAGCCGCCGGTCGCGCAGGAAGGCGTCGTGCTCGCGCGCGCCGCCGAGGTCGCCCTGTGGGCGCTCGTACGTGCCGCCCGTGCGCCGTTCCCCCGTGTCGTCCGTCATCCGCTCAGGCTGGCAGCAGCGGCCCGGCCCCGGCAACCGGCCCGGCGGCGATCGCCCGCACGCCCTGCGCGCTGTCGCGGTACGACGGCCGCCAGCCCAGTTCTGCCGCCGCCTTCGCGCTGTCCAGTTTCAGGCGGGTCCCCATGATCGCGCGCATCAGCGGGGTGGCGCGCAGCACCCAGGCCGGTACGGTCAGCGGGCGCGCCACTCCGTACGCGTCCGCGACCGCGCGGATGTGGGTGGCGAAGCCGAGCGGCCGGTCGTCGGCGATGTTGTACGCCTGCCCCGGCCGCCCCGAGGTGACGGCGAGCGCGACCGCGCGGGCGGCGTCGCCGACCTCCACCCACGACACCTGGCGGTGGGTGTCGTCGACGACCGGCATGGCGCGCTTGCGGAGCAGCGGCAGCATCAGGGTATCGGTGACGCCTGCGCCGTAGAAGAGGCCGAAGCGCAGGGCGACGCCCTCGACGCCGTCCGCGCCCAGGACCAGTTCCTCGTTGACGCGCATGGCGGCGGCGTGCCGCTCCAGGCGCTTGTCGTCGCTGTGCGGCCCGAAGGGCGTGCCCGCCTCGGTGACCGGACCCTCACCGTGGTCGCCGTACCCGTAGCCGAACATCATCGACTCCGTGACGCAGCGCCACGCGCCGGTCGTGCGGGCCGCCTCCAAGAGGTGCCGGGTTCCGGCCGTACGCAGCGTATTGGTGCCGTCCATGTCCCGGTGCCTGGTCATGGACTTGCCGGACAGCGCGGTCGCCGCGTGCACGACGACGTCGAAGCGGAGCCCGTCGACCGCGCGCAGCAGCGCGTCACGGTCGAGGAGGTCGGCGCGGATGTCGTGGGACGCGCCCCTGCCGAGCTGTACCACCTGATGCCCGGCGGCTGTCAACTCCTTCGCGGCGGAACGTCCCAGGACGCCGCTGCCGCCCGCCAGCAGAATCCGCAGGCCCCCGCCGCCCGTGCGCCGGTCGCTTCCCGTGTCCTTCGCAGCGTCCATGCCGTCCGTCCCTCGTCCCGTGCCGGGGCCGGACCCACACACGCCGGCCGCCTCGTCGATGCCCATAGGACAAACGGCCCGGCACCTGCGTGACAGAAGCGGAAGTGACCTGCGTCACTCTTTCCCGGCGGCGCCGACGGCGGCTCCCGCCGCGGCTCCTACGGCGCCTCGTCGTCGGCGGTCCCGGCCGACAGCGCGTGGGTGAACCCCGGATTCGCGGAGAGGATGCCGCCTTCGACCGGCAGCGTGACACCGGTGATCCAGGACGCGTCGGCGGAGGCCAGGAAGGTGACGGCGGCGGCGATGTCGGCGGGTTCGCCGACGCGGCCGAGCGGGTACAGCCCCGCGGCGGTCTCCAGCATGGACTCGCGGCCCGCCCACGCGGGCGTGCGGATGGTGCCGGGCGCGACGAGATTGACGCGGACGCCGCCGGCCGCCGCGTGCACGGCGAGCGTGCGGGTCAGGGAGATCAGTCCCGCCTTGGCCGCGCTGTAGGAGTGGTTGCCGAAGTACGACATGCCGTTGACCGAGCCGATGTTGACGATCGCGCCGCGCCCGTCGGTCGCGGCGGCCAGGTGCGGCAGCGCGGCGCGGGAACAGCGCATGGCGCCGGTCAGGGTGACGTCGAGGTCGCGCAGCCAGTTCTCGTCCGGCTCCTCGGTGAAGTCCTCGGAGTGATCGCTGCACGAATAGGCGTTGTTGACGAGGACGTCGAGGCCGCCGAAGGCCGTCACCGCGTGCGCGACCGCCGCGTCCACGGCCGTACGGTCGGCGACGTCGCACCCGACCGCCTCCGCCCGTCCGCCGTCCTCGCGGATCGAGGCGGCGGTGCGCTCGGCCGCTTCACCGTTGAGGTCCGCGAGGAGTACGGCGGCGCCCTCCGCGGCGAATCTGCGGGCCGTCGCCTCGCCGATGCCCCGCGCGCCGCCGGTCACCATGACGGTGTAGGTCGCGAATCGTTGCCCTGAATACGCCGCCGCAGCTGTCCCGTTACGCACCATCGGGTCAGCGTAGGCACTCCCGTACCGCCCTGACCAGGGCTTGGGCACGGGGATCCGCGGTGACGTTCTTCTGCATGCCGTTGGTGACGTAGCCGAAGCCGATTCCGCTCGCGGGGTCCGCGAAACCGAGGCAGCCGCCGCGGCCGGGATGCCCGAAGGAGCCGGGCGCCAGCAGCGGGGACGCCGGGCCGTGCAGCATGTATCCCAGGCCGAATCGAGTGTTGACGATCAATACTCGATCCGGCCCCTCGGACTCCACGGTCCGGGCGGCGGTGAGCGTGGCGGGCACGAACAGCCGCGGCCCGTCGGTCAGTTCCCCGATCAGGGCCGCGTAGAAGCGGGCCAGCGAGCGCGCGTCGGTGATGCCGTTGGCGGCGGGCAGCTCACCCGCGCGATAGGCGGGGTCGTTCTCGTCGGGCCGCGGCGAGATCGCCCCGAAGGCGCGCATGGTCAGCGACTCGGGGTCGGCGTACGCGTCCTGCACGGACCGCTTGGGCCGGGCCCGCAGCGCGCCGGAGACGGCCGGTTCCGGCGTGACGGTCTCGGCGGTCCCGCCCACCCGGTGCGCCTGCCCCGCTGGCAGCCCCACCCACAGGTCGAGGCCGAGCGGCCGGGCGATCTCCTCCGCGACGAAGCGGCCGACCGTCCGCCCCGACGCGCGCAGCACCAGCTCCGCGACCAGCCAGCCGTAGGTGTGCGCGTGGTATCCGTGCGCCGCGCCCGGCGGGAACTGCGGCTTCTGCGCGGCCACCGCGCGCGGCCCCGTCGTGCCGTCGAGCGCCTGCTCCGGCGTCAACGGCGTGTCCAGCGCGGGCACTCCTGCCCGGTGCGCCAGCACGTCCCTGACGGTCACCCGCTCCTTGCCGTGCGCCTTGAACTCCGACCAGTACGCGCCCACCGGCGCGTCCAGATCCAACTGGCCGCGCTGGTGGAGCAGCAGCAGACAGGCCGCGGCCACGCCCTTGGTGGCCGACCGGACGATCTGCACGGTGTCCTCGGCCCACGGCTTCCCCGAGGGCTCCCCGGCCGCCGCGGCACCGCCCCACAGGTCGACCACCTTGCGGCCGTGCCTATAGAGCGCGAAAGCGGCGCCGACATCCCCCCGGCGGGTGAAATTCTGGGCGAAAGCGGTACGTACCGGCTCCCAGCCGTCCTCCGCCGTGCCGTGGACGTCCGTGAACGCGTCCATGAATGCCGCCTCCGCCTGCCGCTCCGCCGGTCCACCCGCTGCACCGAACTCTGCGGCACCCATGGTGCACGACGAAGATGCGCGTTCTGTAAACAGGCGGTGGGACGGGCCGTATACGCGGCCGAGCGCGGGCGGCGGCGGGGCGGCGCCCGTTCCATCGCGGGCGGCGGCGGGCGGCGCCCGTTCCCCACGATCGGCGGCGGGGCGGCACCCATTCCCCGCGGCAGGAGCCGGAAAACCACCCGGCCCGCGGCGGGCCCGCGGCCCCGGCCGGAGAGTGTCCGGCCGGAGCGCGGGACCCGTCACGGGCCCGGTGGGGGGTCCGCTACGGGAGCGGCGGGTACGCGTTCTGCACGAGCTGGTGGAACTGCGCCGAGAACCAGGCACCCGCGAGCGGGGCGTTGGCCAGGGCACCGGTCGGGTTGTTGCCGTTGCGGGCGTTACCGGTGTAGGTCGGGTCGCACATCCGGTCGAAGCCCTTGCCCTGGTCGTTCGGGATCTGGGTGCTCGAACCGTCGGACTCACCCGGAGGCTTCACCCACACGTAGGCGTCGATACCGGCGGCGGGCGCCGCGGTCGGGCGCTCACCGATGCCGGCCCCGGACTGGTTGCACCAGTTGCCGGCGTGGATGCGGCGGTCGATACGGCCACCGTCGACGTAGGTGTCAACGGTCGTGGTCGCCCCGGGACCGGCGGGACGCGAGGCGCCGCCCCAGCCGTTGCGGGAGGTGTCGATCAGCATGCCGATGTTGGAGTTGAAGCCGTCCGACACCAGGAGGTTGCGCAGGGCCTGCGCGTAGCTCTGCTCATCGACGTATTGATTCCAGTCAACCCACTTGGACTGGCGAATGGTGGTGCCGTTCACGCTGTCCGTGACCTTGAAGTTCGGCTCCACGGTGGCGCTGTAGTTGGCCGTGTTGACGATGAAGCCCTGGACGTCGTTGACGGTGGCGCCACCGGTCTTCGCGGCCTTCAGGAACTCCTGCGCGGCGGGCGCCAGGTTGGTGTCCCAGCCGAGCCAGGCGTGGTGTCCGGCGTCGATGTAGTTGTACGTGTTGCCGATCGCGCCGAGCTTGGCGAGCGCGTAACCGACGCCGTTCTCGTAGTTGCCGTTGGCCTTCATCGTGGCGCAGGCGTCCGTCGAACCGGCGGTGCCGCCCGCGTTGGTGACCAGGTTGGGCAGCGAGTCGGGCTCGATGATGTTGACGATCCGCAGGCCCGCGTACTTCGGGTCCGACATGATCGCGGCGATCGGGTCGATGTACTCGGTCTTGTAGCGGCCGATCTCCGTCGCGCCCAGTTCGCCGTTGGAGGCGAGCGCGGCGCAGTCACGGCCGGGCAGGTCGTAGATGACCAGTTCGATGGTGAGCGGCTGGCCTGCGGCCTGCTGCACCGCCGCGTCCAGGTGGGCCTTGAGCCCCATGGCACCGTTGGTGCCCGCGATCGCCGCGATCCGGTCCAGCCACACCGCGGTGGACTGGTTGGCGATCTTCGATCCCCCGTCGGCCGCGGCCTTCGCGGACCAGTCCGGGTTCACGTAGCCCTTGGCGCCCGCGTACGGGTTGTCGACCCTGGTGCCGGGCGGCGGCGAGGTGGGCGGGGTGGTCGGCGGCGTCGTGGGGGGCGTCGTCGGCGGAGTGGTGGGGGGTGTGGTCGGGGGCGTCGTGGGGGGCGTCGTCGGCGGGGTCGTACCGGTGCCGCCGCCGCACACGACGCCGTTCAGGGTGAACGACGACGGCTTGGTGTTGGTGCCGCTGTACGAGCCGTTGAAGCCGAAGGTCGCCGTACCGCCGGTCGCCACAGCGCCGTTGTACGACAGGCTCGCCGCGGTCACGGCCGCGCCCGTCTGGCTCACGGTGGCGTTCCAGCCCTGGGTGACCTTCTGATTGCCGGGGAAGTTCCAGCCGAGTTGCCAACTCGTGATGGCCGGGCCGGTGTTGGTGATCGTCACCTGCGCGGTGAAGCCGGAATCCCACTGGCTCACGTCGTAGGCGACCGAGCAACCGGCGGTGGCCGCCGAGGCGGATGTCGTACTCATCGCGGCGACCACGCCGCCTGAGGCGACGACCATCAGGCCGGCCGCGAGCGCGGCGGTTCTGCGTCGGACTGTCGGGACTGCCATGTGCGAACAACCTCCATAGGGGGGATGGACCCCTCGAAACGACTTCGCGGGGTCATGGGAGGTGGTGCGGTGAAGCATGGTTCGGTTACACGCTCTTAACGTGGGAGCGCTCCCATAGTGGGCAGGCGGTCCGCTCCTGTCAATGCTTGGCGCTACGTCCATGGAGTTGGTCCCGGACGGGGGCCGGGCGCCAACACCTCTGAAACGCATGACGGTTGGCGGACCCGCCCGGACGGGCGGCCGGGCACCGGGCACGGAGGGAGCGCCGGGGGCGGAACCCCCGGCGCCCGCTCGCGCGTTATGCCGTCGCGGCCGCGGCGGCCCGCCCCGCCGCGCGCCCGGAGAAGATGCAGCCGCCGAGGAACGTCCCTTCCAGCGACCGGTATCCGTGCATCCCGCCGCCGCCGAATCCCGCGGCCTCGCCCGCCGCGTAGAGCCCGCTGAGCACCTCGCCGCGACCGGCCGCGCCGCCGTCCTCCGCGCCTTCCGACCCGCCGCGCAGGACGCGCCCTTCGAGGTCGGTCTCCAGGCCGCCGAGCGACTTCCGGGTCAGGATGTTGAGCCGCACGGCGATCAGCGGCCCCGCCTTCGGGTCGAGCAGCCGGTGCGGCGACGCGGTGCGAATGAGCTTGTCGCCGAGGTAGTTGCGGGCCCCGCGAATGGCCGTGACCTGCAAGTCCTTGGTGTACGTGTTCGCGATCTCGCGGTCGCGCGCCTCGACTTCGCGCCGTACGACCGCCTCGTCGACCAGCCCCTCGCCCGTCACGGCGTTCATCCCCCGCACCAGGGCGGCGAGGTCCTTCTCCACCACGAAGTCGACGCCGTGCTGCTTGAACGCCTCGACCGGCCCCGGCGCCCCCGGCAGCGCGCGCTTGAGCACGTCGCGCACGCTCTTCCCGGTCAGGTCCGGATTCTGCTCGGAGCCCGACAGCGCGAATTCCTTCTCGATGATCTTCTGGGTGAGGACGAACCAGGTGTACTCGTGGCCCGTCCCCATGATGTGCTCCAGGGTGCCGAGCGTGTCGAAACCGGGGAAGTACGGGACCGGCAGCCGCTTGCCGGTGGCGTCCAGCCACAGCGACGAAGGGCCGGGCAGGATACGGATGCCGTGGCGGGCCCAGATCGGGTTCCAGTTCTCGATGCCCTCGGTGTAGTGCCACATCCGGTCACCATTGATCAACCTTCCGCCCGCCGCCTCTGTGATGCCGAGCATCAGGCCGTCCACGTGCGCGGGAACGCCGGAGAGCAGTTTGCCGGGCGGGGTGCCGAGCCGCTTGGGCCAGGCGGCCCGTACGAGATCGTGGTTGCCGCCGATGCCTCCGCTTGTGACGACCACGGCCTGCGCGCGCAGTTCGAACGCGCCCGCCGTCTCCCGCGAACTGGCCTCGCCGCGCGCCACGTCGCTGGCCACCAGGACCTCGCCGGTCACACCGTCCACGGCGTCGCCGGTACGGGTCAGGCCGGTCACCCGGTGCCGGAAGCGCAGTTCGACCCGCCCGCGCGCGACCTCGTCGCGCACCCGCTGCGCGAAGGGCGCGACGACGCCGGGCCCGGTGCCCCAGGTGATGTGGAAGCGCGGCACGGAGTTGCCGGGGCCGGTGGCCAGGAAGCCGCCGCGCTCGGCCCAGCCGACCACCGGGAAGAAGCGCATGCCGCGCTGGTGCAGCCAGGCCCGCTTCTCACCCGCGGCGAAGTGCACGTACGCCTCGGCCCAGCGGCGCGGCCAGTAGTCCTCGGGCCGGTCGAAGCCGGCAGTGCCGAGCCAGTCCTGGAGCGCGAGGTCGGGCGTGTCCTTGATCCGCATCCGGCGCTGCTCGGGCGAGTCGACGAAGAAGAGCCCGCCGAAGGACCAGAACGCCTGGCCCCCGAGGGACGCCTCGGGCTCCTGGTCGACCAGGATCACCTTCCGTCCGGCCTCCGCCAGCTCGACCGTGGCCACCAGACCGGCCAGCCCCGCGCCCACCACCACGACATCCGCGTCCAGCGCCATCCGACCGCTCCTTACTCGCCAGTAGTCAACGTAGTGACGAGCACGTTACGCGAGCGGCGGGCGCGGGTCAGCGGCATCGGGACCCCGCATAATCCGAGGCGCGGGGCGCCGACCCGGCTCGGTAGGATTCACGCCATGTCTGATGCCCCGCTCCGCGTCCGTTTCGCCCCCTCCCCGACCGGTATGTTCCACGTCGGCGGCGCCCGTTCCGCCCTCTACAACTGGGCGGTCGCCCGACAGTCGGGCGGCACCTTCGTCCTGCGCATCGAGGACACCGACGCGGCGCGCAACAAGCCCGAATGGATCGACGGCATCATCAGCGCGCTCGCCGCCATCGGCATCAGCGGCGCCGACCCCGCCTTCGAGGGCCCGTACTTCCAGTCGCACAACGCCGACCGGCACCGCGAGGCCGCCTCCCGGCTCCAGATCGAGGGGCGCGCGTACTACTGCGACTGCACGCGCGACATGCTCAAGGAGCGCACCGGCTCCGAACACCTCGGCTACGACGGCTTCTGCCGCGAGCGCGGGCTGGCGTACGAGCCGGGGCGGGCGATGCGCTTCCGCACGCCGGACGAGGGCGAGACGGTCGTGGTCGACCTGATCCGCGGCGAACCGGCCTTCCCCAACAGCTCCATCGAGGACTTCGTCATCGCCCGCGGCGACGGCTCCCCGGTCTTCCTGCTCGCCAACGTCGTGGACGACCTCGACGAGCGCGTCACGCAGGTCATCCGCGGCGAGGAGCACCTGTCCAACACGCCCAAGCAGCAGCTCCTCTGGGAGGCGCTGGGCGCCACCCCGCCCACCTGGGCGCACCTGCCGGTGATCGTCAACGAGAAGCGGCAGAAGCTCTCCAAGCGCCGCGACAAGGTCGCCCTCGAGGACTACCTCGCCGAGGGCTACCTGCCCGAGGCCATGGTCAACTACCTGATGCTGCTCGGCTGGGGCCCCGGCGACGACCGCGAGATCCTGCCCTACGAGGAGCTGGAGCAGCTCTTCCGCATCGAGGACGTCATCGGCTCCTCGGCCTTCTTCGACGTCAAGAAGCTCACCGCCTTCAACGGCGAGTACATCCGCGCCCTGTCCCCCGCCGCCTTCGTCAGCGCCTGCGCGCCGTGGCTGACCGCCCCGCACGCCACCTGGGACCCGCTGTCGTACGACGAGGCCGTCTTCGAGACCGTCGCGCCGCTCGCCCAGACCCGGATCGCCCTGCTGTCCGAGATCACGTCGTACGTCGACTTCCTCTTCCTCGACGAGCCGGTGCGCGACGACGCGTCGTGGTCCAAGGCGATGAAGGCGGGCGCGGCGGATCTTCTGCGCGACGCAGCCAATGAACTGGGCGCGCTTCCCGACTGGTCGGCCGAGCCCCTGAAGGCGGCTCTGGAGTCCATCGCCGCCGCCCACGGCCTCAAGCTCGGCAAGGCCCAGGCGCCCATCCGCGTCGCCGTCATGGGCCGCACCGTCGGGCTGCCGCTCTTCGAGTCGCTCGAAGCCCTCGGCCGCGAGCGCGCGCTGGCCCGCCTGGAGGCCGCCCGCACCCGGCTGGAGTCGGAGACGCCCGCCGAGTCGTAAGACCCGCCACCCTGGCGCGGCGGGTCTTACACCGCCGCGCCGGACCCGGCATCGGGACCGGCCGCCGGACGGCGTACGGTCGCCGCCGTGACCGTTTACGACACCGCCCGGCGGCTCCCCGCCATCCCCGTGCTCCGTGACCACTGCCGCGCGCTGGCCATGCTGGAGGCGATACTCAGCCCGTCGTGGGAGAGCCGCTTCTACTCCTTCGACGCGCACTGGTCGGACGTCGAGGAGATGGCCTCCATGAGCAACGGCTCGGGCGACGAATACTCCATCGTCTTCTCCCCCCTCGGTGCCTACGTCCGCGGCTTCGCCCACGAGTCCCGGATGAGCCCCTACGTCGAGGACGGGCCGTGGCCCGGTGTCCTCGACGACGTCCCCGCCGTCTTCCGCCCCTGCGTCGAGGAGCCCGCCTTCAGCGACGAGGACGGCATGCCCGTCGTCACCGCCTGCCTCTGGCGGCAGGCCGCCGACACCGCGTGGCGGACCGGCGGCGCCATCGAGTTCCCCGACGCGCCCGACGGCGACCCCGACGGCGCCGGACTCCTCTTCCCGCTGCTCACCGACCGCGACGCCGACGCCTACCGCGCCTTCGCCGAGGACTACTACGAGGTCCCGGTCGCCCCCGCTCCCGTCCACCACGTCCTCGCCCTGCGCCCGCTGACCGCCGAGGTCGTCACCACGCTCAACCCCGACCTCACGCTCCCCGAACTGGCCGACGACATCGCGGCCATCGGCTACCCGCGGCCGTAGCCGTAGCCGTAGCCCCACCACCTGACCACGTACGGCCGTCCGCGCCGCTCTCCGGGGCGGCGTGGGCCAGGCCCGTGCGGTAGGCGATGACGACGAGCTGCGCCCGGCCTCGACCGGGTCTTCCCGCATTACCCCTGGCTGCCCGCGGGCCCCGAAGCCACCCCCTTGAACCGCGCCCACACCACCTTCCCGAACGGCTCCCGCCCCTCGACCCCCCACCCGTCCGCGACCGCCGCGACGATCAACAGCCCCCGCCCCCGTACATCCGCCGCGCCGGGCTCGCACACCCGCGGCCTCCGCTCCCCCTCCTCGTCACGACTGTCATGCACCTCCAGCCGTACGCACACGTCCTCCACCACCACCCGCACCAAAAACCCGTGCCCCCGCCGCGTCCCGTGCGCCAACGCGTTCGACGCCAACTCCGATACGCACAACCGCACGTCGTCAACGACAGGCGACAACCCCCATGCCTTCAGAGCCCCTGCGGCGAATTCGCGTGCCAGCCCGACCGATTCACGTTTCGCGTCGAAGAATCTCGATACGGCCGCGGGTAAGACTCCGGCCTTGAGCGCAGCGCTCTCATCAGTCACGGACGGTTCCCTTCGTGTAGCGCAGCGAAGTCACACGCAGATGTGCCGCATGTGCGGCGATCCCGGCCTGGACCCCGCGCGGCACGCCAACGACGAACAAGGGGTGCGAGGAAATCGCCCCCCTTGAGACTGGACCGGTTGACCGGTCCAGTCAAGTGATTGTCAACTATCCGTGACTCATCGGGTAGTTGTCCGTCAGCTCCCACAGGTCGGAAGGAGTGACGCCCTCTTCTGCGACGAGAACCCGGCCGTCCTTGTCGTGCGCGACATGGAGCACGACCGCGACTGCGAGCGGTAGTTCACGTCGCAACTGCTCCGCCTCCGCTGACGTCGCCAGGCGCACTTTCGTGAGGTCGGTACCCCGCGCCGGTGAACGCCCGGTCTGGCGGGCCACGTAATGGGTCGTCCCTTCGGCGATCGGACCCGCCTGAGTCAGCTTCGGACAGGCCGCCGCGATGTCCGCCGGAAACCACGCCGTGACCAGCGACAGCGGAGCACCGTCGTCAAGCAGCACCAAGCGGTCACGCCGCAGAGCGGACACGCCCGCGGCAAGGTCCAAAATCCTTGCGACACGGTCGGGCGGCGTTTCGTGAACAGGCTTGCCCAACCGTCGGAAGGGGTGACCACCGGTCACGCGCGTGGCGTCTGCCCGGCGCCGACCGGCGGGACGCGCCAACGGCGTTGCGAGTACGTGGAATCCCTGCCCCTGGCGAGCCGCCACGAGGCCGTCTCCCCTCAGTACATCCATCGCCTTGATGACCGTCGCCCGCGACACGGACCACTGCTCGCACAGATCCCGCCCCGACGGCAGGACGTCTCCCGAACCGAACTCACCGTCGGCGATCCGGGCCCGCAACGAATCCGCGATCTCTTCGTACTTGAGCTTGGGCATGGCGGGGCACTCCCGTTCGGTGGACAGGTTGACCGGTCAGGGTAGACCATCACAACCATGGCGACCGCACCCCATGTAGCGTCCGAGATCCTGGACTTCTACGGCTCGGTATTCGACGAGTCGACGCGTCTGACCTCCTCTGCCGACGGCGCGCTGGAGTTGGCGCGGACCCGGGAGATCCTGCGGCGTCATCTGCCGCCCGCGCCCGCCGCTGTGCTCGATGTCGGCGGCGGGGCCGGGGTGCATGCGAAGTGGCTGATCGAGGACGGCTACCGGGTGCACTTGGTGGACCCGGTCGAACGGCATGTGGAGCACGCGAAGTCGGTCGGCTGCACCACGGAGTTGGGCGACGCGCGAGCGTTGAGCGCGGGGGCCGGGACGTACGACGCCGTCCTGTTGCTCGGACCGCTCTACCACCTGCTGGAGCGTGCCGACCGCGATCAGGCGCTAGCGGAAGCCCGGCGGGTGGTACGGCCTGGCGGCATGGTCGCCGCCGCCGCGATCGGACGGTACGCCTCGCTCTTCGAGCACACCGCGACGACGCTGCTGACGAAGGACCGCGTCCGGGACGCCGTCGGTGACATCCTGGCGACGGGCCGCCACGACCCCGGACGCAAGGGCTTCACAGCCGCTTACTTCCATACGGCGGCGGAGCTGGCGGATGAGCTGACCTGCGCGGGCCTCACCGACGTGACCGTCCTCGGCGTCGAGGGCCCGGCCTGGGCACTGCTGAAGGCCACCGAGCAGCACACGGGCGAGTCTCTGACCGACTCACCGATGTTCGCCGCGGCTCTGACCGCCGCCCGGCTGGCGGAGCCCTACCCGGAGCTGCTGTCCGCCGCATCGCACCTGCTGGCGGTGGGGACCGCCTGACGCCGCCGTCTGGCCAAGGTCTGTGGGACGGGGTCCCCCGGGGCTCCCGGGGCGGGGCGCATGGGCGGCGGACGGGGGCGAGGCGGGGGCGCAAGGTGGCGAAAAGTTGCCGGGGGTTTCCGGGGGCCGAACCATGGGAGGGGTGAGCGACGGCGCGTACCTCCGATTCCCGCATCTCCACGGCGACCTGCTCAGCTTCGCCGCCGAGGACGACATCTGGGTGGCCCCGCTGGGGGCGGCCGGGGGGTCGCCAGGGCGGGCGTGGCGGGTGACGGCGGACCGGACGCGGGTGGGGCCGCCGCGGCTGTCGCCCGACGGTTCGACCATCGCGTTCACGACCTGGCGGAGCCTGGACCCCGAGGTGTATCTGGTCCCGACGGACGGCGGGGAGTCGCGGCGGCTGACGTATTGGGGCAGCTCCGACACGCGGGTGTGCTCGTGGACGCCGGACGGCCAGGTGCTGGCGGTGTCGTCGCACGGGCAGCCGTTCGCGTACCACACGTGGGCGCACAGCGTGCCGGTGGACGGCGGGCCCGGCGGGCCGCTGCCGTGGGGGCCGGTGTCGGACATCGCGGTGTGCGACGAGAACGGGGAGCCGGGTGAGCGCCGCACCCTGCTGTTGACGGGGACGCCGCCGCACGAGCCGCACGCGTGGAAGCGGTACCGCGGCGGCGCGACGGGGCGGCTGTGGCTGCACGGCGAGCGGCTGGTTCCGGACATCGACGGTCACCTGACGTCGCCGATGTTCGTGTCGGGCCGGATCGCCTTCCTCTCCGACCACGAGGGCATCGGCAATCTGTACTCGTGCCACCCGGACGGTACGGATCTGCGGCGGCACACCGACCACGCCGAGTTCTACGCCCGCAGCGCCGCCACCGACGGCCGGCGGGTGGTGTACCAGTGCGCGGGCGAGCTGTGGCTGGTGGAGGACCTGGCGGCGCCCGACGCCCGGCCGCGCCGCCTGGACATCCGGCTGGGCGGCGCGAGGAGCGGGCAGCGCCCGTACCAGGTGCCCGCGGCCTCGAATCTGGACAGCCTGGCCATGGACGGTACGGGCCGGGCCAGCGCCGTCTGCGTACGCGGCAGCCTCTACTGGCTCACGCACCGCGACGGCCCGGCCCGGACGATCGCCGACGAGCCCGGCGCGCGGGTCCGGCTGCCGGAGATGCTCGGCGACACCGGGCTGGTCGCCTTCGTCACGGACGCGGAGGGCGAGGACGGCATCGAGCTGGCGCACCTGCCGGGGCGGGCGTCGCGGACGGCGATCCGCGGCGGCGCGCGGGATTCCGCGGCGGCGGACGCGAAGGCGCAGGTGACGGAGGCGGAGGACGTCACCGAGGTGACGGAGGAGCTGACCGATGTGGTGCCGGTCGCGGGTGGCGACAAGGCGGACGGCGGGGCAGGCGGCGGGGCAGGTGGTGGGGCGGGCGACGGCGGCACAGCAGGCGGAGGCAAGGCCGGTGGCGGGGTGGGCGGCGTGAGCAAGGCCGGTGGCGGCAAGGCCGGCGCGGACGTCAGCCGTTCGAGCACGGTCTACACGGACCCCGCGGCCGGCCGCGGCAAGGGCGAAGGCCCCACCCGTACCCCCGGCTCGGACGGCCAATCGCCCGACACCGATGTGTACACGGACGACGACGTCACCGGCGGCGGCCACGAGCCGGACCGCCCCACCCGCCTCGCCGTCGGCAAGCTCGGCCGCGTCCTGGAGCTGGTCTCCTCCCCCGACGGCGGCACGCTGGCCGTCGCCACGAACGACGGCCGCCTGCTGCTGGTGACGACCGGCGAGGCGGAGGACGACTCGGACGGTGACGAGGGCGATGACCCGTACGGCCTAGGCGACGACGTACGGGCCGACGTACGCGACGTGCGCGAGATGGGCGAGATGCGCGACGCAGGCGACGAGCCCGGCGGCGCGGGTGACGGCACGCGAAACGGCGTACGCCGCGTACCGCTGGACGATCACACAACCGACGGCCGCACCATGGCGGGCGCCGTCGACGAGCTGATCCGTTCCACCAACGGCCCCGTCCGCGACCTGGCCTTCTCCCCCGACTCGGCGTGGCTGACCTGGTCGCACCCCGGTATCGGCCGCAGTCTGCGCTCGGTGAAGATCGCCCGCTTGTCGGACCAGTCGATCATCGACGTCACCAACGGCCGCTTCGAGGACGAGCAGCCCGTCTTCACCCGCGACGGCCGCTACCTCGCGTTCCTGTCGTGGCGCGGCTTCGACCCGGTGTACGACGTTCATACCGGCGACCTGTCGTTCCCGCTCGGCTGCCGCCCGTATCTGGTGCCGCTGAACTCGGCGACGCCGTCACCCTTCGCGCTGCCGGTCGACGGCCGTCCCATCGGCGGCGGTCTCGACCCGGGCGAGAGCGGCGGCGGCGACGGCCCGGTGGTCGTCGAGGTGGAGGGCCTGGCGAACCGGGTGACGCCCTTCCCCGTCCCCGCGTCGAAGTACTCGGCGCTGGAGCCCGTGCACAACGGCCTGGTCTGGCTGCGCTGGCCGATCTCCGGCGCGCTCGGCGAGACCTTCGCCAACCCCACCGACCCCTCCGCCCGCCCGACGCTGGAGTACTACAACCTGACCAAGTCCAAGCGGACCGAATTGGTCCACCACATGGACTGGTACGCGGTCAGCGGCGACGGCCAGCGCCTGGCGGTCTTCGACGAGGGCGAGTTGGCCGTCCTGCCCGCCACCGAACGCGGCGACGACGACTCGACGGTCTATGTCGACATGCGCCGCATCCTGCACGAGGTGGACCCGACGGCCGAGTGGCGGCAGTCGTACGCGGAGGCCGGGCGGCTGATCCGCGACTACTTCTGGGCGCCCGACATGTGCGGCGTCGACTGGCCCGCGATCCTCGACCAGTACCGCCCGCTGGTCGAACGCGTCGCCACGCCCGACGAGTTCGCAGACCTGCTGCGCGAAGTCCTCGGCGAACTGGGCACGTCGCACGCGTACGTCGCCCCCGCCCGCCGCAACGAGGGCCCGCCGCACTACCAGCGCCCCATCGGCCTGCTCGGCGCCGACTTCCAGCACGGCAAGGACGGTACGTGGTCGGTCGTACGGATCCTGCCGGGCGAGTCGTCGGACTCCAAGGCCCGTTCGCCGCTGGCCGGTACGGGCATCCGCGAGGGCGCGGTGCTCACCCACATCGACGGGCGGCCGGTCGACCCGGACGCGGGACCGTATCCGCTGCTGGCCGGCGCGGGCGGCACCACCGTCGAGCTGACCTTCGTCGGACCGGGCCGCCGCGGCGCGCCCCGCCGCGTCGCCGTCGTCCCGCTGATCGACGAACGCCCGCTGCGCTACCAGCACTGGGTGGCCAAACGCCGTTCGGTCGTACGGCAGTTGAGCGGCGGCCGGTGCGGTTATCTGCACATCCCCGACATGGGCGGCTCCGGCTGGGCGCAGTTCAACCGCGACCTGCGGATGGAAGTCGCCTACGACGCCCTGCTCGTGGACGTCCGCGGCAACGCGGGCGGTCACATCAGCGAACTGGTCATCGAGAAGCTGACCCGCACCATCCTCGGCTGGGACCTCACCCGCAACGCGCAGCCGGTCTCCTACACCGGCAACGCCCCGCGCGGCCCGGTCGTCGCCATCGCCGACGAAGCGACGTCGTCCGACGGCGACATGATCACCGCCGCCTTCAAACTCCTCGGCATAGGACCGGTCGTCGGCTCCCGCACCTGGGGCGGCGTCGTCGGCATGACCGGCCGCCACCGCCTCGGCGACGGCACCGTCATCACCGTCCCCATGAACGCCGCCTGGTTCGACGCGTACGGCTGGTCCGTCGAGAACCACGGCGTCGACCCCGACATCGACGCCCTCCGCACCCCGCTGGACTGGGCCGAGGGCCGCCACGGCCAGATGGACGTCGCGGTCCGCACCGCCCTCGCCCTCCTGGCCGAACACCCCGCCGCCACCCCGCCCGACCTCACCACCCGCCCCAACCGCCAGCGCCCGCCACTCCCCCCGCGCTGAACACACCGCGAAACGGGCGGGGCGGCCAGAAACGGGCGCGGCGGACAGGAGAACGGGCCGCGGGCACAAGGGAGAAGGGGCACCCCCGAGGGGGTGCCCCTTCTTTGTCACGGTGTTCGCGTGACGTCAGGCCCAGTCGTCCTGGTCCGCGTCGCTCGACTCGGAGCCGAGGCGGTCCTGCGACGGGTCCTCGACGTCGGAGCGACGGTCCCGCTGCCCCTGGTCCTGCTGGGTGCCGCGCTGCATGTTGTCGCGCGCGTCGTCCGCGGACTCGGCCGCCTTGTCGCGCTGGTCGCCGGCCGCGCCCTTGGCCTTGTCGGCGAACTCGCTGGCCTTGTCCTTGAACTGGTCGAAAGCGCCCATGATCACTCCTCCTGGAGTCTGTGGGGATGGGGCCTCGACCAGACTTACACGGGTGCGCGAAGTGCGCATCTCGGGACGAAAAGCCCAGCGCGGCAAGGGATTTGGGGTCACGGAGCGTGAGGCTCAGGCGTTCGGTCCCGTGGTCGCTCCGGCCGAGCGGGCCGTCTCGTCGGCGGCGCCGCCCCGGCCGACGAGGCCGCGGTGGGTACCGGCCGCGCGGGCGAGGGCGGGTTCGACCTGCCGCATCTGCCGCTGCCCGAGGGCGCCGCCGATGACGGACGGGAGATAGCCGCGGATGGACTGCATGCCGCGCAGCCACGCCTGCCCGTAGACGTGCGGGGAGCGGCGCACGATCCCGGCGGCGATACGGTCGACGGCGGGTTCGAGCGGATAGGTGCGGTTGGTGGGCCAGGGCAGCTTGGAGCGCAGGCCACGCAGGACGTCGTCCTCGTCGGCGCCGCGCACCATGTCGGTGTCGGTCCAGCTCAGGTAGCCGACGCCGACCTTGACACCCTTGTGGCCCACCTCCCCGCGCAGGCAGTGCGCGAAGGCCTCGACGCCCGACTTGCTCGCGCAGTACGCGGCCATCAGCGGCGCCGGGGTCAGCGCCGCCAGCGAGGCGATCTGGAGGAGATAGCCGCGCGACCGCAGCAGCGCGGGCAGGAAGGCGCGGGCGGTGGTGATGCTGCCCAGCAGATTGACCTGAATGACGCGGTCGAACGCCTCGGGGTCGGAGTCGAGGAAGGGGCCGCCGGTGGCCACCCCGGCGTTGGCGACGACGACGTCGACCCGGCCGAAGCGCTCGGCGACCTCCTCGGCCACCGCCGCCATCGCGGCCCGGTCGGTGACGTCGGCGGTCCACCAGCCCGCCCGCGGCCCGATCGACTCGGCGACCTTCTTCAGCTCGTCCGGCTCCAGGCCGACCAGCGCCAGCGTCGCCCCGCGCGCGGCGAGCTTGCGCGCCAGCAGCGCCCCCACCCCGCGCGCCGCCCCCGTGACCACCACGACCTGCCCGTCGAGCGAGCTGTCCGTACGGCTGCTCATGCGCTCTTCTCCTCTGTCCGTGTGTCGGTGACCGGGTCAGTAAGTGTGCCGGTACCTGTGCTGGTACGCGTGTCGGTACGCGGGTCGGTGCGCGGGTCGTCCACCGCGCGCGCGTCGCCGGACGCGGCGCCCACCCGCAGATGGGCCGCGGCCAGCTTCCGTACCGCCGCGACCACCGCGTCCGCGTCCTCGATCGGGGTCATGTGGCCGAGCCCGGGCAGCTCGATCAGGTCGGTGCAGTTCGGCAGGGCGGCGGCCATGCCGCGCGCGTGCACCGGAGGAGTGAGCTTGTCGGCGGTGCCGACCAGCACGGCCGTGGGCGCGGTGAGCGCGGCCAGTTCCGCGTCGAGGTCGAGCGCGGCGAGCACCCGCCCCCACTCGGAGCGCTGCCGCGCACCGCAGGCGTGCACGATACGGGCGGAGAAGGCCACCTGCTCGCGGGTCGAACCGGACGCCAGCACGCCGTACTTGAGCGCCGCGCGCGAGACCGGGGTGACCGGTCCGAGCGGCAGCCGGGACACGAGGAGCTGCCGGTGGAAGGCCCGCCGGACGCGCCGGGAGCTGAAGCGGGGCGGCAGCACCTGGGTCGAGCCGAGCAGCCGGGCGCTGCCGGTACTGGTCATGAGGACGGCGGCCGTACGCTCCTGGACGGCGGTACGCCCGGAGGCCGCCATGATCGTCATACTGCCCATGGAGTGGCCGACCAGCACGGCCTTCTCACCGTCGTAGCCGTCACCGGTGCCGTCACCAGCACCGGTGCCGTCAATGTCAGCGGCTCCGAGAGCACCGGCCCCCGAAGCGCCCCCCGGCAGCACAGCCCTCACCACCGCCTCCAGATCGTCGGCGAGCTGCGTCGTCCCGTACCCCGCCCGCGACCGCGGCGACGCGCTGCGCCCGTGCCCGCGCTGGTCGTACGCGATGACCCGGAAGTCGGCGGCGAGCGCCCGGACGACCGGGGCCCAGAAGAGGGTGGAGCAGGTCCAGCCGTGGGCGAGGACGAGCGGCGGGCCGTCCGCGCGGCCGTACTCCTCGACGTGGATCCGGGTGCCGTCGGCGGAGACGACGGTCAGCTCGCGGCGCGCGCGTACCGCCTCGTAGGGCACCGTCATGACACGGCCTCCACAGCCTCGCGCCGGCCCGCGACCGGGGCCAGCACCTCGTATTCGGAGAGCTTCAACTGCCGGGTGGCGCGCCGGAATTCGGCGGTGGTGCCGGGCCAGGCGGTGGTGTTGCGCCCGTTCGCGTCGAGATACCAGCTCTCGCAGCCGCCGGTGTTCCAGACCGTACGGGCGGCGCGGCGCTGCATCTCCTCGTTCCAGGCGGTGACGGCCTCGGGCCTGGCCTGGAGGGCGGCGGCGCCGGTGGCGTCGAGGGTGCGCATGAAGTCGGCGACGTAGTTCAGCGACGACTCGATCATCAGGATCATCGAGCTGTTACCGAGGCCGGTGTTGGGGCCGATGATGAACAGGAGGTTGGGGAAGCCGTCGACCGCGCAGCCGCGCAGCGCGGCCATGCCGTCCTTCCAGTGCTCGGCGAGCGTGCGGCCGTCCGCGCCGATCACCCGGTCGCCGATCGGCATGTCGGTGACGTGGAAGCCGGTGCCGAAGACGATCGCGTCCACCTCGCGCTCGGTGCCGTCGGCGGTGACGATCGTCGAGCCGCGGACCTCGCTGAGCGCGGAGGTGACGACCTCGGTGTTGGGCTGCGCGAGCGCCGGATAGTAGGTGTTGGACAGCAGGATGCGCTTGCAGCCGATGGTGTAGTCGGGGGTGAGGCGGGCGCGCAGCTCCGGGTCCTTCACCGACCGCTTCAGGTGGTTGGCCGCGATCCGCTCGGCGGCCTTGAGCAGCTTCGGGTGCCGTACGAAGGCGCCGACCTGGAACTCCCTGATCAGCCAGAGCAGGCCGCGGCGCGCCTTGGCGGTGGCCGGGACCTTGCCGTGCAGCCAGCGCTCGGCGGCGCTGACCCCGCGGTCGACGCGCGGCATCACCCACGGCGGGGTGCGCTGCACGACGGTCAGCCGCGCGACCTCCGGCTGGATGGACGGCACGATCTGGATCGCGGACGCGCCTGTGCCGACCATGGCGACGCGCTTGCCCTTGAGGTCGAAGTCGTGGTCCCAGCGCGAGGAGTGGAAGACGCGCCCGGGGAAGTCCTCGATCCCGGGGATGTCGGGGATCTTCGGGTCGGACAGCGGCCCGGTCGCGGAGACGACGACATCGGCGGTCAGCTCGCCCGCCGCGGTCGTCAGGTGCCAGCGGTTCGCCTCGCCGTCCCAGCGGGCCTGCCGCACCTCGGCGCCGAACCGCAGGTGCGGGCGGAGCCCGAAGGTGTCGGTGACCCGCTCCAGATACGCCCGGATGTGCTCCTGCCCGGAGAAGGCGCGCGGCCAGTCGGGGTTGGGCGCGAAGGAGAACGAGTACAGGTGCGACGGCACGTCGCAGGCGCAGCCCGGATAGCTGTTGTCGCGCCAGGTCCCGCCGACCGAGTCCGCGCGCTCCAGAATCACGAAGTCCGTGATGCCCTCGCGCCGCAGCCGTACCGCGGCCCCCAGCCCGCCGAACCCGGACCCGATCACCGCCACCCGCACGTGTTCGAGCTCGTCCATGGCACCGCCTTCCGCCGAATTGTGCCCCCGTCGATCATGCCAGCAATCACTGGCACGGTTCGGACTGTAGACCATGCCGGGTTACCTCCGGTAGGGGTAGGGGCGGAAGTCGTCCGTACGTGGGGCGCGGGGTGGGGCGCGGGGTCCCGGACGACGGGGCGCGGGGTCCCGGACGACGGGGCGCGCGGTGGCGGACGACGGGCGCGCGGTGGGGCGTACGGGCCAGGACACGGGGCGTACGGCGGGGGCGTACGCGTCCGGGCGGCGGGGCGCGCGGCGGAGCGTACGGGTCCGGACACGGGGGCGTACGGCCAGGCGCGCGGCGGCGGATGTCACGACGGAATACCTGCCCAGGGGCGGGGTCGGACAGCCCCGAACAGCACATAGGCTGGCCGCGTGGACGACAACGGAAGCGGCGGCGCGGGGGACCACGGCGCGGGCGACGGCTCCGGCAGCGGCTCAGGGGCCGAGCGCGAGTACCGCGTGGAGGAGCTGGCGAAGGCGGCCGGTATCCCCGTCAGGACGCTGCGGTTCTACCGTGAGCGGCGGCTGCTCCCGCCACCGCGCCGGGACGGCCGGATCGCCTGGTACTCCGAGGCCCACCTCGCCCGGCTGCGGACCATCGCGGGGCTGCTGGAGCGCGGCCACACCCTCGGCGGCATCGCCGAACTGATCGGCGCGTGGGAGAACGGCCGCACACTCGGCGGCGTCGCCGAACTGCTCGGCCTGGAGGGCGCGCTCACCGCACCCTGGTCGGAGGAGACCCCGGTCCGCCTCACCCCCGAGGAGCTGGCCGACTACTTCGGCGAGGACGTCACCCCGGAGAATCTGACGACGGCCCTCGACATCGGCTACATCGGCGTCGACGGCGAGAACGTCATCCACATCAGCCGCCGCCTGCTCGACGCCTCCGCCGCCCTCGTCCACGAGGGCGTGCCGCTGGCCGCCGTCCTCGCCGCCGGACGCGGCGTACGCGCCCACACCGACGCGCTCGCCGACCTCTTCACCCAGGTCATCCGCACCCACGTCATCGGGCCCATGGACGACCTCCCGCCCGCCGAGGCCCACCGCATAGCCGAGTCCCTGCAACGCCTGCGGCCCCTCGCCAAGAACATCGTCGACGCCGAGATGGGGCTCGCGATGGAGCGGCGGGTACGGGCCGAGATCGACGCCTGGCTGCGGCAGCAGGCGGAGCGGGCGGAGGGCGGCGCGGCCTGCGGTACGGACGGCGGTACGGAAGCCGGTACGGACGGCGGCGCGGAAGCCGGTACGGACGGCGGCGCGGAGGCCGGTGTGGGCGGCAGTACGGACGGCGGTACGAAAATCGGTACGGACCCGGCCGAACCCACCGCCGGCGCCTGACGTACGCACCGCGCCCGACGTACCGGCCGCGTCTGACCCGTCACATCACCCCGCGCATCGCGAGCGCGCCGCCGCACGACCTGCGAGAGTGGACCACAAGGCCGTACCGACCCGGGAGGTGCCCCGTGCAACAGCCCAACGACTCCTCGGCAGACCAGGCCATTCTGGGCCGGATCAGCGCGATGGTCGCGGACGAGAAGGCGCTGCGCGACCTGCTCGCCGCAGGCAGCATCGACGGCGCGACGGAACAGGAGCGGCTCGCCGCCCTGGAGCGCGAGCTCGACCAGTGCTGGGACCTGCTGCGGCAGCGCCGCGCCCTGACCGACGCGGGCGAGGACCCCGGCGACGCGAAGGTCCGCCCGGCCTCCACCGTCGAGAACTACCGCTCATGAGCGACGGCGCCGCCTCCGTCCACGGTGACGTCACGGTCACCGACGCGCCCGAGAGCAAGCGGTACGAGGCACGTATCGGCGACGACATCGCCGGGGTGGCCGCGTATCTGCGCACCCCGGACATGATCGCGTTCATCCACACCGAGGTGAAGGACGCCTACGAGGGCCGCGGCGTCGGCTCCGCGCTCGCCCGCACCGCCCTGGACGCCGCCCGCGCGCAGGGCCTGCGGGTCCTGGCGATCTGCCCGTTCTTCGAGGGCTGGCTCGGCAAGCACCCGGAGTACGCGGATCTGCTCTACGTACCGGCGAGCAACGTCTCCGACTGAGCCCCCGTACGTGCGGGCGTCCCCAACCCGCCCGTACCGACCCGCCCGCAGCGCCGCGCCCGTACCGCCGCCCCCGCACCGCACGCGCCCCGACGTCCATGTCGGATTTCCGCCAGACCGGAAGCCTGACGACGGGCGATGCTGGTGGGGTGGACACGGATACGGACAGGGATACGGACAGGGCTACCGCTACGGCTACGGCTGGGGCTGCGGTCGCGGCTGCGGGCAGGGCCGCGAGCGGGAACGCCGCCGGGGGAACGGTCCGGGACTCCGGGTCGGCCGCGGCCGTCCCGGACTTCGACACCTGCGTACGCGCCGTCCGGTCGAAGGACGCCCGCTTCGACGGATGGTTCTACACCGCGGTGCGGACCACCGGCATCTACTGCCGCCCGAGCTGCCCCGTGGTGCCGCCGAAGGCCGAGAACATGACCTTCCACCCGAGCGCCGCCGCCGCGCAGCAGGCCGGTTTCCGGGCCTGCAAGCGGTGCCGCCCGGACGCCAGTCCCGGCTCGCCGCAGTGGAACGAGCGGGCCGACCTGGTGGCGCGCGCGATGCGGCTGATCGCCGACGGGGTGGTGGACCGCGACGGGGTGCCGGGCCTCGCGGCGCGGCTCGGCTACAGCGCCCGGCAGGTCGAGCGGCAGCTGCTGGCGGAGCTGGGCGCCGGGCCGCTGGCCCTGGCGCGTGCCCAGCGCGCGCAGACCGCGCGGCTGCTGATCGAGACGAGCGCGATGCCGATGGGCGAAGTGGCCTTCGCGGCCGGCTTCGCCAGCATCCGCGCCTTCAACGACACCGTGCGCGAGGTCTTCGCGCTGTCGCCGAGCGAGCTGCGGGCGCGGGTCGCCAAGGGGCGTCCGGCCGCGGGGACCGGCACCTTGTCACTGCGGCTGCCGTTCCGCCGGCCGCTCACCCCGGACAATCTCTTCGGGCACCTGGCCGCGACCGCGGTACCGGGCGTCGAGGAGTGGCGGGCGGGCGCGTACCGGCGCACGCTGCGGCTGCCGCACGGCACCGGGATCGTGGCGCTGCGGCCCCAACCCGACCACATCGCCTGCCAGTTGTGGCTCACCGACTGGCGTGACCTGGCGCAGGCGATCAGCCGCTGCCGCCGGTTGCTCGACCTGGACGCGGACCCGCGGGCGGTGGACGCGCTGCTGTCCGCGGACCCGGTGCTCGCGCCGCTGGTGGCGAAGGCGCCGGGGCGGCGGGTGCCGCGGGTCACGGACGGGCCGGAGTTCGCGGTCCGCGCCGTCCTCGGGCAGCAGATCTCGACGGCGGCGGCCCGTACGCACGCCGCCCGTCTCGTGCTCGCGCACGGCGAGCCGGTCACCGACCCCGGCGGCGGCCTCACCCACCTCTTCCCCGCTCCCGCCGCGCTCGCCGGACTCGACCCCGCCGCCCTCGCGATGCCGCAGACCCGCAGGAACACCCTGGCCGCGCTCGTACGGGCCCTGGAGAGCGGCGAGTTGGACCTCGACGTCGGCAGCGACTGGGTACGGACCCGCGCCCGGCTCTCGGCGCTGCCCGGATTCGGGCCGTGGACGGTCGAGACGATCGCGATGCGGGCGCTCGGCGACCCCGACGCCTTCCTGGCCACCGACCTCGGCGTGCGGTACGCCGCCCGCGACCTCGGCCTGCCGACGACTCCGGCGGCGCTGGTACGGCACTCCGCCGCCTGGTCGCCGTGGCGGGCCTACGCCACGCAGTACTTGTGGGCGACGGGTGACCACCCGATCAACGTCCTGCCCCCCAACACCACCGATGAGAAAGGGACTTCACCCTCATGACCGCCACCCGCCCCGCCCCCTCGGCGGAGCACCCGGTCCACACCGTCGTGGACAGCCCCTGCGGCGAACTGACCCTCGTCGCCCGCGGCTGCGCCCTCACCGGCCTCTACATGACCGAGCAGCGGCACCGCCCCGCGCAGGAGACCTTCGGCCCGCGCGGCGACAGCCCCGTCTTCGCCGCCGCCCGCGCCCAGCTCGACGCCTACTTCGCGGGCGAACTCACCCGCTTCGACCTGCCGTTGGCGATGTCGGGCACACCCTTCCAGCAGCGCGTCTGGTCGGCGCTGCGCGACATCCCGTACGGCGAGACCGTCTCGTACGGCGAACTCGCCGCGATCCTCGGCCATCCCACCGCCTCCCGCGCGGTGGGCCTGGCCAACGGCAGGAATCCGATCGGCGTCATCGTGCCGTGCCACCGCGTCGTCGGCGCGGGCGGCGACCTGACGGGCTACGGCGGCGGGCTGCCGCGCAAGCGGTGGCTGCTGGCGATGGAGAACGGCGTCCAGCAGCCGGTGCTGCTCTGAGGTGCGGGAGCCTCCGGTGCTGCTCTGAGGTGCGGGAGCCGCCGGTGCCGCTCTGAGGTGCGGGAGCCTCCGGTGCCGCTCTGAGGTGCGGGAGCCGCCTCAGCTCTCGACCAGCGCCGCGGGCACCGGCCGTACCGGTTCGCTGTCGCCGTCCTCCTCGGGGCGGCGGCGCCCGCGCCACCAGCCGAACGCCGCGAGGGCCGCGACGCCGAGCAGTGAGGCGCCGCCGAACGCCTCGCCGAGGTGCAGGCCGGGCGGGGTGAAGGAGCAGGAGACCGAGGTGGCGCCCGCGGTGACGGGCACGGAGATCAGCCCGAGGTAGGAGCGCGCGGGGTGCCTGGAGCCGTTGTCGGTGGCGCAGCTCCAGCCCGTGATGGCCGGGGCCGCGACGACCGCGAATCCGTGCGCGCCGGAGGGGAGTTGGGCGCTGATGCCGTCGTCGGTCACCTGGACGCGGGTGGCGGCGCCCGCCGCCAGCTTCCGCTCGGCGGCGGCGAGCCTGCCCCGGTCGAGGCAGCCGACGCCGTCCGAGGAGAGGGTGCCGGGCTCCAGGGCCCGTACCTTCAGGGCGAACTTCCCGCCGCCGCGCGGCACATCGCCCAGGCGCTCGACGGCGGCGCGGTGGGTAGGCATCCGGCCGAGGAAGTCGACCGGCGCGGCGCCGGGGAGCGTGACCTGACCCTTGAAGTCCGGTGACCAGAAGTACACGTCGCTGCCCGCGGGGCAGGACGTCCGCAGCGAGTACGTACTGGTCCGCGGCTGCCGCACGTACCCGGTGACCCGGTACCCCTTCGGGGTGCGCGGCATCAACCGGCCCTTGCTGTCGCGCAGTTCGGCGCTGGTCGGGGTGTAGACGGCGGAGCCGAGCAGCAACTCCTGGTTCCGGTACGGCGAGAGGCCGTAGCGCCCTGCCGGTACGGCGTGGCGCATCGTCACCAGCGGCGGCACCTCCTGCCGGGTGACGGTCGGCGGCACGTTCGGCGGCGGGTTCACATGCACCTGGTGCGGGTCGCGGCGCGAGTGGACGCGCGCGCCGACCGAGAAGATGACGTCGGTGACGGGGTTGTCGAGGCTCTGCAACGACCGGCCGCGCGAGGTCCAGCCGCCGCCGAGCGCCATCAGGGTCTTCGTCCACACATCGGCGGTGAGGCTGCTGTAGTACTGCGCGCCCTGGCCGTCGACCATCAACGGGTCGTTCCCGACGGTCTGTTCGCGTCCGGGATCGGTGCGGTAGTCCGGCCAGCCGTCGGCCTTCGCGACGGCGTCGTACTGGTACGTCTCGCGCTGGCCCCACTGCCCGTAGTCGTCCATGGTCGCCAGCCGCTTCCTGACGTCCCAGGCGTTGGTGAACGCCGACTGCCCGATCTGGGCGCCGATCAGCAGCGTGGCGGCCAGCACCACGGGCAGCGTGGCGGGCGCGGAAGCCTTGGCGGGCGCGGAAGCCCCGGTGGCCGCCGAAGCCCTGGTGGGTGCGGTGCCGGTTCCCGCCGCCCCGCCTTGCGACCGGTCCGCCGCCCAGCGCAGCAGCAACAGGGCGCCGATCGTGGCCACCAGGCCGAGCGCGAGCAGCGGATACGTGCCCTGCCCGGTGACGCCCTTCTCCGCACCGAAGCGCGTGACGGCCACCAGCGCCGCCATCACGCCCGTGGCCCAGGCGAGTTGACGCCGGCCGGGCAGACCGTGCGCGAAGGCGAACCACCCGGCGATCACCATCATCCCGCTGAGCACGAACGTCTCGCGGTACGCGCTGCCGTTGGGCGTGGTGAAGGCGTGCCACAGCAGATGCGTCGGCTTCCACTGGAACGACGCGGTGACCACCAGCACCAGCACCGTCCACACCGTGCGCGTGCGGCGCGGCACCGCCGGGTGGAAGGGCAGCGCGAAGGCCAGCAGCAGCGCCGCGGTGTCGATGTACGTGGACGGCGTCGTGAAGCCGTACGTGCCGGGGAGCATCCGGCCGAGCAGGTCCGACCACGGCTTGGGCTCGAACTCCTGCACCAGGCCGGGGTAGGCGAGCTTCGTCCCCTTGAAGATGGTCAGCACCAGCGGCGCGGACAGGCCGATGCCGAGCACCATGCTGCGCGCCGCCCTGCCGAGCGCGCGCAGCCACTCGCGCGGCTCACGCGTACCGCCGGGGCCGCCGACGCCCGGTGCGGTCCCGTCCTGTGCGGTCCCGTCCTGTGCGCCCGCGTCCGGCGCGGTCGTGTCGCCGCGGTCGGGCTCGGTCAGCAGCCGGGCGATGAGGACGAGCCCGGCGCCGATCGTCGCCATATACGCGGTGTAGAAATTCGCGATCCAGCACAGGGCGACCACGAGGACGCTCAGATACGGCCGCCGCGCGGTCCGCGCCCACTCCCCCACCAGGCACAGCAGCGGGAACGCGATCAGGCCGTCCAGCCACATCGGGTTGTACGACGCGAGCATCACCGTCCAGCCGCACAGCGCGTACGACGCGCCGAGCGCGCCCGCCGCCCACCAGCGGCCTGGGCGCAGCGCCAGCAGCAGTACGGCCATCGCCGCGGCGGCGGCGCCGATCTTCAGCACGGTCACGGCGTAGACGGCGAGGTCGATCCGGTCGCGCGGGAAGAAGGCGACCAGCAGCGCGAAGGGGCTGGAGACATACGTGCCGAGGTCCGGCAGGAAGCTGCTGCCGTAGCCGGACTGCCAGTTGAGCAGGAGCCCGCCGTCGGCCCTGCCGTGCAGCAGGTCCCACAGGTGCGCGTGGTACGGGACGAACTGATTGCCCAGGTCATTGACGCTGCGCGTGCGCGAGCCGAACGGGTAGCTGCCCGCGACCGCGTCACCGATACAGAAGGCGACCGCCGCGACGCCCGCGGCGAGCAGCGCCGCCCGTGTGCGCGCGGCGAGGAACCATGACCTCACGCGCCCGACGGCTTCCGGAGGGACTTCTTGAGGTGCCATCGGTTCCCCCGGTACGCATGTTCTGTGAATGTCGCCAGATATTAGGCATCCCCGACAGACAGGAACGCGACATTCCACCGACTCCGAGGTGAACGTCAAACACCCGCCCGGTGCCCGAAGGCAACCGGACGGGTGGAGGATCACACAACGGACGGCGTCACCTTGTGCCGCGTCCGACTGGACGAAGCCACAACCGACGGCGTCACATGATCAGACGCGTACGGGTTCGTGCTCCTCCTCCGAAGCACCGGTCCCCGAGGCGCCGCCGCCGGTAGTCACCGTGTCGCCGAGGCTCTTGCGGAGCTGCTCACCCTCGACGTCCACATTGGGCAGCGCGCGGTCGAGCCAGCGCGGCAGCCACCAGGCGGAGCGCCCGAGCAGTGCCAGCACGGCGGGGACGATGGTCATACGAACGATGAACGCGTCGAAGGCGACCGCGATCGCGAGGCCGAAGCCCATCATCTTGATCATCGACTCGGAGGAGCCGATGAAGCCCGCGAAGACGCTGATCATGATGACCGCCGCGGCGGACACCACCCGCGCACCGTGGTTGAAGCCGGTGACGACGGCCTGGCTCGGCGACTCCCCGTGGACGTACGCCTCCCGCATCCGGGTGACGAGGAAGACCTCGTAGTCCATCGCGAGACCGAACACCACACCGATCATGAAGATCGGCATCATGCTCATGATCGGCCCGGTCTGCTCCACGCCCATCAGGCCGGACAGCCAGCCCCACTGGAAGACCGCCACGACCGCGCCCAGTGCCGCGAGCACCGACAGCAGGAAGCCGAGCGCCGCCTTGAGCGGCACCAGCACCGACCGGAACACGAGCATCAGCAGCAGGAACGCCAGGCCGACGACCAGCGCCAGGTAGGGCACCAGCGCGTCGTTCAGCTTCTGCGACACGTCGATGTTCATCGCCGTGGTGCCGGTGACCAGAACGTGCGCCCCGGTCGTACCGGTGAACTCACCCTGATGCCCGCGGATCGCGTGCACCAGGTCCTCGGTCTGCGCGCTGCTCGGCTTGGAGTCCGGCACCACCGAAAGGGTGGCCGTGTCGCCCTTGGTGTTGAAGGCGGGCGCGTTGACCGTCTTCACATCGGGGAAGCCGGTGATGGTCGTCTTGATCCGGTCGACCGCCGCCTTCGGGTCGTCGCTCGCCGCGGCGTCGACCACCACCATCAGCGGCCCGTTGAAGCCCGGCCCGTAACCGTCGGACAGCAGGTCGTACGCCTTGCGCTGGGTCGTGCTGACCGGCTGCGAACCGTCGTCGGGCAGGCCCAGTTGCATGCTCGTCATCGGGATCGCGGCCAGGCCCAGCGCCACGACGCCCGCGACGAGGATCGGCACCCGGCGGCGTACCACCATGCGCGCCCAGCGGGTGCCCATGTTCGGCTTGCCGGTGTCGACCGCGCGCCCCTTGCGGACCTTGCGGCTGAGCGCCTTCGGTCCCGCGAAGCCGAGCAGCGCGGGAATCAGGGTGAGCGCGATCAGTACGGCGATGGCGACGGTGGCCGCCGCGGCCAGCCCCATCTTGGTCAGCATCGGGATGTTGACCACGGCCAGGCCCGCCAGCGCGATCAGCACGGTCAGACCTGCGAAGACCACCGCGGAGCCCGCCGTGCCGACCGCCCGGCCGGCCGCGTCCTCACCCTCTCGGCCCTCCATCAGTTCATGCCGGTGCCGCGACACGATGAACAGCGCGTAGTCGATACCGACCGCCAGTCCGATCATCGACGCGAGCGTGGACGACGTGCTGGACAGACCGAGCGTGCTGGCCAGCGCGGTGATCGACGCGATACCGATACCCACACCCATGATCGCGGTCAGCAGCGGGAGCCCGGCCGCGACCAGCGAACTGAACGTGATCAGCAGCACGACCGCCGCGATGCCGACACCGATGATCTCGCTGTTCCCGGTCTCCACCGACGCCTGGAGCGCCGTACCGCCGGTCTCCACCGTCAGCCCGGCGTCCCTGCCGTGCTGCGCCGCGTCCTCCAGCGCCGTGTGCGTGGCGTCGGTGATGTCGGAGGACTTGGCCGTGTAACTGACCGACGCGTAAGCGGTGGTGCCGTCCTTGCTGATCGCGTCACCGCCGGCGGCGAACGGATCGGCGACCGTCGCCTTCTGCGGTGTGCTCTTCAGCTCGTCGACGACCTTCTCGACCGCCGCCTTGTTCGGTCCCGCGGTGATCTTCTGACCGTCGGGTGCCTGGAAGACCATGCGCGCGCTCGCGCCGTCGGCGTTCGTGCCGGGGAAACGCTCATGCAGCAGGTCGAACGCCTGCTGCGCCTCGGTGCCGGGCACCGTGAAGTTGTCGCTCGGCGCGGACGGCGCGGTCGCCGCGCCGACACCGGCGAGCGCCAGCAGCGCCACCCATATCAGTACGACGAACCGCCGTCGCCGGAAAGCGAGCCGGCCCAGCTTGTAGAGGAATGTGGCCATGGGGGCATGGGCTCCCGTCAGGAGGATGGAAATGTGGGCGTGAGGAACCAGCCCGACGACGAGAGCGGCGTGTCAGGTGGAGCGGTGGTGCGGGGAATGTCGTGCTGAGTCGTGCCGGGGCGCCGAGTCGTGCTGAGTGGCGCGGGGAAAGGTCAGATCACATCAGTGGTCACTGCGCTTCGTCACGACAGACGCAGGGCGGGGACGACCACCGCGTCGATGTATCTGTGTGAGAAGTCGGGGTCGGGGTCGAGACCTTCGATGATGGGCCGCGCCAATGCGGCCCCGAACAGCAGGTGCGGGACGAAGTCGCGTGCCGGATTGTCGGCGGCCAGCTCACCGCGGTCCACGGCGCGCTGCACAAGAGCCCGGAAGCTGACCAGCTCCGGCTCGATGAGCAGCTCCCGCAGGGCGCGGAACAGGTCCTCGTTCCTGAAGGCCGCGTGGGCGAGCCCGCGCATGAGTTCCTGGTCCCGCTTGGTCTCGTCCTGGTCGTGACAGCGGATGAGTTCGTGCAGGTCACCGCTGAGCGAGCCCGTGTCGATGTCCGCCGTGGACACCGACTTGGAGTGCCGCAGCGCGGTGGCCACGAGTTCCGGCTTGCCCTTCCACTGGCGGTAGAGGGTCGCCTTGCTGGAACGCGTACGGGACGCGACCGCGTCCATCGTCAGCGCCTCGTAGCCGACCTCACGCAGCAGCTCGACCACCGCCGCGTAGAGCTCGTGCTCGCGCTCGGGGGTCAGGCGCGTACGACGCGTGGCGGAAACCTCAGCCGTCATGTCGCCCTGCCCTCCGAGTCGAAACGATGTCGTACACATAACCATAGACGGCCCGCGATCGAAACGCCACCGTTTCGATCGTGGGTCGAATCACGTTCACGACGCTCAACCGTGCCCGCGCCCTCGCGCGTACGGATTCACCCCGCCCAGGCGCGGCGCCGCGGTCGACCTCGCGTCCCGGCTCAGGCGGGAAGCGCCAGCGTGTGACCGGTGTGCTCGACCTTCGCCCGCAGGTAGCTGACATTCGCCGCCGACACGTGGACGGCGGTCGGAATCCGCTCGACCACGGCCGTCCCGAGCGCGGTGAGCTGCCGCGCCTTGTCCGGGTTGTTGCTCAGCAGCCGTATGCCGTCGACCCCGAGCGCCGCCAGCATCTGGGCCGCCGCGGTGTAGTCCCGCTCGTCCTCGCCGCGCCCGAGCGCGCGATTCGCCTCGTACGTGTCGAGGCCGTCGTCCTGGAGCGCGTACGCGTCGAGCTTCGCGTACAGACCGATCCCCCGGCCCTCCTGCCGCAGATACAGCAGATACCCGCCGGTCTCCGCGATCCGCTCGACCGCCTCGCGCAACTGCGGCCCGCAGTCGCACCGCTGCGACCCGAACACGTCCCCCGTCAGGCACTCCGAATGCGGTCTGACCAACGGCGACTCGGCGCCCTCGTAGTCCCCGAGGCCCAGCGCCAAGTGCTCCTTGCCGTCCACCAGACCGGTGAACGTGAACACGTCCGCCGTCGTCCCCCACCCGTCCGAGAACCGCAGCGGCACCCGCACCTTCGTCCGTATCCCGGCGGCCGGCAGCGGATTCTCCCCGCCCCGCGCCGCGTTGACCGCCGTGCCCGACGCACTGGTCGACACCTTCGACGCCATGCTGACCCCCTCATAAGATCTTGAAACATCAAGCTCTTTCGGCGGTCGGATTATTTCCCCCACCCCGAGATGTGACCCAGGCCACACGCCCAGGTCGGCGTCTCCGCTCCCCCCGACCCGCCCGATACGGCCGCCCCCGGGTCCGCCATGCGCACTGACCGTCAGCCGCAAGCTGTTCCGGCACCGCCAGGCCGACCAGGCGATCGGCGCGATGTGCGCGTCCTACGTCAACTCCGCCAACCTCGGCATCCCGGTCGCCGTCCACGTCCTGCACGACACGTCCTTCATCGTGGCCGCCGCGCTTTTCCAGATGCTCTTCGTCACCCCGCTGTTCCTCGTCCTGATCGACCTCGACACCCACCGCGGCGTCGGCGCGCTGTGGCGGCGCATGCTCCGACTCCCCTTCCGCAACCCGGTGATCGCCGCCTCAGCCACGGGCCTGGCGGTGGCCACCACCGGACTGGCCCTGCCCGCCGAAGCGGTCTCCCCCGTCCAACTGCTCGGCGGGGCGGGCGTTCCCTCCGCGCTCTTCGCCCTCGGCATGTCGCTGCACGCCCGTTCCCGCCCCACCCCGGCCGCGCGCACTGAACGCCGCCTGCTGGCCGGCCTCAAGACCGTCGTCCGCCCCCTCCTGGCCTATTTGCTGGCCCGCTACGCCTTCGCCCTCTCCGGCCACGCCCTCTTCGCCGTCGTCCTGTGCGCCGGACTTCCCACCGCGCAGAACGCCTTCATCTTCGCCTCCGAATACCGGCTCCCCACCGACCTCCCCCGCGACACCGTCCTGCTCACCACCCTGCTCTCGATGGTCACCCTCACCCTGATCGCCTACGCGCTCGGCTGACCCCCGCCCCCACCGGCGGACGGCGTCACCGGCTGCCCCACCTCGTACGTGAGATAGGCGAATTGGCCGACCCGCTCCACGTCCGTCAACCGCAGCCGCCCCCCGTCCAGCCGTCTGGGCAGCAGCGGCGCGCCCGCTCCCAGCGTCACCGGCGCGACGCCGAGGATGATGTCGTCCAGCAGCCCGGCGTCGGCGAAGCTCCCGACCAACTCGCCGCCGCCGAGCAGCCACACGTTCTCCCCGTAGCCGCGGCTGCCACCGCTCCCCTCCCGCGCCGCGGCCACCATCTCCGCGTGCACCGGCCGTACGTCACCCTGGACGAAGCGGATGTCCGCCCCCGGCACGGCGGGCAGATCGTCCCGGTGCGTGAAGACCCAGCACGGCCGGTCCCCGTACCAGCGCCGCCACTCCTCCGGCCGCTCCACCACCTTCTCGTGCTCCAGCACCCAGCGGTACGTCGTCGCACCCATCGCCAGCACCCCGACGCCCGCCATGAAGCGCTCGAACGGCTCTCCGGGTTCGGTGTCCACCTCGAAGAGCCAGTCGAGCGAATTCGCCTCGTCGGCGAGGAATCCGTCGAGCGTGGTCGCTGTGTAGTACTGAGTCCTGGTCACGGTCACAGCCTGCCACCCACCACTGACAATTGCCCCTCAAGCGGACATCAGCGCAGGTCGGCCGCGCTCAACACCGCGGCAACGGCGGCCCGTCCCGGTCCCGGGCCCTCACACCCCGAGCTGGCGTGCGGCGGCGTCCACCGTCTGCGCCAGCAGCACGGCGATCGTCATCGGCCCGACCCCGCCCGGCACCGGCGTGATCAGCCGCGCACGACCGCGGGCCGTCTCGAAGTCCACGTCGCCGACATTGCCCGCGTTGTACCCGGCGTCGATCACCACCGCGCCCGGCTTGATGTCCTGACCCCGGATCAGCCGGGCCCGCCCCACCGCCGCCACCACGACGTCCGCCTCCGCGACCACCGCGGCCAAGTCCTCGGTACGCGAGTGACAGTACGTCACCGTCGCGTCCTTCGCGAGCAGCAGCATCCCGACCGGCTTGCCCAGGATCGCGCTGCGGCCCACCACGACCGCGCGCTTCCCCGCGAGCCCGACCTCGTACTCCTCCAGCAGCCGCATGATGCCGCCCGGCGTGCACGACACGAACCCCGGCAGACCGAAGCTCATCGCGCCGAACGAGCTGACCGTGACGCCGTCGACGTCCTTCTCCGGCGCGATGGCCTCGAACGCCGCCCGCTCGTCGATGTGCGGGCCCACCGGATGCTGCAACAAGATGCCGTGCACCTCGGGGTCGGCCGACAGCGCGCCGAGCGTCTCCACGAGTTCCGCCGTACTGGTTCGCGCGGGAAGCGCCACATGGCGCGACAGGATTCCGGCCTTCGCGCTGCGCGACTGCTTCATCCGCACATACGTCACCGACGCGGGATCCTCACCCACCAGCACCGTCGCCAGGCACGGCGCGAATCCTGTGCGCCGCGCAAGGATCGACGCCTTGGCGGCGGTCTCCCCCATGATGCGCCGGGCCAGACCGGCCCCGTCCATGAGCCGCGCGGTATGTGTCGATGCCACCGTTGCCTCCAGGCGTGTTCAGTCCACTCGCCCAGGCGCACGGCACCGACGTATGCGTCAGGCCGCTCCCCGGTGGTACTCCACCTCAGCGCCAGTCACGGCCCACCCGCACTCTATCCGCCCCCGCCCCCGCCGCCCCCGTCCCGTGTCGCCGGTGCCGGGCCGGGGCTGCAAGCCGCCCTGAAAAGCTCCGCCGCCCTGAACCATCTCGAACGGACCCCGTAAAACGACAGAAATCCCGTCCGATCATGAAGACCGGCGGGATTCCGTCAAACGTTCCCGAAATCGCCCAGGAACGGCCTTGTTGTGGACCTGAGGGGATTCGAACCCCTGACCCCCTCGATGCGAACGAGGTGCGCTACCGGACTGCGCCACAGGCCCTTGCAACGAGGAAAACTCTAGCACCCCGAGACGGGTGGTCGTGAACGCGATTCACGCTGGTCCGGATGGCCGGGAAGCCTGGCGGCACTACTCGTTGGCGGCGCGGGGGCGGTCGGAGGGGTCGGCGTACTGGTCGAAGAGCGGGGTGCGGGGGGTGCGCGGGCGCGGGCGGCGCGGCTGGGGGGCGGCCGGGGCGGACTCCTGCGCGGCAGCCGCCGGGGCGGATTCCGCGGCGGCGGTGCCGGACCTGGCGGCGCTCCACGTGTCGGGCGCGCCAGGGTCGACGCCGCCCGGCGTACGGGGGGCGACCGGAGCCGTCACATAGGTGGGCAGCGGGACCGGTACGGGCTCCCAGCCGTCGTCGTTGTTCTGCTGCGCGCGCTGCTGGTCGACCCACTCGGCGTGGTCGGTCTGCTCGACGAGGGCGCGCCGGTCGGCCGTACGCGGCGAGGGCGCGGGGCGTTCGGCGGGCGCCGCCTGGTGCTGGTGCTGGTGCTCCTCGGCGGCCGGTTCGGGGCGGGCGCGCAGGCGTCGGGCGGCCTCGGCGGCGTACCGCTGGTCGATGCGCACCTCGAAGCGACGCCGCTCCTGGCGACGCATCTGGCCGATGTAGACCGTCAGCAGAACGGCCGGGATGGCGGGCGCCCAGAGCAGCGCGACGCCGCCGACGGCCGCCGCGACGGCGCCGACGGTGAAGCCGAGGAAGAGCAGTGTCGTGGTGCGGCGACGGCGCGCGAGCACCTTGGCACGCGGGTTGGGCACGCCGGGGCGGGCACCATGCGCGGTGTGCGCACCATGGACGCCGGCCGCGCCCTGAGTACCGCGTGCTCCGTGGACGCCGTGGGTGCCCTGCGGGATGCCCGGCCGCACCTCGGTCGCGGGCACGGCGAGTCCGCGGACGTCCACCGCTCCGGCGAGGTCGTCCTCGGATACGTCGTCGGCTGCGCCTTCCGCGGGTTCGACGCTCTCACCTCGCGCCTTCGCGACACGCCGCTCCATCGCCGCGCGCCCGGACAGAAGCCGGATGGCGGTGCTGAAGCGTTCCGTCGGACGCGCTTCGTTGAGCTCATCCTGCCTACGGAGCCACATGGGCACCAAGTAGGCAGCCCAGGCCCCGACGATGACTGCGTAGATGAGGCCACTACTGCTCACGCGTTACACGGTAGGGGTGATCGAGACACGCCATACGCAATTTGGCCCGGTGTGTCGCACGATCTGGCTGATATGCCGAGATTTTTTTGCGATTGGCTTCATTTTCGAACAATTGTTTTATTTCTGGTGCGTCCCGGGCCTGGCCTGCCGCCAGCGGTTCAGCAACCCCTCCGGGACTTCCTCCGCCGTCAGCGCGTAGACCAGATGGTCCCGCCATCCACCGTCGATATGCAGATAGCGCGGACGCAGCCCCTCCTCCCGGAAACCGAGCTTTTCGGCCACCCTGCGGCTGGGACCGTTCTCCGGGCGAATGCACACCTCGATGCGGTGCAGTCCGACGCGCCGGAAACAGTGGTCGACGGCGAGCGCCACCGACGTCGGCATCACACCGCGCCCGGCGACCGCCTCGTCCACCCAGTAACCGACGTGCGCCGAGCACATCGACCCCCAGGTGATGCCCGCGACGGTGAGCTGCCCCGCGAGCCGCCCCTGGTACTCGATCACGAACGGCAGCATCCGGCCCGCGCTCGCCTCCGAGCGCAGGTGCCGCACCATCTGACGGTACGTGGGGCGCTGCGCGACATGGCCGGGCGGGGCGGGCGGCACGGTGGCCTCCCACGGACGCAGCCAGTCGCGGTTGCGCCGGTTGACCTCGCGCCAGGCGCGCTGGTCACGCATCCGGATCGGGCGGAGGGTGATGTCACCGTCCACCAACTCAACCGGCCAGGACCCGTTCAGCTCGGTCTCCCAGGGACTGAAGTCGTTTGGTCATTCACGTGATCGCCGCCATGGATCTGGTCGACGGCGTGCACCAGGAGCGGGGCGAGTACGGCGAGGCCGTCCTTGACCCCGCCGCTCGAACCGGGAAGGTTCACCACCAGCGTGCGTCCGCACACCCCCGCCACGCCACGGGAGAGCGCGGCGGTCGGCACCTTCTCCCGGCCCGCCGCGCGGATCGCCTCGGCGATACCGGGGATCTCGTAGTCGAGCAGTTCCCGGGTGACCTCGGGGGTACGGTCCGTCGGCGAGATACCGGTGCCGCCTGTGGTCACCACCACGTCGTACGCGGCCTCGGCCGCCTCCCGCAGCGCCTCGCCGACGGGCGCGCCGTCGGGTACGACACGCGGGCCGTCCACGGTGAAACCCCACTCCTGGAGCGCGGCGACGATCAGCGGGCCGCCGCGGTCCTCGTACACCCCCGCGGAGGCGCGGTTGGACGCGGTGACGGCGAGCGCGCGCAGGGTGCGGCCCGGCGCGGCCTGCGGTACGGCGGGCCCGGTCATGCGCGGTGCCAGTCGCCGGACTTGCCGCCGGTCTTCTCCTCGACCCGCACATCGGTGATGACCGCCGCCTTGTCGACGGCCTTCACCATGTCGATGACCGTGAGCGCGGCGACGGTGACCGCGGTCAGCGCCTCCATCTCCACCCCGGTGCGGTCAGTGGTCTTCACGGTGGCGGTGATCTCCACGGCGTCGTCGGCCACCACCAGGTCGACTGTCACACCGGACACCGCCAACGGGTGACAGAGCGGGATCAGGTCAGGGGTGCGCTTGGCGCCCATGATCCCGGCGATCCGCGCGGTGGCGATGGCGTCGCCCTTCGGAACGCCTGCGCCGCGCAGAAGTTTGATGACGCCGGGATCGACCAGGACCCGTCCTGTCGCCCTGGCCGTGCGCGCGGTGACGTCCTTGGCGGAGACGTCGACCATTCGGGCCGCGCCTGCCTCGTCGAGGTGGGTGAGGTGCTGCTGCGCGCTGCTCATCGTTCTCCCGGTGCGGTCTCTTGGGCAGACACCGTACCGGCAGGGACCTCCGCGCGGCCCGCGGGTCCGCGCCGGTGTGCGCGCGGACCGCCCGGCGGCCGATCGCCTACGGCTCCAGCACCACCACTTCGACATCCGCCCCGGCCTCGACCGAGGTGTCGGCTTCCGGTACGACAATCAGCGCGTCGGCATGCGCGAGCGCCCTGACCAGGTGCGACCCGGAACCGCCGACCGCCGTGACCGTACCGGACGCCCGGTCGTAGTGACCGCGCAGGAACTGCCGCCTGCCTTCCGGCGACCTCTCGATCGCGGTGACGCACACCGCGCGCACGACCTCCCGGTGCACCGACCCGGCACCCATCAGCGTGCGGATCGCGGGGCGGACGAACAGCTCGAAGGACACGTACGCGCTCACCGGATTGCCGGGCAGCGCGAGCAGCGGCGTGCGGTCGGGGCCGATCCGCCCGAAGCCCTGCGGCTTGCCCGGTTGCATCGCGAGTTTGCGGAAGTCGACATGTCCACTTGGCGCGGAGATGTCACCCTCACCGTCGTCGCCGTTGACGTTCATCTCACTGCCGTCCGCGATCGACGACAGTGCTTCTTTGACGACGTCGTACGCGCCGACGCTCACCCCGCCGCTGGTGACGATGATGTCGGCGCGGATGAGCTGGTCCTCGATGGTGGCGCGAAGCGTCTCCACCTCGTCGGCGACGGCGCCGACGCGATACGCGATGGCGCCCGCCGCCCGCGCGGCGGCGGTGAGCGCGAAACTGTTGGAGTCGTAAATCTGACCGGGTCCGAGGTCCTCACCCGGCTGCACCAACTCGCTGCCGGTGGACACCACGACCACCCGCGGCCGGGGCCGCACCTTGACGGCGCCGCGCCCGATCGCCGCGAGCAGCCCGATCTGCGCCGGGCCGAGAATCGTACCGGCGGCCAACGCCAACTCCCCCGCGGCGACATCACTGCCGCGAGCCCGCACGAACTGCCCGTGCTCCACCGGCCGGTGCACCCGCACCTCACCCGCCGCGCCGGCCGGGTCGGTGCTGTGCGCGGTCATGCTCGCCGCCGGGCCGCCACCGGTGCCGCCGTCGGTCCACTCCACCGGCACGACACCCTCAGCGCCGGGCGGCAGCGGGGCGCCTGTCATGATCCTGGCGGCCTGGCCCGGTCCCACCGTGGGCAGTTCACCGCTCCCCGCCGCCACATCGCCGACCACGTCGAGCACCGCCGGGTGCTCCTCGGTCGCCGCCTTGGTGTCGGCGACCCGCACCGCGTAGCCGTCCATGGAACTGTTCTCGAACGGCGGCAGCGCCACCGGCACCGTGACGTCCTCGACCAGCACACACCCCTGCGCGTCGAGGATCTGCAACTCGATCGGTTCCAGCGGGGTCAGTTGACCCAGGATGCTGTCGAGATGTTCGGAGACGGACCACACCCGGTCAGCGTCATGACTCACTCTTGCATCTCCTCGGTGACGTACGAACGCAGCCAGGTCCGGAAATCTGGCCCCAGGTCATCACGTTCGCATGCCAGTCGGACAATCGCACGCAGATAGTCACCGCGGTCACCGGTGTCGTAACGCCGCCCGGTGAACACCACACCGTGCACCGGCCCGCCGGTGTGGTCCCGGTGCGACAACTCACGCAACGCGTCGGTGAGCTGGATCTCGCCGCCACGCCCCGGCTCGGTCTTCTTCAGCACGTCGAAGACGGCGGCGTCGAGCACATAGCGGCCGATGACCGCGTACGACGACGGTGCCTGGTCGGGGCTCGGCTTCTCCACCATGTCGGTGACGCGCACGACATCGTCGTCGCTCGTCGGCACCACGGCGGCTGCACCATAGAGGTGGATCTGCGAACGATCGACCCGCATCAAGGCGACGACACTGCCGCCGTGCCGTTCCTGCACCTCCACCATGCGCGCCAGCAACGGGTCGCGGGGGTCGATGAGGTCATCACCGAGCAGCACGGCGAACGGCTGGTCACCGACGTGCGGTTCAGCGCACAGCACCGCGTGACCGAGGCCCTTCGGGTCACCCTGGCGCACATAGTGCATGGTCGCCAGACCGCTGGATTCGCGTACCCGCGCGAGCCGGGACTCGTCACCCTTGCGGGTGAGTGCTTCCTCCAGCTCGTAGTTGCGGTCGAAATGGTCCTCCAGGGCGCGCTTGTTGCGTCCTGTGATCATGAGCACATCGGAGAGCTGTGCGGACACGGCTTCCTCGACCACGTATTGAATGGCCGGCTTGTCGACCACGGGAAGCATTTCCTTGGGCGTCGCCTTGGTCGCCGGCAGGAAGCGGGTACCAAGACCGGCGGCAGGGATCACAGCCTTGCTGATCCGGGTACGAGGATGTGATTGCGTCATGCCGTGCACCATAGCGGGCAAGTATTTGCCCGAAGACGAAGGTACGACTGGTTGTGACGGATTGGTGACGGATGTGTGTGGTATGAGCGACGCCCGCGAGCGAAAAGCAGCACTGCGGACCCGGCTCCTGCGCACCCGACGCGACCTTACCGCCGCCGACCGCGCCGCCGCAGCGACAGCGCTCTCGCAGACCGTACGCGGCCTGCCCGAACTGGCCGCCCCCGGACCGGTGGCCGCCTATGTGTCGATCGGCGCGGAGCCCGGCACCCGGGAGTTGATCGACACCCTGCGGAACGCCGGTACGCGCGTCCTACTGCCCGTCCTGCTCCCCGACAACGACTTGGACTGGGCCGCATACGACGGCCCCGACGCCCTGCACCGCACCGGACGCGGCCTGTTCGAGCCGACCGGCGAACACCTCGGCCCCCAAGCCGTCACCACGGCGCGGGCCGTTCTGCTGCCTGGCCTCGCCGTGGACGCGCGCGGTGTACGTCTTGGCCGCGGCGGCGGCTCGTACGACCGGGTCCTCGGCCGGCTGAGGGAGGCCGCGGTCGATCCGCTTCTCATGGTGCTGCTCTACGCGCACGAGGTGGTCGAACGGGTTCCGCAGGAACCGCACGACCACCTCGTAGACCTGGCGGTGACACCGGAAGGAGTGCACCGCTTCACCAGGTGATGTCATTCGCGCGTGACGTTTTCCGTCACCAGGTGCGCGATTACCGGTGTGATTTACGGAGTGAGTGCCATCTTCGCCTTGGTGGCCTTGTCCACCTGCTCGGCGGAGAACACCCAGGGGAGAAGTTCGCCGTTCGCCCACATATTGGTCTGGTCGGTGTAATGCGCGTTGTAGACGTGACCTGACGCGCCCGTCAGATTGATCCACCGGGACTTGTCGAGGTCCTGGAGATTGACGATCATCCGCATGGACGGGACCCAGACGACGTCGTAACCGCCCGCCGCGTTCCAGCCGGTCGCGTTCACGGCCGCCTCACCGCCGCCGAGCTGCCAGGGGCCGCGGTTGAGCAGCCACTTGAGCACGGCGGGGCCTTCGGTTCCCAGCGTCTGGTTCTTCAGCTCCAGCTTGTGGAGGCGGCCCCAGCTCCAGGTGTCGATGTCCTTGCCGAGCTTGGCGGTCAGTTCGTAGCGGGCGTCCTTCATGGCCTGCCCAAGGAGCTGGTCACGATCGCTGTGGTGCTTCTTGTCGGGGTCTCCGCTGAAGAACGCCGTTGTCGACATCGTCCACCAGGGGCTGTTCTGCTGCGGCAGCATCTTGCGAACGACCTCGAACCACCGGTCGCCGCCGTCCGGCTGCGCCTCGTCGGCATCCCGCTCGCCGCACTCGTGGACCGTGCCGCTGCTGCCGTCGAGATTGTCGACCGGCCCGGTCTGCCCGGCCGGGGGCACGCGCAGGCACTGCCCCTCGGGACGCAATTCCTTGGGCAGCTTGTTGCCGAAGGCCAGCTTCAGGACATTGCGCCACACCGCGTTGAAGTACGCGGCGGCGGCGGAATCGGCGTCCTGGTTGAAGTCCCAGCCCTCCAGCAGTTGCTGCGCCTTGCGTACATAGTCGCCCTTGTCGTTCGTGATGTTGATCTTCAGAAGATATGGAACGAGGAGCTTGGCGATCTCACTGCTGCTGTCGCCCTGCATCGACTGCATGTCGTCCATGGAGACCTTGCCGCCGTCCTTGATCTTGGACGCGATGAGGTCGTTGATGCGCTGGCTCCTGGTGCCGTATCCCCAGTCCTCGGTCAGCAGGTACGGGTACTTGCTCTGATCGATGACGGCCTGGTTGGCGGTCACGATGTATCCGCGGGAGGGGTTGTACTCGTACGGCATCGACTTGAACGGGATCGTGCCCGTCCAGTCGTAGTGCGAGTCCCAGCCGGGCACCGGGTACGTACCGTCCACACCGTCGGCGCGCGTCGGCACCTGCCCCGGCGCCTGGTAGCCGATATTGCCCTTGGTGTCGGCGTAGATCAGATTCTGCGACGGGACCGCGAAGTCGGCGGCGGCGGCCCGGAACTGGTCGAAGTCCGTCGCCTTGTCGAGTTCGAAGACGGCGTCCATGGTCTTCGAGGGCTCGAGCGCCGTCCATCGCAGAGCGACGGCATAACCACTGTTGACGCCGCCCGGTGGATCGGTGACGGGTGCGGTCTGCCCGACGGTGCGGATCTCGTCGCTGCGGTCGGAGATCACGGGGCCGTTGTTGGTTTCGCGCACCGTAATAGTGCGGCTTTTACCACCCGCGACCTTGATGGTCTCCTGGCGCGTCTTGAAGGGCAGTTGCTTGCCGTCGTAGAGGTAAGTGCCCGCCGTGACCTTCTCCAGATAGAGGTCGGTGACGTCCGCCCCCAGGTTGGTCATTCCCCAGGCGATGCTCTGGTTGTGGCCGATGACGACCCCTGGCATTCCTGAGAAGGTGTAACCAGCGACGTCGTACGGGCAGGCGGCATTCACCACCCGGCAGTGCAGGCCCATCTGGTACCAGAGGGAGGGAAGCTGCGGCGCCAGGTGCGGGTCATTGGCCAGCAGCGGCTTGCCGGTGGTGGTGTAGGTGCCGGACACCACCCATGAGTTGGAGCCGATGCCGTCACCCGACGGACCGAGCAGCGCGGGCATCTGGTCGATGATCTGCGAGATACCCGAAAGCTGTGTGTTGACCGAGCTGCTGAGTCCCTGCGGGCCGCCGGACGACGCGGGCTCGTACGCGCCGGTGATCTTGTTGACGGAACCGCCGTCCACGATCGGCCGGTTGCGGTCGTACGGATACGCCGGGTAGAGCTGCTTGATCTGCGCCTGGCTGAGGCGGCTGGTCATCAGGGCGCGGTCGATCTCGTCCTGCATGTTGCCGCGCAGGTCCCAGGCCATCGCCTTGAGCCAGGCGACGGAGTCGACCGGCGTCCAGGGTGCGGGTTTGTAGTCGTTGCTGAACGACAGCGCCGCGTACTCGACCGACAGTCCGGCGCCACTGTGGTCCTTGAGGTAGGCGTTGACCCCGTCGGAGTACGCCTGAAGGTACGTCTTGGTGGTGGCGTCGAGCTTGGTGTCGTATTCCTTCTGCGCGACGCCGCGCCAGTTCAGGGTGCGCAGGAAGGCGTCGGTCTCGACCTGGCCCTTGCCGAACATCTCGGACAGCCGTCCCGAGGTGAGATGGCGGCGTACGTCCATCTCGTAGAACCGATCCTGCGCCTGGACGAAGCCCTGGGCGCGGAAAAGGTCCTCGGGGCTGTCGGCGTAGACCTGCGGGATGCCGTTCGCGTCGCGCATGACGTCGACGGGCCCTGACAGGCCCTTGAGCTTCAGCGAGCCCGATGTCTGCGGGAAGGAGGCGCGGACGGTGCTCACGCTCCAGTAGGACCCGAATCCGATGCCCGCTACGAGCAGCAGCACGAACGCGATCACGATGAAGCGTACGCGGCGGGATTTCTTCCGTGCGGGCATCGCTGTCCTTCGAGGGGCAGGGCGGACCGGTGATCAAGGTGCTCGTTGTGCAAGGGCAACCATAGGGGCAGCCCAGCGGTCGGCGGCCGGTGGGCCGTGGAATGTCAAGAGAGCGTAAAATGTTAGGTAAGGCAACGAAGTTGAAAGGACCGGCACCCTGACTGTCCACCATCTCAACGAGATCCTGCTGGTCGGCGCCTCAGTACTGCTGGTCGCGGTCGTGGCCGTGCGCCTCGCCTCACGCAGTGGCCTTCCCACCCTGCTCATCTACCTGGGCATTGGCGTCATCATGGGCCAGGACGGCGTCTTCGGCTTCACCTTCAACGACGTCCAGCTCACCCAAGTCCTGGGTTATGCCGCACTGGTGGTGATCCTCGCCGAAGGCGGACTTGGTACGAAATGGCAGGAAATCAAACCGGTACTGCCCGCCGCTGCGGTGTTGTCGACATTCGGCTTGATGCTGAGCGTCTTCGTCACCGCCGGCGCCGCGCACTATCTGGTGGGCCTCGACTGGCGGCAGGCGCTGATCATCGGCGCGGTGGTGTCGTCGACGGACGCGGCCGCCGTCTTCTCCGTGCTGCGCAATGTGGCGCTTCCCAAGCGCGTGACCGGCGTCCTGGAGGCCGAGTCCGGCTTCAACGACGCCCCTGTCGTGATCCTGGTGGTCGCCTTCTCGGCGGCGGGTCCCGTCGACCACTGGTACCACTTGGTGGGCGAGATCGCGCTGGAGTTGGTCATCGGTGCCGCGATCGGGCTCGCGGTCGGCTGGTGCGGCGCCTACGGCCTCAGACACGTCGCCCTGCCCGCTTCCGGCCTCTACCCGATCGCCGTCATGGCGATCGCCGTCACCGCCTACGCGGCAGGTGCCATGGCGCACGGCTCCGGCTTCCTCGCCGTCTACATCGCCTCGCTCATCCTCGGCAACGCCAAACTTCCACACCGGCCCGCGACTCGCGGTTTCGCCGAAGGGCTCGGCTGGATCGCTCAGATCGGCCTGTTCGTCCTGCTCGGTCTGCTCATCACACCGCACGAACTGGGTGACGATGTCGTCCCCGCTCTGATCATCGGACTGTTCCTGACCGCGGTCGCCCGGCCCGCCTCCGTGATCGCAAGCCTGCTGCCCTTCCGCATCCCCTGGCGCGAACAGGCACTGATGTCCTGGGCGGGGCTGCGCGGCGCGGTGCCGATCGTGCTCGCCACCATCCCCATGGTGGCGGGAATCACCGACAGCAAGCGGATCTTCAACATCGTCTTCGTCCTGGTGATCGTCTACACCGTGGTGCAGGGCCCGACCCTGCCATGGTTCGCCCGCCGACTGCGGCTGTCCGGCGACAGCAACGGCGACGCCGCCGACCTCGGCATCGAATCCGCGCCGCTGGAACGGCTCCAGGGCCACCTGCTGTCCGTCGCCATCCCCAACGGCTCACGCATGCACGGCGTCGAGGTGGACGAACTGCGGCTGCCCACCGGCGCCGCCGTCACCCTGGTGGTACGCGAGGGCGCCAGTTTCGTACCGCTGCCGTCGACCGTGCTGCGGCGCGGAGACGAACTGCTCGTGGTGACCACCGATCCGGTACGGGACGCGGCCGAGGCCCGACTGCGGGCCGTCGGGCGCGGCGGCAAGCTCGCCGGGTGGCTCGGAGAGAAGCCGCCTGGTCGGCAACGCGGCCGACCAGGCGACCGATAAATCCGATCAACGTCCGGACCGCACCAGGTGCGCGAAAACGGCTCCGGTCTCCGCGTATCATGGTGAGGTATTTGTCGAGTTCAACCTCTGTCTGACGCAGAGCCGGCGCGGATTCCCGCGCTGAGCGGACGGCTCTCGGCGCGGTCATTCGCGGACCTGGATCCGCGTCCGCGCTACCAGGCGGCAGAAAGACCAGGCTGTGGCATCCAAGGTGCCCACCTCCCCGTCCACGTCCCCACCCGGGACAACGCCCACGCCCGCCGCTGTCGACGCAAAGACCGGCTACCGGCAACTACTGAGCACCCCCGGCGCCTGGGCCTTCCTGCTCCCCGGCTTCGCGGCCCGGCAGCCGTTCGCGATGCTCACCATCGGCATGGTGCTGCTCGTCGAGCACACCACCGGCTCCTACGGCACCGCGGGAGCCGCCGCGGCCGTCACCGGGGTCTCGATGGCCCTGTGCGCCCCGAGGAGCGGCCGACTGGCCGACCGCTTCGGGCAACGTGCCGTCCTCGTACCAGGCGTCGCTCTGCACACCGTCTCCGTCATCGGGCTGGTGACGCTCGCGCTGACCCATGCGCCTACCTGGACGCTGTTCGCGGCGGCCGTGCCCGCTGGTGCCACCGTGCCGCAGATCGGGCCCATGGTGCGCGCCCGCTGGGCGGTGGCGTTGAACGGCTCGGCAACCGCCCCGTCCAGCGCCGCCTCCCCCTTGATGACAACGGCCGCGGCCTTCGAGTCGGTGACCGACGAGTTCACCTTCGTCATCGGCCCTGTGCTCGCCACCGCGCTGTGCACCGCGGTGCACCCGGCGGGCGGGCTGATCACCGAGGCGGCGCTGACCCTTGCGGGAGGAATCCTCTTCGCCGCGCAGAGAAGTACCGCGCCCGTTCCGCACCCCACCATGGGGGGCGTCAGCGGAAAACCCGCCTCGGCCTTGTCCGTACCCGGAGTGCGCGCGCTCGCCGTCGCCTTCCTCGGTATCGGCGCCGTCTTTGGCGGCATGCAGGTGTCGCTGACCGCCTTCACCCAGGAAATCGGCCGGCCCGGCATCAGCGGCCTGTTGTACGGGACCTTCGCCGCCGGAAACATGCTGGCGGGCGTCGTCTACGGCGCGGTCGCCTGGCGCCGCAGCCCCCGCGCCAGGCTGCTCGCGGCGTACGCGGCCCTGACACTCGCCTGCGCCCCGCTGTGGGCCGTGCACGCCGTGCCGGTGCTGGCACCGCTCGGGCTGCTGGTGGGCCTGTGCATCGCCCCCACGCTCATCACGGGCTACACGATGGTGGACGCCCTGGTACCGGGCGAGTCCCGGACCGAGGCGTTCACGTGGCTGACGGGGGCGGTCGCGCTCGGGCAGGCGGCCGCCGTCACGACGGCCGGGCTGCTGGCCGACCACGCCGGCTCGCACGCCGGTTTCACGGTGCCATTGGCGGGCACGGCGCTGGCGCTCATGGTGCTGGTGGGGCTCCGCGAGAGGTTGGTGCCACAATCGCGAGGAGTGATCGCGTCGGGTGTGATCGGTCACCGTGCGGCGGTCCCGGTGGACTGACGCCGGGAAATACTGCACTATTGAGCGTCGTTAGCACTCAATGAGTGAGAGTGCCAGGAGGAGCAAGTGCCGACGTACCAGTACCAGTGCACCGAGTGCGGCGAGGGCCTCGAGGCGGTGCAGAAGTTCAGCGATGACGCGCTGACCGAGTGCCCCAACTGCGGCGGACGCCTGCGCAAGGTCTTCTCCGCCGTGGGCGTGGTCTTCAAGGGCTCCGGTTTCTACCGGACCGACAGCCGCGGCTCGTCCACGAGCAGCGCGCCTGCCGCCAAGAGCAGCAACTCGGACAGCAAGCCCGACAGCAAGCCGTCCTCCGGCTCGTCGTCGGGTTCATCGTCCGGCTCCTCTTCGGGTTCCGGCACGGGCTCCTCGTCCTCGAACAGCACGTCGGCGGCCTGAGCCCTTCCGAGGCTTTCGCGGACCTTACGAACCCCCGCCGTTTTCGCGGTGGGGGTTTCGTCGTGTGCCCGGCGTCGCAATAGGGTGATCGACATGGTGCAGAGCAGCAGTGCGGCGGACGCGCAGGCCGAGATCGGCGTCATCGGCGGATCCGGTTTCTACTCCTTCCTCGACGATGTGAGCGAAATCACGGTCGAGACTCCCTACGGCCCGCCGAGCGACTCGCTGTTCGTCGGCGAGGTAGCGGGGCGCCGGGTGGCGTTCCTGCCCCGGCACGGTCGCAAGCACCATCTGCCACCGCACAAGATCAATTACCGCGCCAATCTGTGGGCGTTGCGGTCCGTCGGCGCGCGCCAGGTGCTCGGTCCGTGCGCGGTGGGCGGTCTGCGCACCGAGTTCGGCCCCGGAACGCTGCTGGTGCCCGACCAACTCGTGGACCGTACGAAGTCGCGCGCCCAGTCGTACTTCGACGGCGAGACGCGAGCCGACGGTCAGGTGCCGAACGTGGTCCATGTGACCTTTGCCGACCCGTACTGCCCGGTGGGCCGGAAGGCCGCCGTCGGCACGGCACGGTCGGGTGGCTGGGAGGCGGTCGACGGCGGGACGCTGGTGGTGGTCGAGGGTCCCCGCTTCTCGACGCGCGCGGAATCGCTCTGGCACGCGGCGCAGGGCTGGTCCGTGGTCGGGATGACCGGCCACCCCGAGGCCGTGCTCGCCCGCGAACTGGGGCTTTGCTACACGTCGTTGACGCTGGTCACCGATCTGGACGCGGGCGCCGACACCGGAGAGGGCGTCTCCCACGAGGAGGTGCTGGAGGTCTTCGCGGCCAATGTCGGCCGGATGCGGGACGTGCTCTTCGACCTGATCGGCGAGCTGCCGGACAACGACGCGCGGGACTGCCTGTGCGTGGACTCGCTGGGGGGCCAGGACCCGGGGATCGTCCTCCCCTAGCACGCGGACTCCCGTATCACTTAGCTCCTGCCTTCCGCGAAGCGGTAATTCACGCCTCCGGGTGGCCGAGTTATCCACAAGTCGGGAGTTGTCCACAGGGATCGGAGCGCTGTCGGCGCCGTGCGCGATGGTGGATGCATCGACCGGACATACCGGTATCGAGCACCTCACGTCAGGCGGTGGTCCGTCATGTCCTGCTCCCCCACTCCCTATTCGGCTCCGGCGTGCCCCGAGCCGTACACGCCGCCGCGTTGCGCGGTGCCGGACTTCCCGCCGATCCGAGCGGGCGGCCGACGGCAGCTCCTGCGGCGGTCGCCGGGGCGCCGACGGCGCTCATTGGCCTTCGGTCTGGCGCTGACGGCGGCCGCGCTGGCGGCGGCCGCGGCGCACGGGACCGGCCCGCGTCATGACGCGGCGGCCCCACGCGGACCCGCACCGGCCAGCGACACCACCCACGCAGCGACCGTACGGGCGCCCCATGACGTGGCCGAGGTGCTGGTCAGGGCGCCGGTGCGGATCGCCGACGCGGCGGCCGTCGCGCTGCTGCGCCCTGGTGACCGGATCGATGTGCTGGCCAGTTCGCGGGTGGTGGCGTCGAACGCGACCGTTGTGGCCGTGCCGGGCCGGGCGGACGGCTCGAAGCCCGCAGGAGAGTCCGCCCCACCCGATGTCAGTGGCGGTGGAGGCGGCGGGGCACTGGTCGTGGTGGCCGTGCCACGCCGTACGGCGGCGGCGCTCTCCGGAGCGGCCGTCTCGTCACCGCTGGCGGTGACATTGTGCTGAATCACCCGTTCGTGGACGGCGATTGGACACGCCGAACCCGCATTGCCTTCTATGGCGGAACCCATCATTCCGCCACATCGGCGTCACGGAAGAGGCATAGCGGTGACCGACATGAACAAGCCGGGCGTGCTGGCAGGCTTCAAGGAATTCATCACGCGCGGGAACGTGATCGACCTCGCGGTCGCGGTCGTCATCGGTGCCGCGTTCACCAACATCGTGAACTCCGTGGTGAACGGCGTGATCAATCCCCTGGTCGGTGCCTTCGGTACGAAGGATCTCGTTGGGTACTCGTCCTGTCTGAAAGGCCCGTGCGTCGTCAACGACAAGGGCGAGACGATCAGCGGGATCCACATCCTGTGGGGCTCGGTGCTGAGCGCCGTCCTGACGTTCCTGATCACCGCGGCGGTCGTGTACTTCCTGATGGTCGTACCGATGTCCCGCTACCTGGCGCGGCAGGCGAGCAAGCGCAAGCACGACGAGGTGGTGGAGAAGGCGGCCGAGGTCGAGGAGATCACACTGCTGCGCGACATCCGCGACGCGCTGGTCTCGCCGCGCAGCGGGGGCGGGAACTGATCGTCCGCTCGGCTCAGAGGTGGTGCGGCGGCTTCTCGTTGAGGAAGCGCGTGAAGTCGTCGTCATCGGCCGCCGAGCCGGAGGGCCGGTCGCCCCAGCCCCGGTCGGTGTCGTCGGCCGAGGGGCGGTCGAGCGGATCGTCGAAGACGAGGCCCGAGGGGCCCACCGGGGGTACGACCGCCGGGGCGGGTTCGTCGCCGGGGTTCTCGGCCGGGGTGCGATCGGGGGCGCTGCTCATGCCTCCAGGGTACGGCGGGGCGTCGGTGGCCGGGCTGTCGTCCCTGCTCAAGCGGCCGGAGGGAGATACCCCAAGTGTCCGTTTGAGGCAGTCGGCCGGATATACCTGGCCGCATGCAGACACCGGACCCGACGCCCTCGCCCACACCGGCAGCCGTACGCCCGGACCCGGAGAGCGGGGAACAGCGACGCGCACAGGCACACGTACCGGAGCGGGAGCACGTAGAGGCGCGGGCGCGGGAACAGGATCTCGACCGAAGCGACCTCGCGTACCGCCGCTGGTTGAGCGAGGCTGTGGGGAAGGTCCATGCCGACGCCAATCGGTCCGCCGATACCCATTTGCTGTCAGTTCCGCTCCCGGCGGACTGGGGCGTCGACCTCTATCTGAAGGACGAGTCCACACATCCGACGGGCTCGCTGAAGCACCGCCTGGCGCGCTCGCTGTTCCTGTACGCCCTGTGCAACGGCTGGATCCGGCCGGGGCGGCCGGTGATCGAGGCGTCCAGCGGGTCGACGGCGGTCTCGGAGGCGTACTTCGCCCGGCTGATCGGTGTCCCCTTTGTGGCCGTGATGGCACGTGGGACGGTGCGGTCGAAGATCGAGCTGATCGAGTTCCACGGGGGCCGATGTCATCTGGTCGACGACCCGTGCGAGGTGTACGGGACGGCGGCACGGCTGGCGCAGGAGACCGGCGGCCACTACATGGATCAGTTCACGTACGCGGAGCGGGCGACGGACTGGCGGGGCAACAACAACATCGCCGAGTCGATCTTCCGGCAGATGGCGGTCGAGCGGTTCCCGGTCCCGACGTGGATCGTGGCGACGGCCGGCACCGGGGGGACGTCGGCGACGCTGGCCAGGTACGTGCGGTACGCCCAGGCGACGACGGGGATCTGTGTCGCGGATCCGGAGAATTCGGCGTTCTTTCCAGGCTGGCGGGATCACGATCCGGCGGTGACGACCGGAGCGGGGTCCCGTATCGAGGGGATCGGCCGCCAGCGGGTGGAGCCGAGTTTCGTGCCCGGCGCGATCGACCGCATGATGCGGGTCCCGGACGCCGCTTCCATCGCGTGCGTGCGCGTCCTGGAGCGCCTGCTCGGCCGCCGGGCGGGCGCGTCAACCGGCACCGGGCTGTGGGCCGCCTTCCGGATCATCTCCGAGATGCGCGAACGCGGTGAACAGGGCAGCGTGGTGGGCCTGTTGTGTGATCCGGGTGAGCGGTATCTGGAGAAGTACTACTCGGACGGCTGGCTGGCCGAACAGGGCATCCGGATCGGCCCTTACGTGGAGCGCGTCGAACGCTTCCTGACGACGGGGGAGCTGGCGCGGGCGGATTCGCCGAGCGGGCAGGCGAGTCGGGGCTGAGCGGCCTGGAATTCCGCGCGGCGCGCTGCGCGTAGTGCCTGCCGTACTCCATGGTGTCCTCCATGACTGAACCGACGACTCCGGCAGGTCCGGTGGCCAGGACCAGCGGCGCGTTGCGCCGGATGACGGCACGCAGCCGCGACGAGGAAGACCGCACGTCCACGCCACTTGAGCTGTTCTTCGACCTGTGTTTCGTGGTCGCGGTCGCGCAGGCGGGCGTCCGGCTGGTGCATGCCGCCGTGGAGGGGCATCCGGGACACGGCGTGACCGGTTACCTGTTGGTCTTCTTCGCCATCTGGTGGGCGTGGGTCAACTTTTCATGGTTCGCCTCCGCATACGACACGGACGATGTGCCGTACCGGATCACCACGCTGGTGCAGATCGTCGGTGTGCTGATGCTGGCAGCGGGTGTGCCGCGCGCCTTCGACAGCGGCGACTTCCGGTTGGCGGTGTGCGGATACGCGGTGATGCGGCTGGCGTTGGTGACGCAGTGGCTGCGGGCGGCCGGGGCGGAGACGGGCGCGGCCCGGGGGACGGCTCTGCGGTACGCGTTCGGGGTGACGTTGTGCCAAGTGGGCTGGATGGCGTTGCTGTTGCCGCACGGTGCGCCGCCGGTGTGGGCGTTCGTGTTGTTGGCGGTGGCGGAGATGTCGGTGCCTGTGCTGGCGGAGCGGGCGGCACCGACGACGTGGCATCCGCGTCACATCGCGGAGCGGTACGGATTGTTCACGATCATCGTGCTCGGGGAGTCGGTGTCCTCGGCGACCATCGCCGTGCAGTCGGCGGCCGACGAGCACGACGCGCTCGGTGAGTTGTTGCCGATCGCCATCGGCGGGTTGCTGATTGTCTTCGCCGCGTGGTGGATCTACTTCGCGGTGCCGATCCATGACCACCTGGTGTCGAACAGGCAGGCGTTCCTTTGGGGTTACGGCCACTTCGCGGTGTTCGGTTCGGCGGCGGCGATCGGGGCGGGGATGGAGATCGCAGTCGAGCAGGCGGTCGGGAAGGCGGAGATCTCGACGCGGGTGGCGGCGGCCTGGGTCACGGTTCCCGCCGCGGTGTTTCTCATCACTGTCTGGTTGTTGCACTCACGGCACTACAAGCGGGGTCTCGCGCAGCAGCTCACGCTGCCGGTCTCGGGGGTGGTGGTGTTGGCGTGCACCTTCACGGGTTCGCATGCCGTGTTGTGGGCCGGGTTGGTGTGTGCGGTCACGGTGGGGGTGGGGGTGACGTTGCAGGCGCGGGGTGGTAGTCAGACGGCGCCGGTCGCGCCGAGGAGCTCGCCGACGGCGTAGGTGATGGCCATCGCGATGGCGCCGCCCGCGGCGTTGCGGAGGATGGCGGGGCCGGTCGGTGCGCTGCCGAGGCGGGCGCTCGCCCAGCCGCAGCCGACGAGGGCCAGCAGGACGGAGACGACGGTGACGGCCAGGCGCCATGAGGTGGGCGGCAGGACGATGGCCAGGAGCGGGAGCAGGGCGCCGATGGTGAAGGAGACGAAGCTGGCGCCGGCCGCGTGCCAGGGGTTGGCGAGTTCGTCGGGGTTGATGCCGAGTTCGACGCGGGCGTGGGCGCCGAGGGCGTCGCGTTCGGTGAGTTGCTCGGCGACTTCGCGGGCGAGTTCCTGGCTGATGCCGCGGTCTTCGAGGAGGCCGGTGAGTTCGTCGAGTTCGGCTTGGGGGGTGGTGGCGAGTTCTTCGCGTTCCAGGGCGAGGGCGGCCTGTTCGGAGTCGCGTTGTGTGCTGACGGAGACGTATTCGCCCGCCGCCATCGACAGGGAGCCCGCGAGGAGCCCGGCCATGCCCGCGGTCAGGAGCGTGGAGCGGGAGTCGGTGGCTCCCGCGACGCCGACGACCAGGCCCGCGGTGGACACGATGCCGTCGTTGGCGCCGAGTACGGCGGCGCGCAGCCAGTTGAGCCGGGTGCCGAGTCCGTCGTGGTGGGGCTCGTTCTTGTGGGGCCCGGCTTGGGCGTCGGTCTGGTCGTCCATAGGCCGAAGCGTCTCACCTGGGGCGGTCGTGCCCGATCAGGTGGTTGTGGGTGTCGCGAACAGGCCGAACCCCGGTGCGGGGGGGAATGCACCGGGGTTCGGGTCCGTGGGGAAGCGCGCCGGTCAGGCGGCTTCGTATTGGTCGAGGCCGGTCGCGCGGGCCATCCGCTTGAGGTCGGCCAGTGCGTGCTTCTCGATCTGCCGGATGCGCTCGCGCGTCAGTCCGTGCTGCTTGCCGACCTCGGTAAGGGTGCGCTCGCGGCCGTCAACGATGCCGTAGCGGGCCCGGATGATGGAGGCGGTGCGGTCGTCGAGGCGGTCGATCAGCCCGTCCAGTTCCTCGCGGCGGAGCATCACGAGCACGGAGTCCTCGGGGGACGGCGCGGCGCCGTCTTCCACCAGGTCACCGAATTCGGTCTCGCCCTCGGCGTCGACGGACATGTTGAGCGACACCGGGTCGCGGGCCCAGTCGAGGACGTCGGTGACGCGCTCGGGGGTCGAGGCCAGTTCGGTGGCGATCTCGGCGGGCTCCGCGTCGCGGCCGTGCTCGCGGTTGAACTCGCGCTGCACGCGGCGGATGCGGCCCAGTTCCTCGACGAGGTGGACGGGCAGCCGGATCGTGCGGGACTGGTCGGCGATGGAGCGGGTGATGGCCTGGCGGATCCACCAGGTCGCGTAGGTGGAGAACTTGAAGCCCTTGGCGTAGTCGAACTTCTCGACGGCGCGTACCAGGCCGGCGTTCCCCTCCTGGATCAGGTCGAGGAGCGGCAGTCCGCTGCGCGGGTAGCGGCGGGCCACGGCCACGACGAGCCGGAGGTTGGAACGGATGAAGACGTCCTTGGCCTGCTCGCCCGCGGCGACGATGGCCTCGAGCTCCTCGCGGCGGGCGTCACCGCCGGCCTTTGCGGGCAGTCCGGGATCGGCTGCGAGTATGCGTTCTGCGTAGACGCCCGCTTCGATGTCGCGGGACAGTTCCACTTCCCTGGCGGCGTCGAGCAGCGGGGTGCGCGCGATCTCGTCCAGGTACATGCCGACGAGGTCGCGGTCGGCGACTTCCCCGCCTGCGGCGCGAACGCTACTGGTCCCGCCAGCGTGACGACGGGCGACGGCACGGGTTGCCATGCGTGCTCCCTTACGAAGGTGCGGTCGGGTCTCGGTCGGACCGGGCGGTCGGGCCGCTTGCCGGATGGTTCCGTCAGGTGCGGCTCTTGCCTTGCGGTTGCCCCGTCCTGATCGGGATAACGATTGGAATCCGGACACAATTCCCATCTCGTGACCTGAATTTTGTGATCATGCAGTACCCTGTCTCGCCACACAGGGAGGCCAAAGGGTGCCGGAACGTCCAGAAGTCCAGGTCAGACCAGGTAGCGAGGGCGATCTGGCCGCTCTTACCGACATCTACAACCACTACATCCGTGAAACGTCGATCACGTTCGACGTAGTTCCCTTCACCGTCGAACAACGTCGTCCGTGGTTGCTCTCCCACCCGAAAGACGGCCCGCACCGGCTCTTGGTTGCTCACTTTCCCGGCCCGTCGGGACGAATCCTGGGTTATGCGACCAGCAGCCCCTTCCGGCCGAAGGCCGCGTACGCGACGTCGGTGGAGACGACGATCTATCTCGCGCACGACGCGGGCGGGCGCGGCATCGGCACGCTGCTCTACACGGCGCTCTTCGAGGCCCTCGCGGAGGAGAACCTGCATCGCGCGTACGCGGGCGTCACGCTGCCGAATGCGGCGTCGCTGCGGCTGCATGAGCGTTTCGGCTTCCGGCCGGTCGGGGTGTACGAGGAGGTCGGCCACAAATTCGGCGAGTACCACGATGTGGCGTGGTTCGAGAAGCGCCTGGGCTGACGCCGGCCTCGCACGCTGATACGCGCGGACAGCGCGACACGTGCGGACACGTGCGGACACGTGCGGACACGTGCGGACACGTGCGGACACGTGCAGCTTATTTGAAGGTTCAAGCATATGGGGTTACGGTGGTGCTCCCGTACGCTTGAAACTTCAAGGAGGGTGCGCGATGACCACGGCAACCCCGGAGCGCATGCCCGCGCTCTACCTCTCGCACGGCGCCCCGCCGCTCGCCGACGACCCGGTGTGGCCCGCAGAGCTGGCGGCCTGGTCGGCCGACCTGCCGCGCCCCAAGGCGATCCTGATGGTCTCGGCGCACTGGGAGGAGGCCCCGCTGGCGATCGGCGCGACCACCACCGTCCCCCTGGTGTACGACTTCTGGGGCTTCCCCGAGCACTACTACCAGGTGCGGTACGCGGCGCCCGGCGCGCCCGCGCTCGCCGACTCCGTACGGAAACTGCTGCGCGGCGCAGGTAATCCCGTGCAGGACGTGCCCGACCGCGGTCTCGACCACGGCGCGTACGTACCGCTGGTGGAGATGTTCCCCGCCGCCGACATTCCGGTGCTCCAGGTGTCGATGCCGACGCTCGACCCGGAGAAGCTGCTGGACATCGGACGCAAGTTGGCGCCGTTGCGCGACGAGGGCGTGCTGATCGTGGGCAGCGGATTCTTCACGCACAATCTGGCGGCGCTGCGCAACGCGGGTCCGCGGCCGCCGAGCTGGTCGGCGGAGTTCGACGACTGGGGTCACCGGGCGTTGGCAGCCCAGGACGTGGACGCGCTGCTGGACTTTGAACACACCTCGCCCGCCGGGCGGTTGGCGCACCCGCGGACCGAGCACTTCGCCCCGCTGTTCGTTACGCTCGGCGCCGCCGAGTCCGAGCTCGGCAGCCAGCGCAGCATCATCGACGGTTTCTGGATGGGGCTCGCCAAGCGTTCCGTCCAGTTCGGCTGAACAGGGAGACCCCACGCTCATGCAGAAACGACGCATCGGGATCGGCGTGGCCGTAGTGGTCAGCGCCGTGACGCTGGCCGCCTGCGGCTCCGGCTCCAGCTCCGCCAGCGGCAAGGGAGCGAGCGACACGGCGACGACTACCGCGGGCGGCGGTGACAGCAAGCCCGCGGCCAGTTCCGTCTCGTGGCCCGCGCCCGCCGACGCCTCCGCGCAGGTCAAGGCGGCGGGGCTGCCGATGCTCGGGCAGGAGGGGCAGGTGCTGCACATTCACAGTCACCTGGATGTGTTCGTGGACGGCAAGGCCGTCGTCGTGCCCGCCCTGATCGGCATCGACGAGGCGAAGCAGTCGATCAGCCCGCTGCACACGCACGACACCAGTGGCGTCGTGCACATCGAGTCGCCGGTGCAGGCCGACTTCACGCTCGGCGAGTTCATGACCGAGTGGAACGTGCCGCTCACGAAGGACACGCTCGGTTCGCTCAAGACCGGCGGCGGCAAGGAGCTGCACGTGTACGTGAACGGCAAGGAGCAGACCGGTGACCCGGCGGCGATCAAGCTGGGCGCGCACGAGGAGATCGCGCTCGTGTACGGCGCGCCTTCGGACAAGGTGACGGTGCCCAGCTCGTACAAGTGGCCCGAGGGGCTCTGACGGCCGCCGCGCGGGGCTGCGTATGGAATGACGAATGACCAACGGCAGGGTCCCGCCTCGTGCTTCACGAGGCGGGACCCTGCCGTTTTCACGCGCTCACCCCATCGGGTGAGTGCCGTGCCGGGTCAGTGTGCGATGACCGGGATCGGGATGTCCTCGAAGTCGCCTTCGGCGACCCTCTCTCCGGTGTTCTGGACGCCCGCGTCGACCAGGACGAAGGCCAGGACGGCGGAGAGCACCAGGATGGCGGTGGCCCAGTAGATGGCGACCGAGTAGCCGTGGACGGCGGCCTGGTTGACGAACAACTGGTTCTTCAGGTCGGCCGGGCTCTTGGCGTGCGAGCCGATCCACGTGGTGGTGGCGCTGGCCGCGAGGGTGTTCAGCAGGGCGGTGCCGATGGAGCCGCCGACCTGCTGCGAGGTGTTGACCATGGCGGACGCGACGCCCGCGTCCTCGGGGCGCACACCGTGCGCGGACAGGCTCATGGCGGGCATGAACGCCGTACCCATGCCGAGGCCCATCAGGACCAGGCCGGGCAGCAGGATTTCGGCGTAGTTGGAGTCGACCTTGATCTGGGCGAGGATGCCCATGCCGACGGCGGCGACCAGGAAGCCGGGCGCCATCAGGAAGCGCGGCCGGACCCGCAGCATCAGCCGCGTGCCGATCTGCGTGGAGCCGATGACCATACCGCCGACCATGGGCAGGAACGCGAAGCCCGACTTGAGCGCCGAGTAGCCCATGACCTGCTGGAGGTAGTAGGTCAGGAACAGGAACAGGCCGAACATGCCGATGATGGCGAGGCCCAGCGACAGGTAGACGCCGCCCCGGTTCCGCTCGGTGATGACGCGCAGCGGCAGCAGCGGGGCCTTGACGCGGCTTTCCACAGCCACGAACGAGGCGAGCAGCACCACGGAGGCGACGAACAGGCTGATGGTCACACCGGACGACCAGCCGTCGGACTCGGCGCGGCTGAAGCCGTAGACGAGCGCGACCAGGCCGGTGCTGGCGAGGACCACGCCGGGGATGTCCAGGCGGTTGCGGTTGCGGCCTTCGGCGGGTTCGCGGATGAAGGCGATGGCGCCGAGGACGGCGGCGACGGCGAAGAAGATGTTGACGAACAGCGCCCAGCGCCAGTTCAGGTACTCCGTGAGGACACCGCCGAGGATGAGGCCGACCGCGGCGCCGGCACCGGCGATGGCGCCGTAGATGCCGAACGCCTTGGCGCGCTCCTTGGCGTCGGTGAACATCACCGAGATCAGGGACAGCGCGGCGGGCGCGAGCAGGGCGCCGAAGACACCCTGGAGGGCGCGGGCGCCGAGCAGCATCGCCGTGTTGACGGCGGCGCCGCCGAGCGCGGAGGCCGCGGCGAAGCCGAGCAGACCGACGATGAAGGTGTTCCTGCGTCCCCACAGGTCCGCGATCCGGCCGCCGAAGAGCAACAGGCCACCGAAGGCGAGGGTGTAGGCCGTGACGACCCACTGGCGGTTGCCGTCCGAGATGCCGAGGTCGGCCTGGGCGGAGGGAAGTGCGATGTTCACCACGGTCGCGTCGAGCACGACCATGAGCTGAGCGATGGCGATGAATATCAGCGCTGTCCAGCGCTTCGGATCGGGCAAGCGTGTTTCAGGCATAACTGATCTCACTAATGGATGCGGAGTGACAGGACGTGGGGACGTGTGTCATCGAGCAGGCGCCGGACGATGCGGATCGTGGTCCGGGATCCGGTCGCGGTGTTCATCGGTCGAGCGGCCGAGAACTGCGCTTCGGTAAGTCGGCGAACTTCCCTACGTTATCGCCCGGTTCATGGGCGTTGCGAACTATTTGTTTCCGGCTTTGAGGTCCTCCAGGGTGGCCGCCGTCCCGACGAGTACGGATCCGGCGGGGGCGCGCAGCCCGTCGAGGAAGAGCTGCAGGTGGCGGTGGACGAAGCGGTCGAAGCCCATGCAGCCGGTGCCCGGCAGCGGCCGGGTGAGCTGCGTCAGGGCGACCATCAGGTCACCGACGGCGATGTCGGTACGGAGCAGGCCCGCGCTCTGGGCGCGTTCCATGATGGCGTTGACCGACCGCTCCAGCCGTTCCATCTGCTGGGTGACGGCGGGGTCCTGGCGGTCGAAGGCGTCCGACAGCATCGGGCACAGCGCCCCGATCCGCTCTTCGGCCGCCTCGAAGACGAAGCGGCGCAGCGCGGCGAAGGCGTCGGGCTCCTGAGCGAGGGCGTCTTCGGCCCGCTCGGCGGTCGTGGCCATGACGGTGAGCGTGACCTGGCGGATCAGTTCGGCGCGGTCGGTGAAGTGCCGGTAGAGCGTGGCGTTGCCCACTCCCGCGCGGCGCGCCACGTCGTCGAGCGGCACGTCCGGGCCGAACTCCACGATGGCCTCGCGGGCGGCGGCGGCGATGCGCTCGCGATTGCGTGTGGCGTCCGCGCGCAGCCGCACGGCGCGCGGCCTGGTGCTGCTGGTGGTTGCGGTGGCGCTGGTCGTACCAACAGTGTCGAGGCTCACGGCGGGCGGCTCCTTCCGATCGATCCACCGGTCGTTCACGGGGGTACGGGCCCCGTCGTTGAAACGGACAAGCACTCCCCGTTTCGCGGTCACCTGGTCTAAACGGGGACCGCGTCCCCGGATATTTCCCGTCACGCTTGTGACCTGCGTCACGCTATTGGCGGGGTTGGCGGGAGGCTTCACCAAAGAGGCGTCCGGTCGTACGGGCCGGACGCGCCCGGTCGCGGACCGACGGCGGGACACGCCAATTTATTGAAGCTTCAAGAAGTGCACGTACCATGAACGCCATGACATGGCTGACCGAAGACGAGCAGGCGACCTGGCGGGCGTTCCTGCACGCCACGACGTTGCTGGAAGACCACCTCGACCGTCAGCTCCAGCGCGACGCGGGCATGCCGCACATGTACTACGCGTTGCTCAGCACGCTCTCCGAGACGCCCGGCCGCAGTATGCGCATGACGGAGCTCGCCGAGCGCGCCAAGATCACCCGTTCCCGGCTGTCGCACGCCGTCGCCCGCCTGGAGGGGAACGGGTGGCTGCGCCGCGAGAACTGCCCCTCCGACCGCCGCGGGCAGATCGCGGTCCTCACCGACGCCGGTTACGACGAGGTGGTGCGTACGGCGCCCGGTCACGTCGCCGCCGTCCGCTCCGCGATCTTCGACCGGCTCACTCCCGAGCAGACGGCGCAGCTCGGGGAGATCTCCCGCGTCATCGCCGAGGGCCTGCACCAGCCGGACCGCGCGGACCTGCCCTGGCTGCGCTGAAACGGTCGGTCACCGACCGCGGGAGCGTCAACCTCGCGCCCGTGAAGTCACCCCATACGGTCAGCGCCGCCCGGAGCGGGCGAGCCACCGTCCCTCGTGCCTGCTGACCTCGATCGGCCGCCCGAAGCATTGGGTCATCGACTCGGCCGTGAGCACCTGCCGCGCGGTCCCCGAGGTCAGCACCCGTCCTTCCTTGAGCAGCAGTACGTGCCCGATCGCGGGCGACAGCTCTTCCAGGTGGTGGGTGACGGTGATGGTCGCCAGACCCGTACGGGTGAGCGCGAGGCGGTGCATGGCGTCGATCAGGTCCTCGCGGGAGGGCAGGTCGAGCGCGTTGAAGGGCTCGTCGAGGAGCATCAGTGCCGGGTCGGCCATCAATGCCCGCGCCACCAGAACGCGGGCCCGCTGACCGCCGGAGCAGACCCCGTACGCACGGTCCGCCAGATCCTTGATCTCCAGCTCCGCCAGCAGCTCGTGCGCGCGCTCGCGGACCTCGTCGTCGTACTTGCGCCACAGCGGCTGCACCGTGCCCGTGTGGCCGGTCAGGACGACGGTGTGGGCGGTGGCGTCGAGCGGCACCTTCTGTGAGGACGACACCAGGCCGATGTGCGCGCGCAATTCGCGCATGTCGACACGGCCGAGACGGTGGCCGAGCACGTCGACCGTGCCGGAGGTGGGATGCATGAGGGCGCCGATGAGGCGCAGCATCGTCGTCTTGCCCGCGCCGTTGGCGCCCAGCAGCGCCCAGTGCTCGCCGGACCGTACGGTCCAGTTGACGTCGTCGAGGATGACCTGGCCGGTGGTGAAGCGGCGGACGCTGACGGCGTCGAGAGCGGCCACGACGGTGTTGGCTGTCATGACGGCACGGTAGCTGTATCCGCCACCTTCACGCCCCGGGATTCCACGATGTGAGCGGCCGTGCGCGAGAGGGAGGCGTCACATATGTGCGGCGGGCGGGGCGTCGGGTTCGGCGTCACCTGGTGCGGGCGAATCGTCGGGCAGCGTGCTGGGCTGCGCCAGGGCGCGCGGCTTGCCGCGCCGGTAGAGGAAGGCCGTCACCACGGTGCCGACGGCGAAGAAGCCCGCCGCCCACCAATAGGCGGTCGAATAGCTGTGCAACTGGGCCTGTGCGGCGACGGCGGGAGTGTTCTGCTTGCCGACCACGTAGCTGGCGGCGGCGCTGGTGGCGAGGGTGTTCAGCAGCGAGGTGCCGACGGAGCCGCCGACCTGCTGCGAGGTGTTCACCATGGCGGACGCGACACCCGCGTCACGCGCTTGTACGCCCGCGGTGGCGAGGTTCATCGCCGTGGCGAAGATCGAGCCGAGGCCGAGGCCGAGGATCAGCAGCGGCGGCAGTACGTGCGCGGGATAGGTGCTGTGCAGGTCGAGCGCGGTCAGCCACGCCATGGCGACGCCGGCCAGGGCCATGCCGGTCGGCACGATCGGCTTGGCGCCGAAGCGCGGCACCAGCACATTGGTGGTGGTCACCGACGTCACCACCATCACGGCGATCATCGGAAGAAAGGCGAGTCCGGTGGAGACCGGCGAGTAGTGCAGGCTCTGCTGGAGGTAGTACGTCAGGAACAGGAAGACGCCGAACATCCCGCCGCCGGAGATGAACATCGCCAGGAACGACGCGCCCCGGTCCCGGTCGGTCACCACCCGAAGCGGCAGCAAGGGGTGCGCCGCACGGCGCTGCCAGGTGACGAAGGCGAGCAGCAGGACGACGCTCGCCACCAGGAAGCCCCAGGTCTGCGGCGAGCTCCAAGGGTGCTTCTCGGCGTTGGAGAAGCCGTAGACGATGCAGAACAGGCCGGCCGACACCAGGGCGGTGCCGGGGATGTCCAGCTTGGGACGGTCGGGCAGGGTGCCGCCTTGCAGCAGTCGTACGCCGCCGATGAACGCGATCGTGGCGAAGATCAGATTGACGTACAGACACCAGCGCCAGTCGAGGTATTCGGTCAGCACACCGCCGAGCAGCAGACCGACGGCGCCGCCCGCGCCCGCGATGGCGCCGTAGATGCCGAACGCCTTGGCGCGCTCCTTGGGGATGGTGAAGGTCGTGGTGAGCAAGGAGAGGGCGGCGGGGGCGAGCAGGGCGCCGAACATGCCCTGGAGGGCGCGGGCGGTGACCAGTACGCCGAAGTTGGGGGCGGCGCCGCCGATCGCGGAGGCGAGCGCGAAGCCGGTCAGGCCGATCAGGAAGACCCTCTTGCGGCCGACCAGGTCGGCGAGACGGCCGCCGAGCAGCAGCAGCGAGCCGAAGGCGAGGGCGTACGCCGTCACGATCCACTGACGGTTGCCGTCGGTGAAGCCGAGGGCCGTCTGGGCGGAGGGCAGCGCGATGTTCACGATGGTGGCGTCGAGGACCACCATGAGCTGCGCCAGGCCGATCACGCCGAGCACCCACCAGCGGTGGGAGGGGGTGCCGACGACACTGCTGCGGCCCGGCTTCCCGTCGGGCTGTGGGCCGCCGCCGAGGCCGGCGGCGGAAGCGGAGGTGTCCGGGCTGCTACGGGCCATGACGGAGTTCTCCCTTGGCGCGACCACCCCCCGGGAACTCCACGCTAGGCGCAGCTCAGCGGCCTCGCCACGCGGGAAGCCGTCGCCCGGACGGCGCAAGGGCCCTGGACAGTGCCGAGGAGCCGCCGCGGTCCGGTCCCCGTACCGGAACCGCGGCGGCTCCTCCGTCTTCGGTGTCGGTCGTCGCGTCCGCGGCGGTGGTCGCCCGCAAGGCCCTGGAGTCCACCGCGACCGCCATCGGACGACCGTCCCGGGTGGCGATGACGGTCACGGAGTGGTCGGCCGCTCCGCGGTCCGCGGTGGCGGCGTGGGCGGGCGTCGTCCGCGCGGCCGGGAACCGCACGGCGGTGGCCGTGCCTGTCCTGTCCAGCAGCAGACGGGTGGTGATCACGCGGTGCGCCCTTCACGAACCTGACCGCCGCGCGACCCGCGCTTCACCGGGTCTGCGGCACCGACACAACGATCAGTAACCGCCCATCCCATAGGACTAACGCGTCGTCACCCGAATGGCGCGACCCAATGAGCGCGACCGCGTGCGCTGAGGTAGCGCCGCACACCGTCACACACCGCGCGAAAGACGATTTAGCGACAACCCTGACGTACCAACTCCGCGCGCGCACCCGCCCGGCTGCACGTTCCCTGAGAGGAACGGGCCCGGTCGGGCGGCACTCGCACAGGCAGGGGGTACGTGGATGGCGGCGACCGCCGACGGACCCGCCGCCGGGGACGGCGCGTCAGGGTCGGGACCGTTGGGTGACGACGAGCGCGCGGAGTTGACGGCTCTGCGGGCGCGGTTGGCGGTGACGCGATCGCGGCACCGGGTGCGGTCGTTCTTCTCCGCGCTGCTCATCACACTGGCCGCGGTACTGGCTCCGCTCGGCGCGGTGGCGGTGTGGGCCGCCGACATCGTCGGCAACACCGACCGCTATGTGGCGATGATGGCGCCGCTCGCCGACAACCCGCAGGTGCGGAGGGCCGTCACCGATCAGGTGACGGCGGCCGTCATGGACCGGATCGACCTCGACTCGCTGCTGTCGAGCGTGGCGCCCTCGGATCTGCCGGGGGTGAAGGCGGCGCTGGGCGGGATCAGCGGCCCGATCACGTCGGGGGTGACGGATTTCGTGCACGGCACGGTGGCGACGTTCGTGTCGAGCAGTGCCTTCTCGACGATCTGGGAGGAGCTGAACCGGAGGGCGCACGCGACGGTCGTCGACGCGCTGACCGGCAGTAACGATTCGGCGGTGCAGGTCGAGCACAACACGGTGACGCTCGATCTCGCGCCCGTGGTGGCCGGGGTGAAGCAGCAGTTGGTGGACCGCGGGTTGAAGGTCGCCGGGCGGCTGCCCGACGTGCACACCGACTTCACGTTGCTGAAGTCGGACGAGATCGGGCGGGTGAAGACCGGTTTCCGGGCGCTGCAACTGGCCGGGGACTGGCTGCCGGTGGTCACCGTCGTCGTCGCGGGCGCCGGGGTGCTGCTGGCTGTACGGCGTCGCCGCGCGTTGGTCGCCGCCGCGCTGGGTGTCGCGGCGGGGGTGGCCGTGCTCGGCGTCGCGCTCGCTCTCTTCCGCACCTTCTACCTCGACCACTTGTCCCCCGATGTGCACCATGCGGCCGCCGCGGCGATCTACGACCAGGTGGTGCGGTTTCTGCGGGCGAGCGTTCGGATGGTGATCACCCTGGGGGTCGTGGTGGCGCTGGGGGCGTGGCTGAGCGGTTCGGGGCAGTGGGCGGTACGGGTGCGGTCGATGTGGGAGTCGGGGATCGCGGCGGTGCGGGAGGCGGCGGGGGTGCGGTCGACCGGGCCGGTGGGGCCGTGGGTGGACCGTTTCCGCGTCTGGCTGCGGTGGGTCGTCGTCGCGGTCGCGTCGGTGGTCCTGGCGCTGTGGCCGTATCCGACCGGCATGGTGATCTTCTGGATCGCGTTGGTGACGGTGGCGGGGCTCGCGGTCATCGAGTTCCTGGACGAGCGTCCGGCCGTTGATACGACCGGCGGGGGTGAGCGCGGATCCGGGGCGTTGACGTCGTAGTTGACGCCGTCGTCGGGTCCCTCGCCCCGGCTCCGTCGCACGGTCACTCTTGTGGCGCCGTCACCCTTGCGCGCCGAGTGCCGCCAACTGCTCGGCGAACGGCACGACCTCGTCGTCGGCACCGGCGCCCATACCGGCGTCCGTCGTCGCGCGCCCGCCCGGCGCTGGGCGGGACGGTCGGGAGGTCATCAGGGCGGCGAGTTCGGCTCCCGCGCGGTCGATGCGGGCGGCGAGGGTGCCGTCGACGGCGCTGGTCCCGTTGCCGTTGCCGTCACCACTGGCGCTGCCTGCCGTGCCCCAGTCCTCGGAGGCCGCGTATACGGCGGTCGGTACGACGATCGCGCGCAGGTAGGCGAACAGCGGGCGCATGGCGTGTTCGAGGACCAGGGAGTGGCGGGCGGTGCCGCCGGTGGCGGCGGCCAGCACCGGGGTGCCCGCCAGTGCATCTTTGTCGACAATGTCGAAGAACGACTTGAACAGGCCGCTGTACGAGCCGGTGAACACCGGGGTCACGGCGATCAGGCCGTCGGCGTCGGTCACCGAATCGATTGCGTCGCGCAGATAATGCGCCGGGAAGCCAGTGAGCATGTTGTGCGCGATGTCGTTGGCCAGGCCCCGCAGCTCGATGACCCGTACGTCCACGTCCACGTCACCGTCGATGTGGCGGCGTACTGCCTCCGTCAGCCGGTCGGCCAGCAGCCGGGTGGACGACGGCTGGCTGAGACCGGCGGTGACGACGGCGAGCCGGCGTCGCTCGATCGGGTGGTGCGTCATGCCCGGGCCTCCAGGACTTCGTCGGCGGTGTCGGCGTCGCGGCGGGCGAGCAGCGAGGCGTGGGTGGGGGCGTCGGGCACCTCGGCCGGGCGGCCCTTGGCGAATTCGGCGCGCAGGACGGGGACGACCTCCTCGCCGAGCAGGTCGAGCTGTTCGAGGACGGTCTTGAGGGGCAGACCGGCGTGGTCCATGAGGAAGAGCTGGCGCTGGTAGTCGCCGACGGCGTCGCGGAAGGTCAGGGTGCGTTCGATGACCTGCTGCGGGGAGCCGACGGTCAGCGGCGTCTGCTCGGCGAAGTCCTCCAGCGACGGCCCGTGCCCGTAGACCGGGGCGTTGTCGAAGTACGGCCGGAATTCCCGTACCGCGGCCTGCGAGTCGCGGCGCATGAACACCTGGCCGCCGAGGCCGACGATGGCCTGCTGCTCGGTGCCGTGGCCGTAGTGCGCGAAGCGGCGGCGGTAGAGGTCGACCATCTTCTTGGTGTGTTCCATGGGCCAGAAGATGTTGTTGTGGAAGAAGCCGTCGCCGTAGTACGCGGCCTGCTCGGCGATCTCCGGGCTGCGGATGGAGCCGTGCCAGACGAACGGGGGCACGCCGTCCAGCGGGCGGGGCGTCGAGGTGAACGACTGGAGCGGCGTACGGAACTTGCCCGCCCAGTCGACGACGTCCTCGCGCCACAGCTTGTGCAGCAGCGCGTAGTTCTCGACGGCGAGCGGGATGCCCTGCCGGATGTCCTTGCCGAACCACGGGTAGACCGGCCCGGTGTTGCCGCGGCCCATCATCAGGTCGACGCGGCCGTCCGCCAGGTGCTGGAGCATCGCGTAGTCCTCGGCGATCTTCACCGGGTCGTTCGTGGTGATCAGCGTGGTGGAGGTGGACAGCACGATGCGCTCGGTGCGGGCCGCGATGTAGCCGAGCATGGTGGTGGGCGAGGACGGCACGAAGGGCGGATTGTGGTGCTCGCCAGTCGCGAAGACGTCCAGGCCGACTTCCTCGGCCTTCCGCGCGATGGTGACCATCGCCTTGATCCGCTCGTGCTCGCTCGGCGTCCGTCCGTTGGTCGGGTCCGTCGTGACGTCGCCGACCGTGAAGATCCCGAACTGCATCACACCCACCGTCCTGTCGCACTCACCCTGTTTGGTTGAGCATTCAACATCCCGAACATTCCGGCCACCTTACCTATTCCCCTGACCCCGCCGCACCCGGCCCCCCGCCTCACCCGGCCCCCCGCCGCACCCGGCGCGAGCCCCCGCCTCGGCGTACGTTGGAAACGCCCGCCCCACCCGCCCCCAGCGACACGGAAGAGAGAGCCACCTCCATGGCAAGGATCCTGTTCGTCCTGACCGGAGCCACCCACTGGACGCTCGCCGACGGCAGCGCGCACCCGACCGGCTTCTGGGCCGAGGAGGCCGTGGTCCCGTACCGGGTCTTCACCGAGGCGGGCCACGAGGTCGTCGCCGCGACGCCGGGCGGGGTCGTACCGACGGTGGACCGGGGAAGCCTCGCGCCCGAGTTCAACGGCGGCGAGGAGGGCGCGGCGGCGATGGCGGCCGAGCTGGCCGGGATCGCCGCCTTCCAGCACCCCGTGAAGCTGTCCGACGTCTCGCTCGACGACTACGACGCGGTCTTCTACCCCGGCGGCCACGGCCCGATGGAGGACCTGTCGGCCGACGCCGTGTCCGGCGCCCTGCTCAACGCGGCCCTCGCCTCGGGCAAGCCGCTCGGCATCGTGTGCCACGCGCCCGCCGCGCTGCTCGCCACCGCCACGGGACCCGGCGGCGCCTCCCCCTTCGCCGGTTACCGGCTGACCGGCTTCACCAACGTCGAGGAGACCCAGGCGGGCTTCGCTGACAAGGCCCGCTGGCTCCTCCAGGACCGGCTCGTGCAGCTCGGTGCCGACTTCCAGGAAGGCGCGCCCTGGGCGCCGCACACCGTCACCGACCGCAATCTGCACACCGGTCAGAACCCGGCCTCCGCCGGTCCCCTGGCCGCCGAGATCCTCAAGACCCTCGGCTGACGAACCGGCCTTCCGCCCCGCCCCCGGGCCCCCGACCGGCCACCGTCGACCCGCTACACTGGCGCCTGTCCCCGCCCCAGTAGCTCAGGGGATAGAGCACAGCTCTCCTAAAGCTGGTGTCGCAGGTTCGAATCCTGCCTGGGGCACACCGGAAGTAGCAGGTCACAGCCATGAGAGGCCCTCCCGTTGTCGAACGGGAGGGCCTCTTTGGCCGTGGAAGTCGGCACGGGGGCCGCTCGGAGACCGCACGGGGGCCCCACGGAGTCCGCACGCCCCCGAGGGGACCCGGCCGGTCAGCTCATGTTGTTATACGCGTTGCCCGTGTGGGCGTCGGAGATCGCGCGGGGGGCGAAGGGGCGGGCGGGGTCGCCGGTGCCGGAGTAGAGGTAGACGGTCTTGGTGGCGGCCCGGTAGGCGAAGAGGTCGGCCTTGCCGTCGTGGTCGACGTCGCCGGCACTGGTGAGCTGGGAGTACGTCTGCCAGCCGGAGCCGATCCGGGTGCGGCGCTCGAAGGTGCCGTCGGACTTGCCGAGGTAGAGCCACAGCACGCCGTCCTTGTCGCGGGCGACGAGGTCGCCCGCGGGTCCGCCCGCGAGGTCGCCGACGGCGGTGAGCTGGTCGTAGCCGGTCCAGCCCGTGCCGACGCGCACACGGGGCTCGAAGGGGCGGGCCGCGCTGCCGGTGCTGCGGTAGAGCCAGAGGGCACCGGTCGTGTCGACCGCGACGAGATCCGGGCGGCCGTCACCGGTGAGGTCGCTGCCGCCGGTGAGATGGGTGTACGTCTGCCAGCCGCCGCCGACGCGGACGCGCGGGGTGAGACCGCCGTCCTCGCGGCCCGAGTAGAGCCACAGGACCCCGTCCTTGTCGCGGGCGACGAGTTCGGGAAGGTAGTCGGGGCTGTTCGTCCCCGCGATGTCGCCGACGGTCTCGAGCTTGTCGTAGATCTGCCAGCCGCCGCCGATCCGCGCCCGCTGGCGCCCGTCGGCGGCGCTGTCCCGCCACAACCCGCCCGAGGCGTCGCGGCCCAGCAGGTCGGGCAGGCCGTCGTTGTCGAAGTCGTGCAGGGCGGAGGTCGGGGTGCCCGCGTGCGCGAGGAGCCGCGCGAACGGCCGGCCGTTCGGGTCGAGGGCGACGCGGAAGACGCCCGCGCCCTGGGCGGAGTCGCTGCCCTGGACGATTCGCGCGGTGCCGTCGGGGACGGCGTACGAGGCGTCGGCGCGGTCGAGGAAGGTGACCTTCTCGCCGGTCCCGACACGCAGGGCCGTCGTCCCGTACGTCACCCAGTCGCCGAGCAGGCCGATGGTCAGGTCCGTACCGGCTTTCACGCCCGGCACGGGCACCGCGGTGTCCGCGCCGGTGGTCCGGTTGCGGACGACCACCCGGAGCGTGTTCGCGGCGGTGTCGTCCTCGATCCAGGCGAGGCGGTTGCCGGAGATCACCGGATTCCGCGCCTGCCGCGGGTAGGGGAAGGTGAGGGTGGCGGTGGCCAGGTCGATCAGGCCGAAGCGCCGGTCGCTCTCCCCGGTCCCGGTGGGGACCAGGCCGTGGGTCGCGTCGCCCGGCCGCACCCGCCCGTAGTCGGTCCCCTCGGGCAGGCCCTGCACGGCGCGGTTCGCCCCGTCCGCGGTCTCGACCCACAGCTTCGTGGCGCCCCGGACGAACAGCGCCCGGCCCGCGACGCCCCCGTAGAGGCTGTCCAGCCCGTCGTCGACCGTCCGCAGCGCGAAGGAGGTGCCGGTGGGCATGTCCAGCACGCGGCTCCCGGACGTGTCGCTCGTGGTGGTGACGGTGTCCCCCGAGATCTCGGCGATCCCGTTGGCGGTGTCGAAGCGCAGGTCGCGGACCGGGCCGGCCCCGTACGGGGTCCAGCGGAGCTTGCCGTCGTCGCCGTCGTGCGGGACGTACGTCCAGAAGCCCTGGGTGCCCGCGGACGCCAGCGTGGCGCCGGGCGTCATCGGGAGCAGGCCGCTCACCCCGGATGTCGCGGCGGACGCCCGCGTCGCACCCGCGGAGGCGGAGGTGGTGGCGGTGGCCGTGGTGGTCAGCGAAACCGCGCCCAGGGTGACGGCCAGGACGGTGGCGGTCGCGGCGACGAGACGGCGGCGCCCGGTGCGGAGGGAGAGCGGGGAGACCAAGGAACGTTCCTCCTGTGCGTAACGGGGTGGGACACCGCCCTTGGTGTCCCACCCCGTCCGACAGCCGACCCGTCGGGTTGGTTGTGCTCTGCGGTCAGATGATCAGAGGAAGTCAATACGGCGTCGTGCGGGTGAAGTTGGGGACACCCCGGTCTCCGTCGGCCGTTCTCAGGTCGCGAGGTGGGCGAAGACCACGGTGTTTCCCTCGTAGGAGTGAGTGCGCGCGTTCCAGTCGGAGCAGGTGATGAGGCGGAGTTCGGCGTCCGCGGTGTTGCCGTAGACATCGAGGGTCGGGAACCGGGCCTTCTCGTAGGAGCGGACGGCGTCGACGGTGAAGACGGCGACTTTGTGGTCGGCGCGGGTGACGCGGATCTGCTGCTCGGGCTTCATCGCGCCGAGCCGGTAGAAGACGGCGGGGCCGGTCTCCTTGGAGTCGACGTGGCCGAGGATGACGGAGGGTCCGGTCTGGCCGGGGGCGGGCGAGTTTCGGTACCAGCCGGCGCGCAGCGGCTTGGAGGGGACCTCCAGGCTGCCGTCCTTGTTGAGGCCCAGGTCCAGCAGGTCGGAGTGGACGCCGATGGCCGGGATGTCGAGGGCGACCGGCTTGGACGCGGGCAGGGTGCCGGGCCGGGTGGGCGTCGGACCGGCCGCTTCGGCCGAGGCGGCGCCGCTCGGCGGGGCGGGCATCGCGGCCATGTCGTGGCCGGACATCTCGTGACCCGACATGTCGTCGCGCGGTGTGCTTCCCGCGACGGCCGGGCCCGGCTGCGGCGGCGGGTTGCCGCCGCCCCCGGTGGTCCCGGCGAGTACGGCGGTGACCCCCGCGGCGACGCAGGCCACCGCGAGGACGACGAGCATGACCGCCGTACGTCGCGTGCGGCCCACACGGGCAGTGCGGCTGGCGCGGAGGGTACGGCCGGTGCGGCCGTCGCCGGTCGTACGTACGGTGTCGTCCGTACGGCCGGTCTCGTCCGTACGGCCGGTCTCGTCGTCCGGGCCGTCCTCGTGCGCGGCGGCGGCGTCGTCACTCATCGGGTCGTGACGCCCCTGCGGCGCAGGGCGAATCCGCCGATGCCGAGGCCGACCAGGGCGGCGGCGCTGCCGCCCGCGACCATGCCGGTGTGGATGCCGCTTCCGGTCTGCGTGGCGCCGTCACCGGTGTCCGCGCCGCCGCCGGGCATCGAGGTCATCTGGGAGACGTTGAAGGCGCCGCAGAGGGCGGGGTCGGTAGCCTCGGCGGGCAGGGTCTTGTCGAGTTCGCTCGCGCCGAGCACGTTGTCGTACGTGCCGTTGCCGTTGTAGTCGATGCCGTGCACGACCAGGACGGCCTTGCCGGACTTGAGGTTCGCGGCGACGTTGTCGGTGACTTCGAGGGTGCGGCTGTACTTGACGCTCGAACCGGCAGGGAAGCGGTCGACGGCCAGGGCGCTCTTGGGGGTGCTGTCGCCGCTGGTGGTGAGCGAGGTGCCGATCATGCCGTAGTCCTTCATGGCGTCGGCGACGTTGATCGAACTGTGGCCGTTGTGGTCCTTGGCCTCGGACGGCTTGGGACACACACCGGCGCCGTCGACGTGGATGTGCATGGCGTGCGGGGAGCCGCCGCCGACCAGGCCCGACGCGGTGACGGTGATCTTCGCGGTGTTGCCGGAGAGCTGGATCATCGCCGTACCGCTGCCCGTGACGTGGTTGGCGGTGATCGGGTCCAGCGACGCCTGGTACGTGGTCCAGGGGACGTCGGTGTCCGTCGGTGCCGCCCACGCCGCCGCCGGGAAGGCCAACGGGACTGCGGCGACTGCTATCGCGGTCACGACACGTGCGCTGGTGGATCGCATGGGGGTGCTGCCCTTCACTCGCGGATCCGCGGAGTCGGCATGGCGTCGGCTCCGCGACCGGAGGCGGGTGCCTCCGCACTGGCATTCGGAGCGGTGGGGGGCGCGGATTGGTACGGGTGTGCCCATGACCTCTTTACGGCGGTACCTCCGCGTCCGGGCATACGGACATATCGCATACGTATGTCCGTATGCCCGGGGAGAGCCGGAGCGCCGTGCGCCGCGCACGACATGACGCGCCGTCAACATCGGCACCACCGCCAAGCCGGACGGCGCACCCCTGGCATCCGTATCCGCATATTCGCCCGATCGGGGACAAAAACCTCTTTCGGGCAATCCGGCACCTCCCCTGGAGACGAACGGGGTGCAGGGACCGGTCCCGAGGCCGGACTCTTCACCCCCACAGAAAGACCACCCATGAGTTCACGCAGAACACCGGGCATCGTCGGCCGGTGGAAGTCGGCAGCGCTGCTGCTGACGCTCGGCACGGCGATCGCGGGAGCGGCGCTCGCCGGTCCCGGTACGGGCGTCGGCCAGGCGTCCAGCCACCGCGAGGCGCCGCTGATCGCGGCGGACCCACAGGTCGACAACACCGACCTCTACGCGTTCTCCAGTCCTGACAAGTCGGACACGGTGACGCTGGTCGCGAACTGGTACCCGTTCCAGGAGCCCAACGGGGGGCCGAACTTCTATCCGTTCGCCACCGACGCCCAGTACGACATCAATATCGACAGCCAGGGCACCGGCAAGGCGGACCTCACGTACCGCTGGACCTTCCGCAACGAGGACCGGCGCGGAGACAAGACATTCCTGTACAACAACGGCGTGGTGAACAACCTCAACGACAAGACGCTGCTGTTCCGCCAGCACTACACGCTCCAGGAACTGCGCGCGGGCAAGCGCCCGGTCACGCTGGTGAAGGACGGCATCGCGACGCCGTCGAACGTCGGCAAGGCGTCGATGCCGAACTACGGGCGGCTGCGCGGCCAGGCGACGCGGAAGCTGCCCGGCGGCGGTCAGACGGTGGCCTCGCAGGCCGCCGACCCGTTCTTCCTCGACCTGCGCGTCTTCGACCTGCTGTACGGCGGGAATCTGTCGGAGACCGGGCACAACACGCTCAAGGGCTACAACGTCAACACCCTGGCGATCCAGGTCCCGAAGTCGGCGCTGGCGCTCAACTGCAACCCCAAGCGCAACCCGGTGATCGGCGTGTGGAGCACCACCTCGCGCCGCACCATGAACCTCTCCCCGGGCAAGCAGACGGCCAGCGGCCCGTACGTGCAGGTCTCGCGGCTGGGCAACCCGCTGGTGAACGAGGCGGTGGTGCCCGCGGGTCTGAAGAACGCGTTCAACGCGCTGCCGCCGTCGCAGGACCACAACCAGCCCAAGGTCGTGGCGAAGGTGCTCAACCCCGAGCTGCCGATGCTGATCCAGTCGATCTACGGGATCCCGGCGCCCGCGACACCGCGCAAGGACCTTCAGGAGATCTTCCTGACCGGTATCGCGAAGGCGGCGAACGGCCCGCTGGCCGTGGACCTCAACTCGCAGCTCATGAACCAGGACGCCGACAAGAAGCGGTTCGTCCCCGCCGAGGAGCTGCGGCTGAACATGTCCACCCCGGTCACCGCGAAGCCGGACCGTCTCGGCGTGCTGAACGGCGACTTCCAGGGCTACCCCAACGGCCGCCGCCTCGGTGACGACGTCGTGGACATCGCGATCCAGGCGCTGGAGGGCGCGACCCCCGGCCACCTGATCCAGGCGCTCGCCGCGGGTGACGGCGTGAACGGACCCGGCGTCCCCTTCGCCGGCACCTTCCCGTACGTCGCGCTGCCCTACACCGGCTCGGTCAACCAGGCCGGCTGAGCAAGCCACCCGGCGTGGGCACCTGACAGGCCCACGCCGGGTCCCTCTCCTCCGGTCCGACCGCCCCACCCGTCCGACCGGCCGGAGCCCCTGTTCGCCCCGAGCGGAGAAAACAGACCCCCATGCGCCGCCTCGCCCTGATCGCCACCACCGCCGTGCTCTGTGCGGGCCTGACCGGCTTCGCAGCGCTGGAGCGCTCGGGCGGCGCCTCGTCCCCGCCGCCGTCCGACGCGGTCCCTGGCCAGAGTTCCGATACGGGTTCCGGAACAGGTTCCGGTACGGGTCCCGGCCCGGACTCCGGCCCGGTCTCCGGCACGCAGGCGGCGCCGTTGAGCGTGGACGCCATCGTCGCCAAGCTCCAGAGCACGCTGCGCGCACAGCCGAACGACGCCTCCTCCTGGGCCCAGCTCGGCTCCGAATACGTCGAACAGGCCCGGCTCGACGTCGATCCGACGCTGTACCCGAAGTCGGAGGCGGCGCTGCGCAAGTCGCTCGCGCTCCAGCCGCGGCACAACACCGCCGCGCTCACCGGAATGGCCGGACTGGCCAACGCGCGGCACCAGTTCGCGCAGGCCAGGACGTGGGCGGACAAGGCGATCAGCGACGACCCGTACGCCTGGGCGCCGTACGGCGCGCTCAACGACGCGCTCACCCAGTTGGGTGAGGACAGCGCCGCGCAGGACGCCGTGCAGCGGATGCTCGATCTGCACCCGTCGACGGCGTCGTTCACCCGGGCGTCGTACACCTTCGAGCTGCACGGGCGCACCGCGGACGCGGAGCAGGCGCTGCGGCGGGCGCTCCAGGACGCGACGACGGCGGCCGACCAGGCGTTCTGCCACCACTACTTGGGCGAGCTGGCCTTCAACACCGGCAAGACGCGCGAGGCGCTGCGGGAGTACCGGACGGCGCTCGCGCTGGATCCGACGTACACCGCGTCGCTGGCGGGCGCGGCCAGGGCGGAGGCGGCGCTCGGGCGGACGGACCAGGCGGTCGCGGACTACCGGACGGCGATCGACCGGGTACCGCAGCCGCAATATGTGCTGGAATTCGGCGAATTGCTGGAGTCGCTGGGCCGGGCGCCGGAAGCCAGGGCGCAGTACGGGGTGCTGGAGGCGGAGCAGAGGCTGTTCGCGGCCAACGGCGTGGTGGACGACCTCAACCTCGGCCAATATCAGGCCGATCACGGCGACGCGGACCTCGCGGTGAAGCTGCTGAGCGCCGAGTGGGACCGGCGGCACAGTGTGCTGGTCGCGGACGCGCTGAGCTGGGCGCTGCACCGGGCGGGCCGTGACGGCGACGCGCTGCCGCTGGCCGAGCAGGCGAACCGGCTCGGCTGGCGCGACGCGCTGCTGCGCTACCACCGGGGCGTGATCGAGCAGTCGCTCGGCGACGACGAGGCGGCGCGTACGGACCTGGCCGGGGCCCTGGCCGCCAATCCGGCCTTCTCGCCGCTGTACGCGCCGGACGCGCGCGCCCGGCTGACCGCCCTTCAGAAGGATCAGAAGGAACCGGCGGCACAACCACCGCAAGGACGGCGAGGACAGCGATGACGACCCCGATCCGTGCCCGGCGCGGCGCGGCCCTGCTGCTGGTGGCGGTGCCCTCGCTGCTGTGGCTGGCCGCCCCGGCCGTCTCCGCCCACCCGCTGGGCAACTTCACCGTCAACCGGTACGACGGTCTGACCGTACGCCCCGACCGGATCGACGACCTCGCCGTCGTGGACACCGCCGAGATCCCCACGCTCCAGGCCAAGGCCGCCATGGACACCGACCACGACGGGGCCCTGAGCCCGGCGGAGGCCGCGGCCCACGCGCACACCGCCTGCACCGACCTGGCGCGCGGTATCGACGCGACGCTCGGTGGCGACACGGGCGCGGCCGGCGGTTCGGGGAACGCGGGCGGCGGCGGGGGCGCGCGGCGGGCCGAGGCCCTGCGGTTCGGGCTGACGGACGCGTCCTTCCGGCTGGTGCCCGGGCAGGCCGGGCTCGACACCGGACGGCTGGAGTGCCGGCTGTCCGCGCCCGCCTCTCCCGGCCGCGGCGACACGATCGCGCTGGCCACGGGCGTGGACAGCAGCCGGATCGGCTGGCACGAGATCACCGCGCACGGGGACGGCGTACGCATCGGCTCCTCGGACGTCCCTGCCGTCTCGGTCTCGCGCGAGCTGCGCGCGTATCCGGCGGACCTGCTCGCCGACCCGCTGGACCAGCGCCGTACGCGGCTCGTCCTGGGCTCGGGTCCCGGGGCCGTCGCGGCCGTCGCGCCCGGCACCGGCTGGCCCTCCTCCTGGTACGCCGCCCTGGACCGGCGGCTGGGCGCGCTCACCGACCACGACCGGCTCACCCTTCCCGTCGGGCTGCTCGCCGTGCTGATGGCCATGGTGCTGGGCGCGGGGCACGCGGCGCTGCCCGGTCACGGCAAGACCATCATGGCCGCGTATCTGGCGGGCCGTCAGGGGCGTCCGCGCGACGCCGTCACGGTCGCGGGCACGGTGACGCTGACCCACACCGCCTCCGTCCTCGTCCTCGGCATCGCGCTCAGCGTGTCCTCCGCGCTCGTCGGCGAGGACGTCCTGGCCTGGCTCGGTACGGTCAGCGGCATCGTCATCACCGCGGCCGGTCTGTGGCTGCTGCCGTCGGCCGTCCGGGTCTTCCGGGCGCGGCAGGCGGAGCACGGGCACGCGGGGGGCGCGGCTCACGGTTCGCACGGCCACGGCCACGGCCACGAGCACGGACCGGGACACGGACACGCGCACGGACACGCGCACGGACACGGGGCTGAGCACCAGCACCCGCACCCGTCGTCCGGCCCGCTCGTCGAGGTCCCCGAGGGCGCCGAGGGCATCACCCAGCAGAGCGCGGCCACGACCGTCGCCACCACGCGGGTCGCGGTCCTGGACGAACGGGAGGCCCCCGAACACGAACACGACCACGAGCACGGCCTTGAGCACGGCCTTGAGCACGACCACGGCCACGACGGTCACCACTCGCACCACACCGACGATCACACCGCCCACGAACACCCGCACCGCCACGGCCTCTTCGGCCACGGCCACCATCACCACTCCCACTCCGCGGGCGGCACCCGCAAGCGCGGCGGTCTCATCGGCATCGGCATCGCGGGCGGCCTGGTCCCCAGCCCCTCGGCGCTGGTCGTCCTGCTGGGCTCGATCGCCCTCGGCCGTACGGCGTTCGGCGTGCTGCTCGTCGTCTGCTACGGCCTCGGCATGGCCGCCACCCTCGCCGCCGCGGGCCTGCTCCTGCTGACGCTCAGAGACCGCTTCCCCGCGCTGAGCGGCGGGAGATGGCACGCCGTCGGCGCGTGGAGCGGTCGCCTCACCCCTCTGGGCACCGCGCTCCTCATTCTCGCCGTGGGCGTGGGAACCGCCCTGCGTGCGATGCCCCTCTGACGGATCGACAACACCCGCACCCGTTGTCCCACGGACGCCACAAGGACAGAACCATGCGCACACCCTCGCGTACGACGCCTCGCACGACTGATATGACCGGCACGACCCGCACGGCCACGCGTATGACACCGCGCACGTCACCGCGTACGGCCTCCCGCCCGGCCGCCCTCCTCGGCGCCGCCCTGACCGCCGCCGTCCTCGCGCTCGCGCTCACCTCCTGCGCCGCCGACCGGCACACGGGAGCGCTGGTCACCGGCCCCGCGAGCCCGCGTCCGACCTGCCGCGTCCACCAGGCGACGCTGCCCGACCGCGACTACACGGCGGGCAAGAACAGCGACCCGATGGCCGTACTGTCGATGCTCCGCTACTACACGGCCCAGCACGCGCTGCCCTATTGCGACGGAAAACCGGCCAGCCGTCAGGACGACGCCTGGGACACCCTCTACGGCGACCTCACCCGGCGCTGAGCGCGCCACCGGCCTCCGACTCCGCCCATGACCCCGGCGGACGGCCGACGGGCGCCACGTCAGAGCGCCCGCACATCCGTACGTCCGTACCCCCTTTCCGGGTGGCCATCGGGCGGAGCGGCCATACCTGAGGACCGGGGCCACGAACTCCCCTTGGTCCGCACGGCACCCGGTTCAGCACCGGGCGCTGAGGAGGTGAGCCGAATGCCGGACGCAGGTCCGACGCGTCTCCCGTCGCCGCCGGAGGCGGAGTGCTGGGAGAGCGACGGCCTCGAACAGCACATGCTGGCGGCGGGACGCGGCGACCAGGAGGCGTTCACCGCGCTGTACACGCTGCTCTTTCCCATGGTCAGGTCGCTGGTCCAGCGGCGGGTGCGGCTGCGCGCCGAAGCCGAGGACATCGCCCAGGACGTCATGGCCGAGGTGTGGGCGAAGGCGTCGCTGTACCGGCCGGAGCAGGGGAGCGTACGCGGCTGGGTCGTCACCATCGCGCACCGCCGTGCCGTCGACTGGATCCGGCGCAACGCCGTACTGCTGCGCAGTGAGGACCTGGCGGCCCGCAGGACGCGGCTGCCGGCCGGCGACAACGTCCTGGACATCGTCGAGCGGCGCATGAGGCAGGCGGCGGTGCGGCGCGGGGTGAGCGTGCTGACCGATCTGCAACGGGAGGCGATCCACCTGGCGTTCTACGCCGAGCGCAGCCACCAGGAGGTCGCGGAGACGCTCGGCATCCCGCTGGGCACGGCCAAGTCCCGTGTCCGCAGCGCCCTGACGCGTCTGCGCCGCGACCTCGGTCTCGACCTGGACCTGAACCTGAACCTGGATCTGAACCTCGACCTGGACCGCAAGTGACGGCGCGGGACGGCGGACACGGGACGACGGGGGCGGGACGACGGACACGGGACGGCGGACACGGGACGGCGGAGACGGAACGACGGACACGGGACGGCAAGGGCGGTGGGCGTTACGGGCGGCGGGCCGCGTTCCACTCGCGGTAGACCGCCCACGCGTCCCCGACCGGGCCCAGGTGGCCGAGCTTGTCGGGGTTGCTGACGGAGTTGATCATCTGGATCCGGCCGTCGAGCACGTCCAGCGTCCACACGTTGAGCACCTTGCGGTCGCGGTCGCGGAAGATCATGCCGGGCTGGCCGTTGATCTCGTGGGACTCGACGGTCACGTCGATGCGGAAGAACCAGGGGAAGGTGGTGGCGAGCAGGCGCGTCACGTTCTCGACGCCGCTGATGGCGCGGGCGAACTGCGGGGTCTTGCCGCCGCCGTCGCCGACGACCTGGACGTCCGCGGCGAGCACGTCGCGCAGGGCCTCGACGTCGCCCTCGCGCAGCGCGTCGAAGAACCGTCCCGCCAGCCTCTCCCGCTCCCGCCGGTCGGCCTCGAAGCGCGGGCGGCCCTCGTCCATGTGCCGCCTGGCGCGTACCGCGAGCTGACGGCAGGCGGCCTCGGAGCGGCCGACGGCGGAGGCGACCTCGGGGAAGCCGAAACCGAAGACCTCGCGCAGCACGAAGACGGCGCGCTCCAGCGGGCTGAGCCGCTCCAGCAGCAACAGGGCGGCCGTCGAGACGGAGTCGGCCAGTTCCGCCGAGCGCGCCGGGTCGTCGTAGGGGTCGGCGAGCAGCGGCTCCGGCAGCCACTCCCCCACGTACTCCTCGCGCCGGAAGCGGGCGGAGCGCAGCACGTCGATGGAGACGCGGGTGACGGCGGCCGACAGATACGCCTTGGGCGAGGCGGGCGAGGTCCCGGCGGCCTCGTAGCGCAGCCAGGTGTCCTGGACCGCGTCCTCCGCCTCGCTCACGCTGCCCAGGATCCGGTACGCGATCGAGAACAGCAGCGGCCGCAGGTCCTCGAACTCCCCCGCCCGCGCCGCACCGGACCGTGCCCCGTCAGACCGTGCCGAACCCTGCCCCTGCCGCGCATCCGCCCGCGTCACTTCAGCCCCTTCTCGAACCCCTCGCGCCACGACGAGTAGCGCGGCTCCCAGCCCAGTTCCCGCCGGGCCTTGGCATTGGAGAAGCCGCGGCCCTCGGTCATCATCGTCACCGCCACCTCCCCGGCCAGCAAACGGGCCAGCCACGCGGGCACCCGCATCGGCCGTTTCGCGCCCGCGCACCGGGCCAGATACGGCAGCCACTCGGCGGCCGGCGCCGGTTCGTCGTCGACGACGTTGAACAGGCCGGTCGCGCGCCGCTCGACGGCCAGGGCGGTGGCGCTCGCCGCGTCGTCCAGGTGGATCCACGAGGTGTGGCCCGCGCCGGCGCCGACGAGCGGGAGCTGCCGCTTGCGCAGGAGTTCGACCATGTCGTCGGTGACGCCGGGGCCGTAGAAACTGCCGTAGCGCATGACCGCGCCGCCGAAGTCCGCCACCACGTCCTCGACGTGCCGGATCGCCCGCATCCCCGCCTGCGCCGCCGTCCCCTCCATCAGGTCGAGCGGGTCCTGTTCCGTCTTGACCCAGCCGCCCTCGCGGACGCCGTTCCAGGAGGCGTAGCCCTGGGCGACGACGTGGCGCACGCCGGTCGCCTGGGCCGCCGCCAGCAGGTGGTCGGTGCCTTCGGTGCGGAGCCGGATGGTGGGGGCGAACCAGCGGTCCATGTGCTTGAGGTCGGGCTTGCCCGCGTGCGCGGTGGCGATCGCCGTCATCTGGTGCACGATGACGTCCGGCCGCGCCGTGGCCACCGCCTCGCCGACCGACGCCGCGTCCAGGCCGTCCATCACGACGCCGTCGGCGCCCAGCGCCTTCAGCGAGTCCAGTTTGGCCGCGCTCGTCGTGGTGGCCGTCACCTGGTGGCCCCCGTCCACGAGCAGCGGCACCAGCCGCCGCCCCAGTACCCCGCTCCCGCCTGCCACGAACACCCGCATGACCGCCACCGTCCTCGCGTTCCGGTCGTCCCCGGCTCATCGCGGGGCTCTCCCTCACGGGACGGGACAGCGCGGACGCCTGTGACACGCGAGGGACGGTGCGGGTGTGCGAGGTGTGCGGGGGAATGTCAGTGCGGCTTGATAGGGATCTTGATAGGGATGGGGCATGACTGAGCGTGTGACGATCCATGACGTCGCTCGAGGGCTGCCGTCCATCGCGGGGCTGCGGGATGTGTGCCGGGCGTCGGCCGCGTTGGAGATCGTGCGGTATCCGGGGGCGGGGGAGATTCAGGGGGACGGCCGGGGGGAGCTGGAGCGGATCGGCTACCCGGTCGCGCGCTGACGGGGGGCGGGGACATGGCACGCAGGGGCGGGCGCAAGGCGCCGCCGTCGCCGTTGGCGCAGCGGGACGGCGTGGACCCGGTGCGGCTGCGGCTGCCCGGCGGGGGCGGGGAGCCGCCGACGGTGGCGGCGTATCTGCTGGAGCGGTACGCGGGGGCGGTGGGCGCGGAGCGCGTCGGGGCGATGCTGGCCGAGGGGCGTTTCGTGACCGCGGACGGCGGTCCGGTGACGGCGGGGACGGCGTACGAGGCGGGCGCGTACGTATGGTTCCACCGCGATGTGGCACCGGAGACGGCCGTGCCGTTCGAGGTGAGGGTGGTGTACCGCGACGAGCGGATCGTGGTGGCGGACAAGCCGCACTTCCTGGCGACGACCCCGCGCGGGCGGCACGTGACGGACACCGCCCTGGCGCGGCTGCGGCGCGACTGCGGGCTGCCCGAACTGTCGCCCGCGCACCGGCTCGACCGGCTGACGGCGGGCCTGGTGCTGTTCGTGGTCCGCCCCGGGGACCGGGGCGCGTACCAGACGCTCTTCCGGGACCGGCGGGTGCGCAAGGAGTACGAGGCGGTCGCCGCGTACGACCCGCGGGTGGAGCTGCCGAGGACGGTACGGAGCCGGATCGTGAAGGAGCGCGGGCGGATCGCGGCGTGGGAGGAGCCGGGGCCGCCGAACGCGGAGAGCCGGGTCGAACTGCTGGAGCGGCGCGGTGCGCGGGGCCGCTACCGGCTGCTGCCCGCGACGGGCCGTACCCACCAGTTGCGGCTGCACATGAGCGCGCTCGGCCTGCCGCTACTGTACGACCCGGTGTATCCGCGGGTGCTGCCGGAGCCCGATTCGGAGGGCGGCCGGGAGGACTTCACCCGGCCGCTGCAACTGCTCGCGCGGGCGCTGGAATTCACCGATCCGGTGACCGGACGGGCGCTGCGGTTCGACAGCGCGCGGGAACTGGCGGCGTGGCGCGAGGCCCTGTGACCGGTCGGCCACGCTCCGGTGGGCTGGTTGCGGGGCCGCGGGGAAGTACGGGATGGTTGCTGGACGGCAACGGTCTTCTGGTCGCCGTACGCAACTGTCCCCTAGTCGATGAGGTGAGGGATTCGCTCAGCGGATCCTGAATGTGTGGTTGGTTCCGTCACGACGGCAGCCGGTGCGGACGCACCGGTGAGCGTTTCGAGGAGCGACACTCCGTACCCCCTGCTGGCGCCCTACCCGGTGCTCGTGGTCGAGGCCGACGGCAGGCTGATACTCGCGAACGAGGCGGCGGGGATTCTGCTGCCGGGGGCCGGGAAAGGGGTGGCGCTCGCGGACGTGGCGCCACCGTGGCTGTCGCGGGCACACGAAACGCTGCACGCGCCGACGGAGGATTCCCCGGGCCCGGACGGGGCCGCGACGGCTGACGTGGACGGGGCCGCGACCGCTGACGTGGACGGGGACGTGGCCGCTCACGTGGACGGGGACGTGGCCGCGACCGCTGACGTCGACGTGGCCTGGGGCGCGGTCGGCGGGCGCACCTTCGAGGCGCATCCGACGGTGCTGGCCGACGGAAGCGCCGTGTGGTGGCTGGTCGAGGACACCGACCGGCGGCTGGCGCGCGAGGCGTTGCGCATGGAACGCGAGCGCACCGAATTCCTCAGCCGTTCGTCCAACCTGCTGCTCTCCTCGCTCAACCTGGACCGGTGCATGGACGTCACCGCGCAGATGGCCGCCGAGCACCTGGCCGACGCCGCCATGGTCATCGCCCCGTCGCGGGCGAACCGGCTGCCGGTGGTCTCCTGTGTGCGCGGCGGCAGCCCCTCGCAGTCGCACCTGGGCGTCGATCCGGACGAAGTGCCGGGGCTCGGCGAGGCGTTGCGCGGCTTCCCGCCGGTGCCCTCGCGCTGGCTCGACCCGGCGACGGCCCCCTCCTGGCTGGTGCCCGAGGGCTTCGGGCCGGTCGGTTCGATAGTGATCACCCCGCTGCCGGGGCACGGGGTGTCGGCGGGCGCCCTCGTCCTGCTGCGGCGCTCGGAGACCGACGCCTTCACCGAACGCGAAGAGGTCTTCGCCCGGCTGTTCGCCGCGCGCGCGGGCGCCGCCATGTCGGCGGCCCGGCTGTACGCGGAGCAGTCGGCGATCACCGACGTCCTGATGCGGGAACTGCTGCCGCCGTCGCTGCACCAGGTCGGCGGGGTGGACTTCGCCGGCGGCTACCGGCCCTCGCAGGACCACGAGCGGATCGGCGGGGACTTCTACGACGTGCACCCGTCGGTGACCGAGGGCGAGGCGTCGCTGGCGGTGCTGGGCGATGTGTGCGGCAAGGGCCTCGAGGCGGCCGTGCTGACCGGCAAGATCCGCAACACCCTGCACGCGCTGCTGCCCATGGCCGACGACCACCAGCGGATGCTCAGCCTGCTGAACACGGCGCTGCTGAACTCCCACCACACCCGCTTCGCGACGCTGATCCTGGCCTCCGCGCTCCGCGACGGGCACCAGGTGCGGCTGCGGCTGACCAGCGCGGGACACCTCGCGCCGCTGATCGTGCGGGCCGACGGCGAGGTGGAGCAGGCCGACACCAAGGGCACCCTGGTCGGCGCGATCCCCGACGCCGTCTCCCGTACCGTCACGCTGTCCCTGGCGCCCGGCGAGACCTGCGTGCTGTACACGGACGGAATCACCGAGGCGCGCGGCGGCCCCCTGGGCGGCGCGCTGTTCGGCGAGAAGCGGCTGCGGCGCGTGCTGTCGGAGTGCGCGGGCATGCCCGCGGAAGGAATCGTGGAGCGGGTCCAGATGCTCGCCGCCGAATGGGTCGGCACGGGGCGTCACGACGACATGGCCGTCGTCGTGATCTCCGCGCCCCGGACGCACCACCTGAGTGCGGTGAACGGCCGTACTCGGGGCAGGTACACAGCGTGAGCACCGACACCGAGCCGACCGCACCCTCGTCGCACTCCGCGTCCTCGCCGCCCGCCCCGCCGTCCGGAGCCCGCTCCGGACCTGATCAGGGGCTCGGGCGGCGCGTGACGGAGCTGTGGGAGGCCGTCGCGCACGGCGACGAGCACGCGGCGGCCGGTGTGGTGCTCGGCGCGCTGGACACGGGGGTGGACGCGGAGAGCGTGCTGCTCGACGTCATCGCGCCCGTGCAGGGCAAGGTGGGCGAGGAGTGGGCGGCCAACCGGCTGAGCGTCGCCCAGGAGCACGCCGCCACCGCGATCAACGACCGGGCGGTGGCGGCGCTGTCCCTGCACCCGGCCGCCCGTACCGAACCCTGGCGGGGCAGGATCACGGTGGCCTGCGTCGAGGGCGAGTGGCACGCGCTGCCCGCCCGGATCCTGGCCGAGGTGCTGAAGCTGCGCGGCTGGCGCGTCGACTTCCTCGGCGCCCAGGTGCCCACCCCGCACCTCATCACCCACCTGCACCGCACCGCGTGCGACGCGGTGGCGCTCTCCAGTTCGCTGGCCACCCGGCTGCCGACCGCGCACGCCGCGATCACCGCCTGCCAGGCCGTCGGGGTGCCGGTCCTCGTCGGCGGCGCCGCCTTCGGCCCGGACGGCCGGCACGCGCGGCTGCTGGGCGCCGACGCCTGGGCCCCCGACGCGCGTACGGCCGCGGAGCGCCTCGCGCGCGGCCCGCTGCCGCGCCCGCAGCCCGAGCACCAGCCGATAGACGATCTGCCGCACCTGGCCGACCAGGAGTACACGATGGTCGCGCGCGCCCGTACGGCCCTGGTGCGGACCGTCTTCAGCGGGCTGGAGGCCGCCTTCCCCGCGATGCGCGCGTACAGCGAGCTCCAGCGCGAGCACACCGCGCAAGACCTCGCGCACATCGTGGACTTCCTCACCATCGCCCTCTACACGGGCGACGAGGACCTCTTCGCGGACTTCCTCACCTGGACCGCCGGGATTCTCGCCGCCCGAGGCGTTCCCGCGCACAGCCTGCCGCCCGCGCTGCGGATCCTGTCCGACGAGCTGAAGGACTTCCCGCGCGCGGTCCGGATACTCCGGCTCGGCACCGACTGTCTGACCTCGTCCGCACTCACCACCGCCAGGACCACCGCATGACCACGATTCCCCCGAGCCATCTGCGGCTGACGGCCGTCGACACCGAGACGACCGTGCGGATCGAACTGCACGGCGACCTCGACTACGACAACGCCGACCGGCTGCTGGCGGTCGTCAGCGACAAGATCGCCGACAATCCGCGCCTGGCGGACCTGCACCTGCACTGCGCCGGGCTCGGCAGCACGGACTCCAGCGGGCTCTCGGCGCTGCTGATGATCCGCCGCCGCACCGACGAGGCCGGTGTCCGGCTCCACCTGGACGACCGGTCCCCCGCGCTGGAGCGGCTGTTGACGATCACCGGCACGCTCGCCCATCTGACGGCGCTCCCCGCGACCGGGGCCGGTGCGGCGGAGCCGTCCGCCGCCGAGCAGGCCGCCCCTTCCACGGGCCAGGACCCGCGGGCCTGAGAGCCGCGCGGGCCGGGCATGCTGTGGCGGCTTTGCGGGCCGTGCGGGCTTTACGGGCCGTACGGGCTCAGGACGTCATCGAGGCCGCCGGGGTGAGCACGGCGAAGAACGCGCCCTCGGGGTCGGTCAGCAGGGCGAGGCGGCCGACGCCCGCCATGTCGGTGGGGGGCAGGAGGGCCGTGCCGCCGCCCTCGGTGGCCCTGGCGACGACGGCGTCGCAGTCGTCGACGCCGAAGTAGGGCTGCCAGTAGGCCGTACCGGCGGGGAGCAGGTCGGGGCCGAGCTGGAGGATGCCGCCGTGCGAGCCGTCCTGGCCGCCGCCGGAGCGGGACACCACGGTGTAGACGTCGGCGGACGCGTCGCCGGGCAGCGGCATGTCCTCGTAGTCCCAGGCCAGGACCGCGGCGTAGAAGTCCTTGGCGCGCTGGGCCCGCGGTGTGTACAGCTCGGTCCAGCACAGGCCCCAGGGGCCGACGTGGTCCAGGCCCTTGTTGGTGCCGGGCTGCCAGACGCCGAATTCGCCGCCGGTCGGGTCGGTGTAGGAGGCGAGGCGGCCCTGGTCGAAGACGTCCATCGGCGGCACCCGTACGGTGCCGCCGTTCTCCTCGACGGCCGCCGTGGTGGCGTCGGCGTCGGCGGTCTCGAAGTAGACCGTCCAGGCCGGGTGGGCGCCGGTGTCCTGGAGCGGGCCCAGCGCGGCGACCGTCGCGCCGTCCCGCACGAAGGTGCCGTACCCGCCGGACGCGGGGCCGCCCGGTTCGAATTCCCAGCCGAAGAGCGAGCCGTAGTACGCGGCGGCGGCCGTGGTGTCGCGGCTGCCCAGGTCGATCCAGTCGGGCGCGCCGGGCACGTAGTCGTTGGTGAGCATGGGTGCCTTCCTCCTGGAGCTGTCGTGCGGTGGCCGGGCGGATCGGAGCCGTCCGGGCGGATCGGAGGCGTCGGGCGGATCAGGGGTGCCGGGCGGATCGGGCGGGTGCCGGGCTTTTTGTCCGATTGGGACGCAGTGTCCTCTCTCACACCCAGCATGGCAGCCGGTCCCGACAATCGCCGTTCGTGCGCAGGTCACCGCCTTGGCGGGTGAAACGGAAGGCGCCGTGCCGCATCGACACGGTCACGCGCGGTGTTTAACGGATTCGGGATTGTCAGTGCCGCCGTCTACTGTGGTTCACATGTACGGGGGAAGTCTCGATCAAGCGAACGCGGCCCTGCGCGCTTATGTGCAGGAGCACGGCGACCGGCCTTGGACGGCCGAAGAGCTCACGGAGCTGGCGCGGCTGCGCGCCGAGTGGACCGCCGCCGCGCGGGGTACCCAGATGCCGATACGCCCGGTCCAGGGCCCGGCCGTCGGCCCGGTGAGCGGCGCGGCGGTCGTCACCGCCGCGTAACGCTCACCGTCGGACGCACGGGGCGCGACGCGCCACGAGCGGTCCGCGAACATTCCGCGAACACCCCGCGATCAGCGAGCGGGCCCCGGCACATCAGTGATCCGGCTTCGGCCGTCAGACCCGCGCCACGGCGTGCGGGGGGCGGAGCGTGTCCGCGCCGGGGGTGGGCTCCGACGGGTCGCCGCCGACCGTGATGATCCGGTTGTCGGCGTCCACATGGACGACGGCCGGGCGCAGCGCCCTGGCCTCGGCGTCCTCGACCTGCGCGTAGCTGATCAGGATGACCAGGTCTCCGGGGTGCACGAGGTGGGCGGCGGCGCCGTTGATGCCGATGACGCCGGAGCCGCGCTCGCCCTCGATGACATAGGTCTCCAGCCGGGCGCCGTTGGTGATGTCGACGATGTGGACGAGTTCGCCGGGCAGCAGGTCCGCGGCGTCCATCAGATCGGCGTCGACGGTCACGGAGCCCACATAGTGCAGATCCGCCTGGGTCACGGTGGCCCGGTGGATCTTCGACTTGAACATGGTGCGCAGCACGCTGCCGCCTCCTGGTGAAAGAGCTGGTCGCGTCCCTGCCACGGGTACGCGCCGACGCGTCCAGCCTAGGCGAGCGCCCGGCGCGCCGGGACCGGCGGGGCGCCCGGAGTGCCGAAGATCTCAGCTTCGTGGAATACCCCTAGGGGGTATATGGTTGTTCCCGGCGGACGGAGAAGCACGTCCGCACAAGCAGGCACGCACGCACGTATCGAGGAGAACACCATGAGCGAGGCCGTCTACTCCGTGTCCGGGATGAGCTGCGGTCACTGCGAGTCCGCGATCACCAAGGAGGTCACCGCGATTCCCGGTGTCACCTCCGTCAAGGCGGTCGCCTCGACCGGTCTGCTGACCGTCGCGTCCGAGCAGCCGGTGGACGACGAGTCGGTGCGCGCCGCCGTGGACGAGGCGGGTTACGAACTGGTCGGCCGCGCCTGACCGGCACTTCGCGGCCTCCACGGCGGGGGCCGGGGGCAGGGGCCGGGCGGCGGGAAAGGTACGACGGGGACACGAGGGGAGCGGGAGTGGCCATGACCACGGCGGCGAAGGACGGCGGGACGGCGGCGGCCGAGCAGGCGGTCGAGCTGGAGATCGGCGGCATGACGTGCGCGTCCTGCGCCGCGCGGATCGAGAAGAAGCTCAACCGGATGGACGGCGTCAGCGCCACCGTCAACTACGCGACCGAGAAGGCCAAGGTGGCGTACGCCGAGGGAGTCGCGGTCGGCGATCTCATCGCGACCGTCGAGGCCACCGGGTACACCGCCGCGCTCCCCCCGCCCCCGCTCGCGCCCCCGGCCGACGCCGACGGGACCGCCGCCGGCCCGGCGCGCGACCCCGAATCGATCTCCCTGCGGGAGCGGTTGATCACCGCCGTCGTCCTCGCCGTGCCGGTCGTCGCGCTGTCGATGGTCCCGGCGCTCCAGTTCGACAACTGGCAGTGGCTGGCGCTGACGCTCGCCTCACCGGTCGTGGTCTACGCGGGCTGGCCCTTCCACCGCGCCGCCTGGACGAATCTGCGGCACGGCGCCGCCACCATGGACACCCTGGTGTCGGTCGGCACCCTCGCCGCGTACGGCTGGTCCCTGTGGGCGCTGTTCTTCGGCGACGCGGGCATGTCCGGCATGAAGGACTCCTTCGACCTCACCGTCTCGCGCGGCGGCGGCAGCGGCCACATCTATCTGGAGGCGGCGGCCGGGGTCACCGCGTTCATCCTGGCCGGGCGGTACTTCGAGGCCCGCGCCAAGCGGAAGGCGGGGGCGGCGCTGCGCGCGCTGCTCGAACTGGGCGCCAGGGACGTCGCGGTGCTCCGCGACGGGCGGGAAGTGCGTATCCCCGTCGGCGAGTTGGCGGTCGGCGACCGCTTCGTCGTACGCCCCGGCGAGAAGATCGCCACCGACGGCGTCGTCCGCGACGGGGGCTCCGCCGTCGACGCGTCGATGCTCACCGGGGAGTCCGTACCGGTCGAGGTCGGACCCGGCTCGCGGGTCACCGGCGCCACCGTCAACGCGGGCGGGCGCATCGTCGTCGAGGCCGAGCGGATCGGCGCCGACACCCAACTCGCCCGTATGGCACGGCTGGTGGAGGACGCGCAGAACGGCAAGGCCGCCGCGCAGCGGCTCGCCGACCGGATCTCGGCCGTCTTCGTGCCCGTGGTGATCGTGCTGGCGCTCGGCACGCTCGCCTTCTGGCTGCTGACCGGGGAGGGCGCGACCGCCGCCTTCACCGCGGCCGTCTCCGTCCTCATCATCGCCTGCCCGTGCGCGCTCGGGCTCGCCACGCCGACCGCGCTCATGGTCGGCACCGGGCGCGGCGCGCAGCTCGGCATCCTCATCAAGGGGCCCGAGGTGCTGGAGTCGACGCGGGCCGTCGACACGGTCGTGCTGGACAAGACCGGGACGGTCACGACCGGGTCGATGACGCTGACCGGGGTGCGTGTGTCGGGAGCCGAGGAGGCCGACGTCCTGCGGCTGGCGGGCGCGCTGGAGGACGCCTCCGAGCACCCGATCGCGCGGGCCGTCGCCGCCGGGGCGCGCGAGGCGGCCGGTGAACTGCCGCCGGTCACGGACTTCGAGAACGTCCCCGGCCTCGGTGTGCGCGGTGTCGTCGAGGGCCACGAGGTGCTGGTCGGCCGCGAGCGGCTGCTGAGCGGGCGCGGGCTCGTCCTGCCCGCCGACCTCGCCGAGGCCAAGGCGGCGGCCGAGGCGCACGGCGGCACGGCGGTCGTCGTGGGCTGGGACGGGCGGGCGCGGGCCGTGCTCGTCGTCGCCGACGCCGTCAAGCCGACGAGCGCGGAGGCCGTCCGGCGGCTGCGGGCGCTCGGCCTGCGGCCGATGCTGCTCACAGGGGACAACGCGGCCGTCGCGGCGGCCGTCGCCGCCGAGGTCGGCATCGACGCGGCCGACGTCTTCGCGGATGTCCTCCCGGAGGACAAGGTCGCCGTCGTCCGGCGCCTCCAGGCCGAGGGGCGCAGCGTCGCCATGGTCGGCGACGGTGTGAACGACGCCGCCGCGCTCGCCCAGGCCGACCTCGGGCTCGCCATGGGCACCGGCACCGACGCCGCCATCGAGGCCGGGGACCTCACCCTGGTCCGCGGTGACCTGCGCGTGGCCGCCGACGCCATCCGCCTCGCGCGGCGCACGCTCGGCACCATCAAGTCCAATCTCTTCTGGGCCTTCGGCTACAACGTCGCCGCTCTGCCGCTGGCGGCGGCGGGGCTGCTCAACCCGATGATCGCGGGCGCGGCCATGGCCTTCTCCTCCGTCTTCGTCGTGGCCAACAGCCTGCGCCTGCGCGGCTTCCGGCCGCTGAGCCGGTAGTGACGGCGGGGCGTGTGAGCATGAGGTCATGAGCGGAACGCGGCGGCGACAGGTCGGGGACGAGGAGCGGCGGGGGCGGCTGGTGCGGCGGCAGCTCCGGGCCGTGGGCACCTGCGAGGAGGTCGCCGACGCGCTCGTGGCGCTGCACGCGACCGATCCGGCGACGGTGTTCCTGACGGTGGCGGCGCGGCTGCGCGAGCCGGGCGACGGCGTCGGGGCGCTGGAGGAGGCGCTGTACGGGGAGACCGGGTCGCTGGTGCGGATGCTGGCGATGCGGCGCACGATGTTCGTCGTGGGCCGGGCGGCGGCGCCGGGGGTGTACGCGGCGGCCGGGCGGCAGATCGCGGCGAAGGAGCGCAAGGGGCTGCTGGCGTTCCTGGCGGAGGGCGGCGGCTGGGACGAGGCGTGGCTGGAAGACGTCGAGGCGCGGGTGCGCGCGGCGCTCGACGCGCACGGCGAGACCAGCGGCGCGGGGCTGTCGAAGCTGGTGCCCGAGCTGCGCGAGCAGGTGCTGGTGGCGGCGGGCAAGCCGTACGAGGCGCGGCAGAACGTGGCGAGCCGGATCATCAGGACGATGGCCGCCGAGGGCCGGATCGAGCGGCGCAGGCCGGCCGGGTCGTGGACGAGCAGCCAGTTCCGGTGGGCGAACGCCGAGCCGCTGCCCGACGTGCCGGTGGCCGAGGCGCGCGCCGGGGTGGTGAAGGCGTGGCTGGGGGCGTACGGGCCGGGGACGGCGGCCGATCTGAAGTGGTGGACGGGCTGGTCGCTGACGGAGGTGCGCAAGGCGCTCGCGGCGGTCGGCGCCGAGGAAGTGCTGCTGGACGGGGACGCCGTCGGCCACGTACTGCCCGGTGACGCCGGGCCGTCGGCGGACGCGCCGCCGCCCGCCGCGACGCTGCTGCCCGCGCTGGACCCGACGCCCATGGGGTGGCAGGAGCGCGACTGGTTCCTGCCGCGCGAGCACCGCGCGTCCCTCTTCGACCGCTCGGGCAACGTCGGGCCCACCGTGTGGTGGGGCGGCGAGGTGATCGGCGGCTGGGCGCACCGCGCGGACGGCACTGTCGCCTGGCGGCTGCTGGCCGACCGGGGCGCGCGGGCGGCGGACGCGGTCGAGGCGGCGGCGGAGCGTCTCACCGCCTTTCTCGCGGGCGGCGGTGTGACCGTCACACCGCGATTCCGCACCCCTTTGGAGCGCGAACTGTCCGCGTGACCCGGCCGGGACCCGCGCACCGGGCCGGGACCCGCGCACCCGCTGGACTCGGTAGGCCGCGCTTACGCGCGGCGCGGCCGTATAAACCTCGCTTTCCGGACAGAATCCGGAGCGTGCATCTCCCCTCACGCCTCTCGCGTGTCACCCGCGCCGTGGCCCGCGCCGTGTGGGCGTACATCCGCAGCGCCCCCGGCACGTACATCTGGCTGGCGATCCTGTTCTTCACCACGGTCGCGATCCACCGGATGGCGCCCGCCACGGTGGACGACTTCCTGCGGCTGCGGTCGACGAACATCCGCAATCTGTCGAGCCAGCCGGTCCGCGCCCTGGTGCGCAGCGCGCTGTGGACCGACGGCGGCGGATGGCTGCCGTACGTGCTGCTCTACACGGTCTTCCACGCCACCGCCGAGCGCTGGCTGGGCACCTGGCGGTGGCTCGCGGTCGTGCTGATCGGGCACGTCGCGGCGACGTACATCAGTGAGGGCGTGCTGCTGTGGGCGATCCGGCACGGGCACGCGCCGCAGTCGGCCGCCGAGACCCTCGACGTGGGCGTCAGTTACGGGCTGGCGGCGGTCGAGGCGGTGCTGACCTGGGCGGTCACGATGCCCTGGCGGTACCTGTACGGCGCCTGCGTGCTGCTCTTCTACGGGCTCGCGCTGGGCGAGGGCCGCACCTTCACCGACGTCGGGCACTTCACGTCAGTGCTGCTCGGCCTGGCCTGCTACCCGCTGACACGCGGACGGCCGGGTCGGATCGACCCGGCCGCCGCGTACCGGAGCCTGCGCGGTGCCGCCCGCGGGCGGCTCGGGGTCAGCCGACCCGGGTGAGCTTCGTGCCGAACGACGGCTCGCTCAGGTCGGACTGGAGGACGACCGGCACCGTGGTGCGGGCCGAGCCGGTGCCGAAGCCGATCGTGCCCACCTCGGCGCCGGACGTCGCGGTGTGCGGCAGCCCGTCCTTGAGGGGGGTCAGCGACAGCGTCGTCCTCAGGCCCGGCCAGCCGACGGCCTTCAGGTCCTTGCTCGCCACGACCGGCGTGTGACCGCCGAGCCCGTCGTCCACATAGCCGACGACCTCGCCCTTCTTCACTATCGTCGACGACGTCAGGCCGCCCTGCACGGAGTTGATCAGCTTCTGCGAGTTGACCAGCGCCGCCTGGAGGCTGTCGTAGACGGTCGTGCCGCCGCGCTGCTGGAGGACGACGCCGAGGATCAACTGGTCCTTGCCGTCGACCTTCTTGTTCGCCGCCCACATCAGGGCGCCCCCCGCGGGGGTGCTCGAACCGGTCTTGATGCCGATCACACCCACGTTGACCAGGTCGTTGTTGTTGTTGTAGATCGTGCCGACGCCGGGGATGTCGATGTTCGGCTGCGCGACGACCGACCGGAACACGTCGTTCTTCATGACCTCGCGGGCCAGCTTCAACTGGTCGACGGCGGTGCTCCGCGTGGTCTCCTCGAAGCCGCTCGCGCCGGTGTACGTGGTGTTGGTCATGCCGAGGTCGGCGGCGGCCTTCGTCATCTTCGTGACGAACGCCTCCTGGGTGCCGGAGTCCCAACGCGCCAGCAGGCGGGCGATGTTGTTGCCCGAGGGGATCAGCAGCAGTTGCAGCATTTGCCGCTCGGTGAACTGCTGGCCCTTCTTGACCTGCGCGGTCGACTCGTCGCTCGAACTCGCCTCGTCGGCCGCCTGCGCGTCCACGGGGATCGTCGGACCGGTCTGCTTACCCGTCAGCGGGTGGTCGCGCAGGATCAGATACGCGGTCATCACCTTGGTGACGCTCGCGATCGGCACCGGGGTCTGCGCGCCGTGCACGCCGAGCGAGCCCAGGCCCTCGACCTCGGCCACCGACTGGCCCTGCGACGGCCACGGCATGGACTGCGGCAGCGGCGTGCCGTCGAAGGTGTACGAGGAGGCCGCGGTCAGCGCCATCGACGGCGCCGGCAGCGGGCGCAGCGCCTGCACCACGACGAACACGATCGCCAGCAGCACCACCAGCGGGGTCCAGATCTTGAACCGGCGCGCGACCGTCCGCAGCACCGTCTGGCGCGGCGGCGGGGTGTTCGTCAGCTCCGCGAGCAGCTTCAGCGGCGCCTCGGGCTCCGGCGGCACGGGCATCGACCGCGTCCCGTCGGGCCCGGCCGCCGCGCCGTCCGGCGAGGCCGCCGTGGGGGTGCCGATCGCGGACGGGCTCCCGGCGTACGGGGGCAGCGGCGCGCCCCCGGCGGGCTTCGGCGGGGCGGACGGCTGCCCGATCGGGCCCGCGGCCGGACTCTCCGAGGGCTTCACGGGGCCCGTACGCGGCTTGGCGGACGCCGGGGGCGGCTGGGGCGCCTCATAGGGCGCGGAGGCGCCAGAGGGCGCGCTACGGGCTCCTGAGGCGCCTTCCGCGCCCTGCGCCGCCGGGCGCTCGGCGGGGAGATCGGACACAAGCGGGCGCAGGACGGAGGCGCTCCGGGCGCCGGGGCCCTTGGGGGCGTTGTCCTCGGGGGCGCTCTCGGGGGCGTCCTGCGAGATGTTCTCGGAGGTGTTCCTGGACGCGGAGCTGTCGCCGTCCTCGGGCGCGGAGCTGTCGGAGCCCTCCGGAGCGGCGTCCTCGGCGTCACCGGCAGAGGGCGCGGCGTCGGCGGCGTCGGTCGAGGTCGCCGGGGCGGCGTCCTCGGGGTCTGCGGGGTCCGCGTCCTCGGATTCCTGACCGTCGCCGGAGGGCGGGGCCGCGTCCGATACGTCGCCCGGTACGTCGCCCTGTACGTCGCCCTGTACGTCGTCGGGGTCGGCCTCGGTCACGGCCTCGGCGCCGTTCACGCCGTCCGCGCCCTCGGCGCCGTTCACGCCGTCCCCGTCGGCGCCCTCAGCCGTACCGTCACCGGCCGCACCACCGCCGGCGGTGGCGCCGGCGCTCAGCAGGCCCCCGCGCCCCCCGACGCGCAGCACGGCGGTGTGCTCGTCGCGCTCCGCCGCGGGCGGCCCGGCCGGCGCGGAGTCTTCCGCTTTCGGACCCGTTTCGGAGTCCGGCCCGTCCTCGGGGGCTTCCCCGGCGGCGGAATCCGGGTCCTGGAGGTCACGATTCGGTTCCGCTTCCGGAGGCAGGACCTCCGGGGTGCGGGGCGCGGGCGGCGTCGTGGACGTAGCCGCGTCGGAGGATTCGTCTACGGCCGCTACGCCGTCCGGCGTATTCGCCGTGGAGGCGGCGGAGGAGGCGGCGGCCGGGTGGGGGCGTGCGCCGGAGCCCGCGGAGTCCGCCGATTCGGGGGGCGCGGAGGGGACGGCTCCGACCGCGGCGCCCGCGTGCTCCTCCCGTACGCCCTCCGCCACGCGTGTCCCGTGCCCCTCGGTGGGCGTCCGGAACACCACCAGCCTCGGATCAGCGGTCGACCGCTCGACCGCCTCCCCCGACGTGCCCTGCCGCTGTTCCCTGCCGGGGGACTCGCCCGCCACGCAGACCTCCTCCACACATCACGAAATGGCCGCACACATCGTGCGGGGGCGGATGCCGAATGGCGCCCATACCCCTTCAAAGCTCACACTGGCAGTGTCCCGCCGACAGGCCCGCGACCCGTCCGCGACACCACCGCCCACCCCGTAGACGAGAACGACATACCACCCGGTTCCCGTCGATAAGGCAAAGGCGCTCTCGACAGGCCGGTGTGAGAGGCGTCACCCTGTCATTCATCCACGCGGGGAGGCATGGATGGGCAAGAGCCGCAGAACAATTCCGGAAGAGCTGTTGCTGCTCGCACTGGACCCGACGACCGGGACCACGGCGCAGCCTCAATCGCTCGACCTCGGCCTCGCCGGGGCGCAGCTCGTCGAGCTGGCCCTGGCCGGACGGATAGCCCCTGACGGGGATCGTATAGCCGTGGTGCACCCACGGCCGACTGGAGATCCGACCCTGGACTCCGCTCTCGAACTGCTGCGGCGACGCGGCAGTCCGGTGCGGGCCGTCCACTGGATCGGCGGACCCCGCCTCGGGCTCCGCCAGACGTATCTCGCGCACCTGGAGCGGTGCGGCATGGTGCACGCCGTGCCCGGCCAGATGTGCGGGGTGCTGCCGACGACGCGGTACCAGGCGTCCGACAGCGCGGTCAGCCGGGAGATCCGTACCCGGCTGGACAGTGCGATCCGTACCGGCGTGCCGCCGGACCCGCGGACCGCCGCGCTCGCCGCGCTCGCCCACGCCGTGGGACTCGGCAAGCACCTCTACCCGGGCAACGAGGGCCGGTCGTCACGATCGCGCCTGCGTGACCTGATCAGGTACGACCCGATGGGCGGCCTCGTCGCGCATGCCGTGATGGATGTGCAGAACGGCGTGGCGGCGCAGCCGAAGCGGCCAGCCGCTCCGGCACCGCGAGCGGCGGGGCACAGCACCATGGCCCGCGCCGGCGCCCGTTGAGTCGGCGTGCGACAGCGAGTGGACACAGGCAGCACAGGCAGCACGTTCAGCACGTGAGAGCGCGTGCGCAGGTGAGCACGTAGCGCTCGGCAACCCCCTCATCAGGGACGGCTGCGGCGCCCGTCGGCAGGGACGGGGCACCGCAATCCGCGACCATCGCGCCGTCCTCAGCGACCCGTTCCGGGAGCCGCTGTGACGCGCGGGGCGGCGGGACTCGGAACACGTTCCGGGATTCGTCGCACCGCGCGTCGCCGTATACACCCCCGTGTACCACCGCGTACACGCCCCTGCCGGGTTACCCTCATTCGCCAGCGCGCCGATGACCGCAAGTGGCAGGCTGCTGACCATCAGTAGGTTCAGCGTGGAGGTGCACGTCCAGTGGTCGCCAACGTCAATCCCACCGTCAGGCGCCGCCGGCTGGGTTCGGAACTGCGCAAGTTGCGGGAGCAGAAGGGCATGACGGCCGAGGAGGTCGCCGCCCGGCTCCTGGTGTCGCAGTCGAAGATCAGCCGGTTGGAGAACGGGCGCCGGAGCATCAGCCAGCGCGATGTGCGCGACCTGTGCGGTGTGTACGGCGTCGAGGACGTGCGGATCGTCGACTCGCTGATGCAGATGGCCAAGGAGTCGCGCCAGCAGGGCTGGTGGCATGCCTTCGGCGACATCCCGTACAGCGTGTACATCGGCCTGGAGACCGAGGCGGCCAGTCTGAGGGTCTTCGAACCCCAGGTGGTGCCGGGCCTGTTGCAGACGCCGGAGTACGCCGCCGCGATGATCGCGGGCAATCTGCCGGAGGCCACTCCCGAACAGGTCGACAAGCGCGTCAGCGTGAGAATGCGCCGGCAGGAGCGGATCACCGACCGGGACGGGCCGCTGCGGATGTGGGCCGTGGTGGACGAGGCGGCGCTGTGCCGCAAGGTCGGCGACGAGCACGTGATGCGTGACCAGCTTCTGCATTTGGTGGAATTGAGCCATCTGCCGCATGTGACCGTGCAGGTGCTGCCGTTCGAGGCGGGCGCGCACCCCGGTCTGAGCGGGCAGTTCGCGGTACTGGAGTTCACCGACGCGACCGATGCCACGGTGGTCTATCTCGAAGGCGTCAACAGCGACCTGTACTTGGAGAAGGACACCGATGTGCAGGCGTACAGCGTGATGTACGAGCATCTGCGGGCCCAGGCGCTCAGCGCCGAACAGACCCGGCAGTTCATCACCGAAGCGGCGGAACGATACACCCGCTGAAGTGCGGGCGATACGGTACACCCCCGCTCACTCCCATTGGAAGAGTTACTGGGAATATGCCATCCACTTGGGTGAAGTGGCTCACCGGTCCGTGATGTTGGCTAGTAGCGTCGAGCGCGTAGTCAGGCAATGGCGTACCTCGCCGCCGCCATCAGCACAGACCGGAGCAGAGATGGCAATCAAGCTGGGCAGTACTCCCGCGTGGATGAAGTCCTCGCGGTCCACCGGAAATGGCGCCTGTGTCGAAGTGAAGTCCCCGGCCGTCGAGTCGGTCGTGGTCCGCGACTCCAAGGACCCGCAGGGTCCGGTCCTCAGCTTTTCCCCTGAGGCGTGGACCGCGTTCGTCACGGACGTCGACCGAGGCGCGTTCACGATCAACTAGTACAGCGCGCGCACCTTCAGCAGTACCGCAGAAGAGCCCTCTCGTCTGGCCGCCGTCCTAGCCGAGGGGGCTCACTGCTGTCCTGATGTTCCGGGCCGGATGATCAACGCGGCGAACGGGGTGATCAACGCGGCGGACCGGGTGATCAACCCAGCGGACCGGGTGATCATGTCAGCGGATCAACGGAGTTGATCGACGTAGGTGTCCGTGCCGGGAATGGTCGGAATGAAGGGAGCGATGAATTCCACTTTCGCCGAGCGCCCCGCCGAGTCGGTCCGGCCGGCGATCTCGGCGGCGTGACCGGCGAAATGCTCTTCCCACCCCTCGCGTGGATCTTGTTGCAGGAACCACAGGAGGGTGAGCCGGGTTTCGACGCCTTCGACCTGTTTCACATAAGACATCCGGTCGAGCGGCAGCGCAGTGGGCGTGAAGATCACCACCATCGCCGCCGGTGATCCGGCGAGCTTCTTCGGCAGGTGGCGGGCCCGCAGCCATTCCAGCAATTCGTCCCGGCCTTCCGCGGATTCCGCTTCCAGCACTTCGAGGACGAGTCCGCGGTACGGGTGGTCGAGCGCGTGGATGTCGCGCGGACCGGCGGCGCCGTCCCGGTAGACGCTCGCGGCGCGGTCCTGGAAGGCGGTGAAGACGTGGGTGCGGTCGTGGTAGACGCGGGCGTCGCGATTGAGCCGCTTGTTGATGCCGACCGTCCACCGCATGTGCGCGTCGTAGCGGCCCGCGGTGATCCAGTACAGCGACAGGTAGCAGCCCGCGGTGACCGGCCGCGCGACCGCGGAGTCCGCGGGGTACCGCAGGTCCAGCAGCGGCCGCGTGGCCACCCAGCGGCGCCCGGCGTACAGCCAGGGCATCGCCATCGCACCGGCGATGAAGTGGTCGTCCTCGTACCACCGGTTGTACGCGTATTCGTGCCCGGCGTGCGGCTCGACCATGGTGATCAGCGCGTGCCCGACGTCGACGCCGTACGGTCCGACGGCCGCGAGCCGTCCGTACGCCTCGACGTCCGTTCCGCCGTCCGGGCCCGTTCTCACGTCCTCAGCCATGAATCTGACGCTACGTCAGCTCCGGGGAGAAGTGAAGGTGCCCGGATGCTGGAAAGTACCTGGACATGGCAACGATTCTTCGTAGGCTGCCGGACATGACCTCGACCCGAGCCGCCGTGCCCGCCCTCGCTCAACGCGCCGTCTCGGTGGGCGCCTCGCCGGTACGGGAGATCCTGGCGCTGACCGCGCGGCCGGAGGTGATCTCCTTCGCCGGCGGGCTGCCCGCGCCCGAGCTGTTCGACGCGGCGGCCATCGCGGAGGCGTACGCCCGCGTCCTGGCCGAGCAGCCGCACAAGGTGCTCCAGTACTCGACGACCGAGGGCGATCCCGCGCTGCGCGCGGCCGTGGCGGCCCGGCTGAGCGGGCGCGACCTGGCGACGGGCATGGACGACATCCTGGTGACCGGCGGCTCGCAGCAGGGGCTCGCGCTGATCGCGACCGCGCTGATCGAGCCCGGCGATGTGGTGCTGGTGGAGAACCCGACGTATCTGGCGGCGCTCCAGTGCTTCGGCTTCGCGGGCGCCCGGGTGGTGCCGGTGCCGACCGACGCGTACGGGGTGATCCCGGAGGCACTGGAGGAGGTGGCGCGCCGGGAACGGCCGAAACTGCTCTACCTGGTGCCCAACTTCCAGAATCCGACCGGGCGTACGCTCCCGCTCGAACGCCGCCGCGCGGTGGCCGAGGTGGCGGAGCGGCACGGGCTGTGGATCGCGGAGGACGACCCGTACGGGGATCTGCGGTTCGAGGGCGAGAGTGTGCCGTGGATCTCGGCGCTGCCCGAGGCCGCCGACCGGACGATCCTGCTCGGCAGCTTCTCCAAGATCATGTCGCCGGGGATGCGGCTGGGCTGGCTGCGGGCGCCCGCGGCGCTGCTGCGCGCCTGCGTGATCGCCAAGCAGGCCGCCGACCTGCACACCTCGACCGTCGACCAGGCCGCCGCCGCGCGCTACCTCGCCGACCACGACCTGGACGTCCATCTGGACCGGGTGCGTACCGCCTACCGCGCCCGGCGCGACGCGCTGCTCGCCGGACTGCCGGCCGCGCTGCCCTCCGGCAGCACCTGGAACCGGCCCGAGGGCGGCATGTTCGTGTGGGTACGGCTGCCCGCGGGGTACGACGCGACGGCGCTGCTGCCGACCGCGGTCGGTCACGACGTGGCGTACGTACCGGGGTTGCCGTTCTTCGCGCAGGCGCCGGAGGCGGGGGCGCTGCGGATGTCCTTCACGACGCACACGCCGGAGGAGATCGGGGAAGGGCTGCGGCGGCTGGCGAAGGTCTTCGCCTGAGGCCGTTGACAGCAGGGAGCGCGGCGGCGCACACGAGGAACGGCGCGGCGCCGTACGCACGGACGGCGCGGCGCCGTACGCGTCCAACGGCGCGCGTCACCGCATCAGTTCGCCCGCGTTGACGAGCAGGGACTGTCCGGTGATCGCGCGGGCGCGGTCGGAGGCGAGGAACACGGCGGCCTCCGCCACGTCGCCGTCGGTGGCCAGCTCGGGCAGTGCCATGCGGCGGGCGAGGCGGGCCAGCACCTCGTCCTCGCCGACGCCCTCGGCGCGTGCGGTGAGCGCGACGAAGGACCGCACGGGCGGCCCCCACATCCAGCCGGGCAGCACGGTGTTGACCCGGATCCGGTACGGGCCCAGCTCGCGCGCGAGTGAGTACATCGCGGAGGTGAGGGCGCCCTTGGAGGCCGCGTACGCCGCCTGGCGGACCTGGCTGGGCGCCGCGACCGCGGACTGGGTGCCGATGAACACGACGGAGCCGCCGCGCTCCTGGCGCTTGAGGGCGGGCAGGCACGCCTGGGCGAGCCTGAGCGACCCGAGCAGATTGACGTCGAGCACCCGCTGCCAAACGGCGAAGTCCGCGTCCTCCAGGCCGCCGAAGTAGTCGTCGAGCGCGGCGACCTGGACGACGGCGTCGATCCCGCCGAACCGCTCCTGTGCCAGCGCCGCCAGCGCCTCGCACTGCGCGCCGTCGGCGATGTCGGTGGGCAGCCAGGCCGTCGAGGTGCCCGCGGGGTCGATCTCGGCCGCCGTCTTCGCCAGCCGCTCTGCGGTCCGCGCGCCCAGCACCGCCCGTCCGCCGTCGCGTACGACGGCCGCCGCCACGCGCTGCCCGAGTCCGGCGCCGACGCCGGTCACGACCACGGTCTTCCCCTTCAGCAGCATGTCGGCCTCCGCAACCGTTGTCTGACGGAGCGTCAGAATAGGGCGGGCACCCGCAGGAGGGAAGGCCGCGGCGGTCACGCTCACGTCGGCGATCGGCCGCTCCCCTCTGCGTCCGCACGGGATCCCGTATCCCGGACGGCTGCCTCCTGTGTCCCGCGCGTCCCGCGGGCCTCGTGCGACGTCCAGCGAAGTGTCCGCTCATCGTGGGTTGGTGATCAGGGTCACGACAATGCCAAGGTAGGCAAAGAGCGAGTAAAATCGTTCGGCTTTCTGATCTGAGTTCAGACTCTTGAACGCAGAGACCCTTGACCGGTCCCCCGCGCGAGGGGTTCAATCCCGGAAGTCCCCACTCCCGCACGGGGGCGACCCGCCCGGACCGGCGCCACAGCGAAGTGCGCTCCTGTTCACAAGGCGGACCCCTCTGGAGGGGACATGAACAGTCTCGACTGGACCGTGCTGATCGCGTACTTCGGCGTGATGCTCGCGATCGGACTCTGGTCCCACAAGCGCGTCGACGACGTCGGCGACTACTTCACCGCGGGCGGCAAGATGCCGTGGTGGCTGTCCGGCATCTCGCACCACATGTCGGGCTACAGCGCGGTGATGTTCACCGGTTACGCGGGCATCGCCTACACCTACGGCATCACCTCGTACGTCACCTGGTCCTTCCCGATCGCGCTCGGCATCGCCATCGGCGCCAAGCTCTTCGCGCCCCGGCTCAACCGGCTGCGCTCACGGCTGCACGTGGCCTCGCCGCTCGAATACCTCAAGAACCGCTACAACCTGACGACCCAGCAGGCGCTCGCCTGGTCCGGCGTGCTGCTCAAGATCGTGGACGTCGGCGCCAAGTGGGCCGCCATCGCGACCCTGTTGTCCGTCTTCACCGGGGTCACCATCACCCAGGGCATCGTCATCACCGGCGCGATCACCGCCGTCTACTGCACGGTCGGCGGTCTGTGGGCGGACGCGCTCACCGAACTCGGCCAGTTCGTCATCCAGTTGATCGCCGGGCTCGCGATGCTGGTCGCCGCGCTCAACAAGGTCGGCGGGATCAGCGGCATCTGGAACGTGTGGGACGAGCCCGCGCTCAAGCACCACGCCGACCCGGTCGCGGGCCCGTACACCACCGTCTTCCTGCTGGCGTACCTGTTCATCAAGACCTTCGAGTACAACGGCGGCATGTGGAACCAGGCCCAGCGCTACATGGCCACCGGCTCCGCCCGCGAGGCGACTCGCAGCGCCTGGCTGTCGTCGGCCCTGTGGTTCGTCTGGCCGGTCGTCCTCTTCTTCCCGATGTGGATCTCGCCGCTGCTGGTGCACGCCAAGAAGCCGGACGGCTCGGACTCGTACGGTCTGATGGTCGAACAGCTCCTGCCGCACGGGCTGCTGGGCCTGGTCGTGGTCGGCTTCTTCTCCCACACCATGGCCATGTGCTCCTCCGACGCGAACGCCATCGCCGCCGTCGTCACCCGCGACATCGCTCCGGCCTTCTCGAAGACCGCCCGCGAATGGTCGGCCCATGTCGGCCTGATCGCCGCCCGGTTGACCACGCTGACCTTCCTCGGCCTGTCCATGGCCGTGGCCACCCAGGTCAACTCCCCCACCTTCAAGGACATCATCACCGTCGTCATCAAGTGGGTGGCCGGTCTGATGGGGCCGATCGCGATCCCGTTCATGCTCGGACTGCTGCCGCGCTTCCGCACGTCCGGCCCGACCGCCGCCCTCACGAGCTGGGCGCTCGGCCTGTTCGCCTTCTACCTGCTCAACTACCCCGTCAACGAGGCCGTTTCGGGCGGCGTCAACCTCGAATACCAGATCTCGCTCCCGCTGGCCGTCTCGCTCGTCCTCTACATCGTCATCGGCTGGATCAAGCCGGAGGACACGCCGGAACGGGACGCGCTCCTCGCGAAGATCAACTCCGATGACGGGGGCGGCCCCGGACCGGCCTCCGTCTCCCTCCCCGAGCCCTCCTCCGAACCGACCCCCACCAAGGTCTCGGACTAGGTCCTGTCCGGCGGCTCCCCTTCCCGGGGGGAGCCCCGGCGGGGGCGGTGGTGATCCGCCGGACAGGCCCTAGGCGGCCGGGTAGCGGTCGAGCCACGCCGGGCTGGCGCCCGAAGGCCCGTGCAGGGCCGGCGCCTGCGTCATCTCCATGGCGAAGTCGTCGGCGAGCTGGAGCAGCGTGGCGCGCCCTTCCACCTCGGCGATCCACGCGGGCGGCAGCGCCGTCTCCCCGTGCTGGACGCCGAGCAGATTGCCGCAGACGGAGCCGGTGGAGTCGCTGTCGCCCGAGTGGTTGACGGCGAGCAGCAGCCCGTGGCGCACGTCCTCGGCGACCAGGGCGCAGTAGACGCCGATCGCCAGCGCCTCCTCGGCCGTCCAGCCCTCCCCCAGCGCCTCCACGCGCTGCGGCGACGGCATCCCCTGCCGTACGGCGCCCAGGGCGCCCTGGAGCGCGTCCGTCGTCTCCTGGTGGCCGGGGCGGGCGCCGAGCAGGGCGAGGGCGTGCTGGACGGAGCCGTCGAGGGCCTCGCCGCGCGCCAGGCCGTGCACGATGACGGCGAAGGCTCCGGCGGCGAGCTGCCCGGTGGGGTGGCCGTGGGTCTGGGCGGCGCACTCCACGGCGAGCTGGAAGACGAGCTGCGGCTCCCAGCCGACCAGCAGCCCGAAGGGCGCGGAGCGCATCACGGTGCCGCACCCCTTGGAGCCGGGGTTCTTCGGCTCCTCCAAGGTGCCCATCCGGTCGTCGGACAGGCCGCTCAGGCACGCCTCGCCCGGCGCTCGCCGCGCGTAGAGCCACTCCTCGCGGGCCAGCCAGCCGGTGTCCTTGCGGCGCTCGTCGGGCCCCCACTCGGTCTGGGTGGCCGACCAGCGGCGGTAGGCGCGGTGGATGTCGGTGGGCGGGTGCCAGGCGCCGGTGTCCCGGCGCACCTGGGCTCTGATCAGGCCCTCGACCGTGAACATCGTCATCTGCGTGTCGTCGGTGACCGCGCCGCGTCTGCCGTACGCCGGAACGTAGTCGGTGACGCCGTCCGTGCCGTGATTGCGCTGGATCGCCTCGAACGACTCGAACTCGACGCCCGCGCCCAGCGCGTCCCCGATCGCCCCGCCCAGCAGGCAGCCCCGCACGCGGCTGCGGAAGTCCTGCTGCTGCGCGCGACCCCAGACAGCGGTCAAAGCGGTCCCCTTCGATCAACCCCGATCCGAACCCGTTCTGCGCCAGCACGATAGCCGACGTCACCAGGAGCGGAAGGGGGCCCTGGGGTTGGTGACGCCTGTCCGCGAACGGTGCCGGTCCGATCGGATACGACCGGACGCCGGAATTGCTCTGACGCGCGACTCAGGGTGTCGGACTCGGGCGCGGGAGCCGGGTCCGCGCGTCGGGCCGCGCGACTCGGGCGTTAGGCGCACATACGCGGCTCACGTGCGCGAGAAGACGCCGATGGCGTTGGCGACCGGGCGCTCGACGCCGCCCGACGGGTGGTTGCGTACGGTCACCGCCGCCGCGCCGGGGTCGCGGGCGACCAGCGTCGTGGAACCGCCGCCGTCGAGGTTCACCGCCGAATCTGCACCCAATTCCCTCATGACGGACGCAAGTTCCGCGATGGTCAGGCCCGCGCCGGACTCGGCGGAGCCGTCCAGCGCCAGCAGGTACAGCGTGCTGCCCGACGCGTCGAAACCGGCGGCCGTACGCGTGGCCGCCGTCGCGGTGTCCAGGCCCGCGAGCGGCTGTCCGCCGCGCAGGACGGGGAAGCCGCCGACCGCGAAGACGTACGGCACGCGCGAGAGCGTCGGGGTGAGGCGGCTGTCGACCTCCGCGCGGTCGCCCACGCGCAGGGCGCGCAGTGTGTCGGCGCCCGCGTCCCGGCCGAGCAGTACGGTGCTGCCCGCGGGAATGGCTCCCGCGCCGGGCGCCTGCGCGACCGCCGCGACCCGCCCCTGACGTACCGTCACCTCGTAGGTGTCCGTGCTGCATCCGGCCCCGCGCGAGGTGTCCGTGCCGCAGACCGCCCGCTGCCGGGAGACCGTCCCCCAGTCCGCCGTGTACGCGCCGACGCCGCCGACGGGCAGCGCGTACTGGTTGTAGCCGCCCAGCGGGATGCTCCCCCGCGTGGTGCGCACCGACCCGCGCAGGTCCAGCCGGTCGAGCCGCAGCTTGCGGTCCTTGCCCATGCCGAGCACGTCGTGCGTGGTCTCCCCCGGCGGCATCGCGGGCCCGAAGCGCTGGCCGTCGGGCACGGCGGCCTTGAGGTCCCGGCCGGAACCGATCTCCGGGCCCACCGAGGAGCCGGTCGGCGCCACGCCGGGGTGCTGGTCCTCGGTGATATTGAAGAAGTCGCCGTTCACCGCGCCCACCGCCTGCCGGTCGTCGGCGAGCCCCGACACCGCCTGCCGCGCCGCCACCGACCCCGGCGTCAACAGGTCGAGCCGCGTACGGGATTCGCGCAGATCCACCGCCAGCACATGCCCGTGCACGGTCCCCCGCGAGGCCGCCACCGAGAACTCCCGGTACTCCACGCCCGGCCCGAGCCGCTCCACCCGCTCGTACGGCGGCCCGCCGCCGGTGCCGCTGTCCGCCGCGACGGCCGACGCCCCCGCCAGTCCCCCGGCGAGCACCCCCGCCGCGACCGCCAGGGCCACGCCCGCCCGCCCGCTCCACGCCACTGCTCCCCCAAGGGTGTCTCAGGTCCCGTGTATCCCACAGGACTCCACCACCCCCGCACTCCCCGCACCGGAACACGGTGAAACGCGGCCATGACGGTGGTGCGAATTCACCCCTCAGGTGCGCGGCGGGCGTCAGTCGCCCAGGACCGGGAGGAGATCGGGGAGGTGGCCGTCGGAGGCGAGACCGGTGGTGATGCGCTCTTCGGGGACCTGACCGTAGAGGGTGGTGCGCTGGCGGGAGGGGCGGCCCGCGGCCTCGGCGATGGCGACGAGGTCGCGGATGGAGCGGTAGGAGCCGTAACTGGAGCCCGCCATACGGGAGATGGTCTCCTCCATCAGCGTGCCGCCGAGGTCGTTGGCACCGGAGCGGAGCATTTCGGCGGCGCCGTCCGCGCCGAGCTTGACCCAACTGGTCTGGATGTTGGTGATGTGCGGGTGGAGCAGCAGGCGGGCCATGGCGGTGACGGCCCGGTTGTCGCGGGCGGTCGGGCCGGGGCGGGCGATGCCCGCGAGGTAGACCGGGGCGTTGGTGTGGATGAAGGGGAGGGTGACGAATTCGGTGAAGCCGCCGGTCTCCTTCTGGATCTCCGCGAGCAGCCGGAGGTGGCCGAGCCAGTGGTGGGGCTGGTCGACGTGGCCGTACATCATGGTGGACGAGGACCGTATGCCCAGCGCGTGGGCGGCCTTGACGACCTCGATCCAGGTGGCGGTGGGCAGCTTGCCCTTGGTGAGGACCCAGCGGACCTCGTCGTCCAGGATCTCGGCGGCGGTGCCGGGGATGGAGTCCAGGCCCGCTTCCTTGGCGGCGGCCAGCCAGTCGCTGATCGACAGGCCGGTGCGCGTCGCGCCGTTGACGACCTCCATCGGCGAGAAGGCGTGCATGTGCATGCCGGGGACGCGGGCCTTGACCGCGCGCGCGATGTCGAAATAGGCGGTGCCGGGCAGGTCGGGGTGGATGCCGCCCTGCATGCACACCTCGGTGGCGCCGACCTGCCAGGCCTGCTCGGCGCGGTCGGCGACCTGGTCGAGGGAGAGGGTGTACGCGTCGGCGTCGGTGCGGCGCTGCGCGAAGGCGCAGAAACGGCAGCCGGTGTAGCAGACGTTGGTGAAGTTGATGTTGCGGGTGACGATGTACGTCACCTCGTCGCCGACGACCGCGCGCCGCAGGTCGTCCGCGATCCGGCACAGCGCGTCCAGGGCGGGGCCGTCCGCGTGCAGCAGGGCCAGCGCCTCGGCGTCGGTGAGCCGGGTCGGGTCGTCGGCGGCCACCGACAGGGCCTGCTTGACGTCGGCGTCCACCCGGTCGGGGACCATGCCGGGCGCGGCCTGCTCGCGCAGTTCGGCCCAGTCGCCGTACACCTCGTCGAAGTCGTCGCGGCGGTCGGCCGTACGTCCTTCGGTGTCGATCGTGCGGTGCAGGTCGGTGCGGCCCGTGGCGGCCGAGGTGAAGCCCTCGTCCGGCTCCTGCCACGGGCGGCCCACGACCGGCGCGTCCTCGTCCGCCAGACCGGTGGCGGGGTCGGCGAGCGCCGTGACGTGCGGGATCAGGCGCGGGTCCAGCCAGGGCTCGCCGCGCTGGACGAACTCCGGGTAGATGGTGAGGCGTTCGCGGAGCGCGAAGCCCGACTCGGCCGTACGGGCGGCCAGTTCGTCGATCTGCGGCCACGGGCGCTCGGGGTTGACGTGGTCGGGGGTGAGCGGGGAGACGCCGCCCCAGTCGTCGATGCCGGCCTCGATGAAGCGCGCGTACTCGCCGTCCACCAGATTCGGCGGCGCCTGGATGCGGGCGGACGGGCCGAGCACGATCCTGGCCACCGCGATGGCCGCCGCCAGCTCCTCCAGCTCCGCGTCCGGCATGCCGCGCATGGCGGTGTCCGGCTTGGCGCGGAAGTTCTGGATGATCACTTCCTGGATGCCGTGGTAGCGGCGGGCGGTCCTGCGGATCGCGAAGAGCGACTCGGCGCGCTCCTCGTACGTCTCGCCGATGCCGATGAGGATGCCGGTGGTGAACGGCACGTTGGACCGGCCCGCGTCCTCCAGGACCCGCAGCCGTACGGCGGGCTCCTTGTCCGGCGAGCCGTAGTGCGGGGCGCCCGGCTCCGACCACAGGCGGGTGGCGGTCGTCTCCAGCATCATGCCCATGGACGGCGCGACCGGCTTGAGCCGCTGGAGGTCGGTCCAGCTCAGCACGCCCGGGTTGAGGTGCGGCAGCAGGCCCGTCTCCTCCAGCACCCGCACCGACATGGCCCGTACGTACGCCAGCGTGTCGTCGTAGCCGTGCGCGTCCAGCCACTCGCGCGCCTCGGGCCAGCGCTCCTCGGGGCGGTCGCCGAGGGTGAACAGCGCTTCTTTGCAGCCCATTTCGGCGCCGCGCCTGGCGATGTCCAGCACCTCGTCGGGCGACAAGTACATGCCGTGCCCTTCACGGCGCAGCTTGCCGGGCACGGTCACGAATGTGCAGTAATGACATTTGTCCCGGCACAGCCGGGTCAGCGGAATGAAGACCTTCCGCGAATACGTGATGACGCCCGGCCGTCCCACCGCTTCGAGGCCGGCGTCCCGCAGCCGGGCCGCGGTGCCCGCGAGTCTGGCCAGGTCCTGGCCACGGGCTTGCAGCAGGACGGCGGCCTCGCCCGTGTCCAGGGCGACACCTTCGTCCGCGCGGTGCAGGGCGCGGCGCATGGCATTGGCGGTGGGCGTCGGCGAAGTCATTCTCCGAGGATAGGCGGCCCCGCCGACAATTCGCTGGGGGCTCAGGCCGTCTTCGGCCCGAACCCCCTGTCGGCAATATCACCCGGAGATCGGACCGTCCGAGGAATACTCCGGCTACAAATACTGCGCGTAGTCGTCGAGCGCCCGCAGCACCTCGTCCGTCCCGGCCGGCGGGAGCTGGACGACGATCTCCTCGATGCCGAGGTCGCGGTAGTACGCGAGCTTGCCCGCGTCCGGGCGTACGGCCGTCGGCACCACCTCCGGGCCCTTCTCCCCGCGGCCCGCTTCCCGCCACGCGGCCCGGAGTCCGGGCAGCGACTCACCCAGACCGCCGCCTCCGATCGGCATCCACCCGTCCGCGTAATCCGTCACATGGCTGAAGAGTTTCGGGCCCGCCGCGCCGCCCACCAGGGTGCGCACCCGGCCGCCCGCCGGTTTCGGATACGCCTGGCTGGCCTGCACGGACGCGAATTCGCCCGCATAGGCGACGGGTTCGGCCGCCCACAGCGCGCGCATCGCCGCCATCCGGTCCCGTACCAGCTCGCGGCGGCGCCGCCAGTCCACCCCGTGGTCGGCGGCCTCCTCCACATTCCACCCGAAGCCCACCCCCAGCGTGAACCGCCCGCCCGACAGGTGGTCGAGCGTCGCGATCTCCTTCGCCAGCACCACCGGGTCGCGCTGCGCCACCAGCGTGATCGCCGTCCCCACCTCCAGCCGCTCGGTGACCGCCGCGACCGCGCTGAGCGCCACGAACGGGTCCAGCGTCCGCCCGTACTCCTCCGGCAGCGGCTCCCCCGCCGGATACGGCGTCGCCCGCGACACCGGAATGTGCGTGTGCTCCGGCAGATAGAGCCCGGCGAACCCGCGCTGCTCCAACTCCCGCGCGAGCCGCACCGGCCCGATGGTCTGATCGGTCAGGAAGATCGTGACGGCGATCCGCACGGGCACCTCCGGTGGATTGTCGACGGATACCGGGTGTGAACGTACATCTCAGCCGTCCGAGGTGGCGGCCCTGAGACCGCGCCGGTCGGTGAGGACTTTCTCCCAGGCCGCGAGTGACCGGTCCCGGTCCGTCCAGAACTCCCGCCGGGGAACGGCGGCGTCGAGGCCGCGTACCTCCAGCCAGCGCTGGGCGATCTCCCCGAGGCCGGGGTGACAGTCCTGTTCCTCCACATGGCTGATCAGCTCCTGCCCCGCGGCGAGGACCTCGGCGTCCGTGCCTTCGACGGCGGCGAGGAACAGCTTCACGGTCAGCACCATCCACCGGTCGGCGCCGCCACCGCTGCGCGCCAGCATCTCCTCACCGTTCGTCAGAAGTGTCAATACCTCCGCGGCCGGTTCGCGCCCGGTGCGTGCCGCCGCCCGCCAGATCAGCGTCTGCGCCACACCGACCGGCGTTCCGACGTCCTGGTTGACCTCATGGGCGTGCTCCAGCACCGTCTCGGCGTCCAGCGGACGGGCCAGCGACAGCACCATGCCCAGGTGGCGGTAGCTGGTGTCGCGGGACATGCCCGCGGCGGCCAGTTCGGCGTCGTCAGCCACCTTGCGGAGATATCTCTCGGCCGCCGCGAAGTCCCCCTGCAGAAAACTGAACTGGCCCAGGAGATCCTGGGACTGCGCGCGGCGGAAGCCCAGGGGGCTGTCGCAGTGGGGCAGCGCCCAGGTCTGGAGCCGCCGTCCGTCCCCCCGGAGCCATTGGATCCAGGCCAGGTCCTTCTCCGCGTTCTCCCGCAGGGGTCCGGGCTCGGCGGCGACCTCGGCGGTCAGCCGTTCCGCCTCGGCGTACCGGCCGAACTCCTCCAGGGTCTTGGCCAACCGGTGCGAGATGAAGAGGCGTTGGTACGGTCCGAGGCCCGGATGGGCCAGCGCCGCCTCGGTCAGCGACAGGGCCGCTGTGCGGTCGCCCGCGCTGCGCGCGGCCATCCCCTGGCAGGTGAGCGCCAACGCTCCGGCGGGGTGACTGCCGGACTGCACAGGCCAGTTCCGGGTCCCGGTGAGCACCGCCCCGAGGCCGCACAGGTCGACACCGTAGGCAAGGTCGTACAACCAGTCGGGGACACGGCTCGTGTTCAGTGTGAGGAGCCCGGCGGTGGTGAAGCCCTCGCCCAGTTCGCTCCTGTCGGTCGACGTCGGATTTCTGACCCCGCCGCGCAGCCGATCCCGGAGGTGTTCCAGGACTCGTTCGGCCGCGCCGCGCCACTCCTCCTCCGACCAGGCGTCGTCCGTGTTCCCGTCGTGGAGACGGACGGCGTTGCGGACGTACTCGTCCACGGTGTGTGTCAGCCACCTCGACGAATCGCTCTGCACCAGGGGGCGTTCGAGGAATCGCCGTACGACGGCGTCCGCCACGCTCGGGACCGCCGCCCTCAGCACGTCGGCGTCGAAGCGCTCGGCGAGAGAGGCGGCCCGCAGAAGCGCGCGCTCTTGCGCGGACAGATCACGCATCACACGGATCACCATCTCGGCGAAAGTCCCTCCGAATTGTTCCACCGCGGGGACGCGGCCTTCCGCGCTCAGTTGGTCGAAATACTCGGCCGACAACTCCAGATACAGCGGTACCCCGCCTGCCGCGTCGACAATCCGACGCCGCAACGGTGCCGGAATGGCGGGCTCCCCGTCCCTGGTCAGGCGAAGCCGCAGGTAGGTGTCGGCGTAGTCCTCCTCGAGCCCCGACAACCGGTGCTGCATGGCCGGAAGCGTGCCGGGGTCGGTGACCAGACTCGGCCAGTAGTTGGGCCCTGAGTAGTGGATGGCCGGGTGATGACCGTCGCCCCAGGTCAGCCGGTTCCGCCCCGTGATGAGGAACAGGACGTTCGGCATCAGGTAGACCAGCCGGGCCAACCGGTCCTCGAGCCCACCCGCTTCCCGGCGCCTCCCGTCGACCCGCTCGAACGTGTCGAAGAAGATGACGACGTCCAGGGATTTCCTACGGCGGTACTCGGCCAGATCCCAGGACAGGAGAGCCGGCAGGAACGGCAGCATGTCCGCGGGCGACTCGACATCCAGCAGTTCGGCGAATCCGGGACATTCCGCGAGCAGCCGGTCTTTGCGCAGATGCTCGCGGATCCTGCCCACCAGAATTCCCGCGGCCCGCCGGGCCACACCCGCGAGCGGTATCGGGCCGAGCAGCGCATCCAGTGTGCCGTCCAACTGTTCGGCCAGCGACAGGGATTCGCCGAGCCTGCCGAGCGAGGAATTCCGCGCTATCGCGGCCTCAAGAGGGACACCCGGATGGCAGCGCCGCCAGTACACGGCGAAGGCCAAGTCGAACGCGGGGCAGGAACGCATCACCTCACCGAGCGTGCCCCGCACGGCGATCACCGCGGTCTCCAGATCGGCCAGGGAGCTGTCCTCCAGGTCGATCCGGCAGGTCACGCGCCGTTCAGGACCGTCCGCCGACGCCCCGTCCAATTCCCCTTCGCGTAATCGCCGTTCCAACTGCCGGGACAGCGTCGACTTCCCGATTCCGCCCAACCCGTAGAGGACGAGGACATTGTGCCGGGGCGGCGCCGACGAACCGGCAGCGGCGGGATGGTCTCGCAGCCCCCGCAACGCCTCCTCGAACGCCGTCACATAACGGACACGATCGACGAATACGTCACCCACGGTAACGGGTGATGTTCTCCGCTGATCGAAGATTCGGTCGAGTTCCATCGCGTCGGCCCGTCCCTCCCCGGCCGAGCACTACCCGGCCAAACGGTCGCAGTTCCCCCTCCCGGCAGCCTAGCTTCAGGGAACGGCCCAAATCCAGAGCGTTATCGGCGCATCACTGAGCGCGTCCGGTACGCGGTACGCCCTTACTGGCCGTCGGCCTCCCGAAACCCCGACGGCACCGTCACGCTCGGAGGACTACCAGGCGCCGTGGTGGGCGAGGCCCAGGGTCAGGGCGGCTGCCGCGGTGGCGAGGAAGACGATGCCGCCGAGGATGTCGCGGGAGCCGACGCGGAGGTGGGCGGTGACGGCGCCGATGAAGTAGAGGATGAGGCCGCAGGCGGCGAGGGTGCCGAGGACGGGGACGGCGAGCCCGGCCAGCAGGCCGACCGTGCCGGCGGCGAGCAACGCGCCGAGGAAGGGCACCCACTTGCGGGGCAGGCCCTTCATGTCGGCCTGGGTCTTGGGGTATTCGTGGCCGATGAGGTAGGTGACGGCGGCGGCGCCGTTGAAGAGGGCACCGAGGATGGTGACCGTCAGATAGGCGGCGAACACGGCAGCTCCGCTTCTGTGCGTGACACGTCGGGGTGACACCTCGTACGGGAAGGCTAAGGCGCCCCCGCCGAGCGGGAGTTGACCGTGAGTCGCACGCGCTTGGCACGGCGTGAACCGCGCGGGCGGCTACGCGGCGTTGACCGTCAGCACGATCTTGCCCCGTACGTGGCCCTCCTCGCTGAGGCGGTGCGCCTGCGCGATGTCGGCGAGGGGGAACGTCCGGGCGACGGGCAGTGAGAAGCGGCCCGCCTCGATCAGCGGGCCGATCTCGGTGAGGACGTAGAGGGCCCGGCCGCTGTCACCGCGGCTGAAGGTGACGCCGTGCTCGCGGGCGCCGAGGAAGTCCGCGAGGGTGACGACGTGGCCGGGGCCGCCCGCGAGGGCGATGAGTTCGGGGAGGGCGCCGCTCCCGGCGACGTCGAGGGCGGTGTCCACGCCGTCGGGGGCGAGCGCGCGGACGCGGTCGGAGAGACCGTCGCCGTACGAGACGGGTTCGGCGCCGAGCGAGCGGAGGAAGTCGTGATTGGCCGGGCTCGCGGTGCCGATGACGCGGGCGCCGCGCGCCACGGCGAGCTGCACGGCGGCGGCGCCGACGCTCCCGGAGGCGCCGTTGATCAGGACGGTGCCGCCGCGGACGCCGAGCTGGTCCAGGCCGCGCGCCGCCGTCTCGACGGCGGACGGCAGCGCGGCGGCCCCGGCGAAGTCGAGCGACGCCGGGATCGGCGCGTAGAAGGAGAGCACCGCCAGCTCGGCCTGCGCGGCGCCCTCGGCGCAGAGGCCGAACACGCGGTCGCCGACGGCCACATCGGTCACCCCTTCGCCGACCTCGTCGACGACGCCCGCCGCCTCGTACCCCAGGGTCTGCGGAAGCTCCTCGTCCATGAGGCCCTTCCGCTTCTTCCAGTCGCTCGCGTTGAGTCCCGCCGCGCGTACCGCGATACGGATCCGGCCGGGGCCCGGGTGCGGATCGGGAAGGTCCACGATCTCCAGGACCTCGGGTCCCCCGAACCGGCTGAAACGGGCCGCCTTCATCACTTCGCTCCGATCTCGGCGCACGGGGGCAGGAGGGCGGGAGCCAGGGGTGCCGCGAATGCCGCGCGTACGCGCCAGTCTGTCAGTCCCGCCGGGCCTGGGGCCCAGAACCGGAGTCCGACGCGAAGACGGATGCGGCGGCCGACGCGAAGACCGATGGGACGACCAACGCGACGACCGACGCGGACCGGCAGCCGTACCTCATCGTCCGCCTCCAGCGGGGTGAGCGCGACGCCCCGCCCGCGCACCGCCCAGCACGGCAGCGCCCAGCATGGCACCGGCCGCGCGGCCCCCCGCCGGTCAGGGGGTGGTTCGGACGGTTGCCGTGTCGCGGCCGGATCTCAGGACGGTGCCGGGGACGGCGCCGGTGACGGTGTCGTCGCGGATCGTCTCGACGCCGTTGACGCGGACGCTGAGGATGCCGGTGGCGCGGGAGTCGAGGCGGGGGCTGTCGCCGGGGAGGTCGTGCAGGAGGGTGGCGGGGCCTGCGTCGATGCGTTCGGGGTCGAAGAGGACGAGGTCGGCGGCGTTGCCCGGGGCGATCACGCCTCGGCCGCGCAGGCCGAAGAGGCGGGCGGGGTCGGCGGTGAGCATGCGGACGGCGCGCTCCAGCGGCAGGAGTTGGCGTCCGCGCAGGCAGTCGCCGAGGAAGCGGGTGGTGTACGGGGCGCCGCACATCCGGTCGAGGTGGGCGCCCGCGTCGGAGCCGCCGAGCATGACGTCCTCGTGGTCCCAGGTGCGGCGGCGCAGCGCCCAGGAGTCGGGGTCGTTGTCGGTGGGCATCGGCCAGAGCACCGTGCGCATGCGGTCGTTGGCGCAGATCTCGACGATCGTCTCGAAGGGTTCCTGCCCGCGTTCGGCCGCGATGTCGCGGACGACCCGCCCCGACACCCCCTGATTCGCGTCGCTGTACGTGTCGCCGATCACGTAGCGGCCGAAGTCGGCGAGGCGGCGGAAGACCCCGGCCTCGGGGCTGGCGGCGCGGCGCAGCATCTCGGCCCGTACGGCGGGCTGCCGCAGCCGCGCGATGCGTTCGGGGACGGGCAGGGCGAGGACATCGCCCCAGCCGGGGATGAGGTTGAGGGCGCAGAAGGTGCCGAGCGACATGTTCATGGGGGTGAGGATCGGCATGGTGAGGGCGACGATCCGGCCGCCCGCCTTGCGGGCCCGCTCCGAGGCGAGGAGTTGGCGCGGGACGCGTTCGGGGACGGCGGCGTCGATGGTGAGGACGTTCCAGTTGAGCGGGCGCCCGGCGACGGCGCTCATCTCCACGAGCAGGTCGATCTCCTCGTCCGCGAACTGGTCGAGGCAGCCCGCCACGATGGCCTCGATCTGGGTGCCCTCGTGTTCGCCCACCGCCCGTGACAGGGCCAGGAGTTCGTCCGGCCGGGCGTGCCGGGACGCGACCGGCCGTCCGTCGCCGTCGGAGTGCGTACTGGACTGCGTGGTGGAAAGGCCCCAGCCGCCGGCTTCCATGGATTCGTGGAAGAGCCGCAGCATGGCGTCGAGTTGGTCCCGCGTGGGCTGTCCGCCGACCGCGTCGGCGCCCATCACATGGCGGCGCAGGGCGCAGTGGCCCACCATGAAACCGGCGTTGACGGCGATCCGCCCCTCCAGGGCGTCGAGGTAGTCGCCGAAGGACGACCACGTCCAGTCGACGCCCTCTTCGAGCGCCGCCAGCGACATGCCCTCGACCTTGGACATCATCCGCCGTGTGTAGTCGGCGTCTTCGGGCCGGTCGGGGTGGAGCGGCGCGAGCGTGAAGCCGCAGTTGCCGCCCGCGACGGTGGTCACGCCGTGGCTCATCGAGGGCGTGGCGAAGGGGTCCCAGAAGAGCTGGGCGTCGTAGTGGGTGTGCGGGTCGACGAAGCCGGGGGTCAGGACGAGGCCGGTGGCGTCCTCCTGGGAGCGCCCGCTCTCGCCGAGGCCGCCGGGTTCGGCGACGGCCGCGATCCGTCCGCCGCGCAGCGCCACGTCGGCGGTACGGGAGGGCGCGCCCGTGCCGTCCACCACGGTGGCGCCCTTGATCACATGGTCGAACACGGGTGTGCTCCTCTCGTACGTCGCGCTGGCGCGTGCCGCCCGGTCGCGTTACGCCGCCGCCTGCCGGAACCGGGTCGTGCGGTGCACCGGGTCGGTGTCGATGACGGGTATGACGTGCTCGCCGATCAGCTTGATCGTGTTCATCGTGTCCTCGTAGCCGATGCCGATCGGCAGCCCGAAGGTCAACTGGTCGGCGCCCGCCTGCTCCCAGCGCTTGCACTGCGCCAGCACCTCGTCGGGGTTGCCGCAGATCATCAGCTCCTCGGAGATGAGCAGATCGATCAACTCCTCGGTGTAGTCCGGCAGAAGCTCGGGCCAGACCGGGATGCCGTCGGGGCGCGGGAAGGTGTCGTGGTAGCGGAAGAGCAGCGACTGGAGGTAGTTGAGGCCGCCGCCGACGGCGATCTGCCGCGCCTTCTCGGTGGTCTCTGCGCAGATCGCGGTCGAGGTCACCATCACGTTGTCGTTGACGAAGTCGCCGACCGGCTCGGCCTGCCCGATCGCCGACTTGTACGACTCGACGACCCACTCCATGTCGGAGACCTTCTGCACGCTGAAGCCGAGCACGCCCAGGCCCTTGCGGGCGGCCATCGCGTACGAGGGCGGCGAGCCGGCCGCGTACCACATCGCCGGGTGGGAGCGGCCGTACGGCTTGGGCAGGATCTTGCGCGGCGGCAGCGACCAGTGCTTGCCGCTGAAGCCGGGGTACTCGTCCTGGAGCCACATCTTGGGGAACTCCGCGATGGTCTCCTCCCAGATCTCCTTCGTGTGGTTCATGTCGGTGATGCCCGGCATGAACCCGAGGATCTCGTGGCTGCCCGCGCCGCGCCCCGAGCCGAACTCGAAGCGCCCGCCGGAGAGATGGTCGAGCATGGCGACCTTCTCGGCGACCTTCACCGGGTGGTTGACCGGCGCGAGCGGGTTGAAGATGCCGGAGCCGAGGTGGATGCGCTCGGTGGCGTGGGCGAGATAGCCGAGGAAGACGTCGTTGGCCGACAGGTGCGAGTACTCCTCCAGGAAGTGGTGCTCGGAGGCCCAGGCGTACTTGAAGCCGGAGCGGTCCGCCTGGATGACGTACTCGGTCTCCTCGATCAGCGCGTGGTGCTCGGCGTCGGGGTCGGCCTTGGCCCGCGCGGCGGGCACATATCCCTGTACAAAGAGCCCGAATTCCAAGGGGTCACCATCCTCCGGTTTCTGACGCTCCGTCAGATCTGATCCGACTCTTCCACCGGCACGGTGGGGCGTCAATAGCTGATGGACCGTCAGATACGCTCGACGGCGGACTCAGAGCGCCGCGACTCCCGCGAGCCAGCCGCCGTCGATCACGAACGGCTGCCCGGTGACGTACGAGGAGTCCTCACTGGTCAAGAAGAGCGCGAGCCTGGCGATCTCGTCGGCCCGGCCCATCCGGCCCAGCGGCAGCAGCTTGCGGTAGAAGCGGGCGGTGGCCGCCGCCATCGCCTCCTGGTCGGCGGCCGGGTCGAGCACCGCGGGATTGGCCATCGGGGTGTCGACTGCGCCGGGGCACATCGCGTTCACCCTGATCCCGTGCGGCGCCAGCTCCAGCGCCGCCACCCGCGTCATGGCGACGATCGCCGCCTTCGTCGCCGCGTACGAGGTGAGCAGCGCCATGCCGCTGAGCGCCGTGTACGACGCGGTGTTGACGATCGTGCCGCCGCCCGCGGCGGTCAGCGCGGGCGCGCAGGCCCGCATGCCGAGGAAGGCGCCCACCTGGTTGACCCGGACGACCTGGAGGTACTCCTCCAGCGGGGTGTCCGCCAGCGCGTTGAAGCGCAGGATCCCGGCGTTGTTGACCAGTCCGTCGAGGCCGCCGAACTGCTCGTCGGCGTACGCCAGCGCCGCCGTCCAGTCGTCCTCGCTGCCGACGTCGAGCCGGGTGTAGCGGGCCGCGTCGCCGATCTCCTCGGCCAGCGCCGCGCCTTGGTCGTCCAGCACGTCCGCGAGCAGCACGCGCGCGCCCTCCGCGGCGAAGAGCCGGGCCTCCTGCTCGCCCTGGCCGCGCGCGGCGCCGGTGATCAGGACGGTACGGCCGTCGAGCTTGCCCATCCGGGCCTCCGGGGGTGGTGGGACAACGGGGGGTCAACCGGGGGGGGTCAACGGGGGGGTCAACGGGACTCAACTGTCGAGGTGCGGTGCCACATCGGCCGCGAACGCCGCCATCTGGTCGAGGAGTTCGGCCACGCCCCGGCTGCGGAAGCGCACCTGGATCTGGTCGACGCCCATGGCCCGGTAGGCGCGCAGGCTCTCCGCGAGCGCGTCCGGCTCGCCGTGCAGGGTGTACCGGCCGACGTGCCAGCCGGGCTCGCCGACGTAGAGCGGTTCCGCGATCGCGCCGATCTCGATCGGGTCGGCGATCCCGGCCTCGGCGCGCAGCCGCCGGACGCGGTCGATCTGGCCCGGCAGCCGGTCGCGCGGGTCGCCCTGCGGCAGCCAGCCGTCACCCCTGAGGGCGGCCCTGCGGACGGCGGCCGGTGACGAGCCGCCGACCCAGACCGGCGGCCGGGGCGTCTGCACCGGGCGTGGCCGCTGCCCGAGTCCGGCGAAGTCGTAGCGCTCGCCGTGGTGTTCGGGGAACTCGTCCTCGCCGAGCGCCGCCTTCAGCGCGTCGATGGTCTCGTCGAGTACGCCGCCGCGCCCGGCGAAGTCCGCGCCGACCGCGTCGAATTCCTCGACCACGTGCCCGGCCCCGACACCGAGGATCAGCCGCCCGCCGGAGAGCCGGTCGAGCGTCGCGTACTGCTTGGCGGTGGCCAGCGGGTGCCGCAGTCCGACGACCGCGACATGGCTGAGCAGCCGTACGCGTTCGGTGACGGCGGCGAGATAGCCGAGGGTGGCCACCGGGTCGTACCAGGTGGTGGACATCGCGGCGGCCAGCCTGCGCGGCACCGCGATGTGGTCGCAGACCGCCACGTACGCGAAGCCGTGCCGGTCGGCGGCGCGGGCGACGGCGGCGAGTTCGGCCGGGCCCGCGTCGGCCTCCCAGCCCTCGGCGTACATCGTGCTCTGCGACTGGACGGGGAGTTGCATGCCGTAGGAGAGCCGCCCTGGCGGCAGCACGCGCGGGACGCCCATGGCCTACGCCCCCGCGCCGGGTCCCGGGACCGGCCCGGCGCTCGAACCGGGCCCGGGCCACAGGCCGTCGGGGGTCAGGCCGAGCAGGTCGATGGCGTTGCCGCGCACGATCCGCTCCACCACGTCCTGGGAGAGGTGGCCCATCTGCGCCTCGCCGACCTCGCGCGACGTGGGCCACGTGGAGTCGGAGTGCGGGTAGTCCGTCTCGTAGAGGACGTTGCCGACGCCGACCGCGTCGAGATTGCGCAGGCCGACCGCGTCGTCGAAGAAGCAGCCGTAGACGTGCGAGGCGAAGGTCTCGGACGGCGGGCGCCGCACCTTGTCGGCGACCCCGCCCCATCCGCGGTTCTCCTCCCAGACGACGTCGGCGCGCTCCAGGATGTACGGGATCCAGCCGATCTGCCCCTCGGCGTACATGATCTTGAGGTTCGGGAAGCGTTCGAGGGCGCCGGACATCAGCCAGTCGACCATCGAGAAGCAGCAGTTGGCGAAGGTGATGGTGGAGCCGACCGCGGGCGGCGCGTCGGCGGAGGTGGACGGCATCCGGCTGGAGGAGCCGATGTGCATGGCGATGACGGTGCCGGTCTCGTCGCAGGCGCGGAAGAAGGGGTCCCAGTAGTCGGTGTGCACCGACGGCAGTCCGAGGTGCGGCGGGATCTCGGAGAAGCAGACCGCCCGTACGCCGCGCGCCGCGTTGCGCCGTACCTCGGCGGCGGCCAACTCGGCGTCCCACAGCGGTATCAGGGTCAGCGGTATCAGCCGCCCGCCCGCCTGCGGGCCGCACCACTCCTCGACCATCCAGTCGTTGTACGCGCGCACGCACAGCAGCCCGAGGTCGTGGTCCTCGGCCTCGGTGAAGGTCTGGCCGCAAAAGCGCGGGAAGGTGGGGAAGCAGAGCGCGGACTGCACATGGTTGACGTCCATGTCGGCCAGCCGCTCGGGCACCGAGTACGAGCCGGGCCGCATCTGCTCGTACGTGATCGCTTCGAGCCTGATCTCGTCGCGCGAGTAGCCGACGGCGGTGTCGAGCCGGGTCAGCGGGCGGCGCAGGCCCTCGTACAGCCACCAGTCGGCGAGCGGTCCCTCGTCCCCCGGCTCGCCCATCGTGGGCGCGAACCGGCCGCCGAGGAAGGTCATTTCCTTCAGGGGCGCGCGCACGATGCGCGGCGCGGTGTCGTGGTGTTTCGACGGGAGCCGGTCCCGCCAGACGTTGCCGGGCTCCACGGTGTGGTCGTCCACCGAGATGATCTTCGGGAAGGTCTCCATGGGCACAACGGTAGCGCCGATCTGACGATCCGTCAGCTAACGTGTCGTCACATCGTTGCCACTACGGGCCTCCGGGGCTCCCCGGCTGCGGCGGACGTCAGTCGGTCACCCGCACCGGCAGCAGAATCCGCCACACTGCGTCCTCCACGCCGTGCACGGCCGCGATCCAGCCGACGTTCTCCTCGTCGGTGCCCAGCCGTACCGCCTGCGCCAACTCCCCCATCACCTCGGTGAGATCGGCGTGCGCCATCGCGGGCTCCAGCCGCCCGCCGACCACGCCGTCGTCGTAGTAGCGGTGGTACGCGGGCGCGCTGCGCAGGACGCCGACCGGCCGCCAGTTCTGCGCCAGCCGCCACACGGGCTCGCCCGCGACGCGGACGCCGTCCGCCTCCATCACCTGGGTACGGGTGCGGTCGACGGCCAGCGCGGACCAGCCGTCGGAGCCGGTCAGCACCAGGTCGGGGTCGCAGCGGCGGACCGCGCGGGAGACCGCGTCGTTGGCGCCCGGTCCCGGCAGCACCAGCGGCACCGCGGCCATCCCCGCGTACAGGCAGCCGAAGAAGGCGCCCGCGAGGTCCGGGCCCTGCGGATAGGCGAGCAGCACGCGCGCGCCGGGAGCCAGCAGGCTGCCGAGCCGGGCGGCCACCGCGCGGGCCCGCCGGTCGAGTTCGGCGAAGCTGCACCCCGCGGTGCCGCTGACGGTCGTCCGCGGATACGGCAGCGCGGGCACGGCCTGCGGGGCGCGCTCGGCGCGGCGGCGCAGCAGTTCGCCGGGCAGCCGTCCGGCGTCCCCGAGCCGCCGCGTGCCGCCGTTGCCGCCGCCCCCGCCGCCGGGCCGCTCGCGGCCCTCGCCGCTCATCGCGGGCCCCGCGGCCGGGGCCGGCATCCGTCGTACGGATCCGGCCGGGCGCACCGGGCGCACCTCGCGTACCGGAGCCCGGAACAGCTCGGAACCGGCGGCCGACGGTAGTTGCCTCGGCCTGACAGGCAGTGACCCGATCGGCCCGTCCGGCTCACCGGCACCTGCCGCATGACTCGTGCACTCAGCACACATGAAACGCCCGCTACCTGTTCTTTCGCAGGACACACACCGGCATGGACCAGTCCCACACAGCACAACCTCCGCGCACGCACAGACGGAACCTCAAATTCCAGCCCAACTTTTGCTGCAAGTCCGGTTCGGGTCCTTGCACGGGGTGACCCCGGCGGCCCGACACGGCAAACTGGCACGGACGGTGCCGAACCCTCGGTCCCGTGCGCCATGCGGACAACTGTTCCGTCCGGCGATGAACGATTGATATACGTGCGGGCGACGGGCCGCGGGGGCGCCCGGCTTCGCGAATAATCGGGTCACGCACCATTCAGCGCCCGGCGGCCGACCACCGCCGGAGGCTGGCACAAGCAGTGCGCCGCTCCAGGCGCGGGTACACAATGAGCAGGTCCACGTTCAGGGGGCAGAGATGGAAAGCAGGACGGAACCGGGCAACAGCCTGCGGTTCGCGGTCCTCGGTCCGGTGCGCGCCTGGCGAGACGACGAGCCGATCGTCACCGGCGCACCACAGCAGCGCGCCTTGCTGGCCGCGCTGCTGCTGCGCGGCGGGCGCACGGCGACCGCGTCGGAACTGCTCGACGCCGTCTGGGGAGAGTCACCGCCCAACACCGCGCTCGCCGCGCTGCGTTCGTACGCCTTCCGGCTGCGCAAGGCGCTCGGCCCCGAGGCCCTGGTCACCGACTCCGGCGGCTACTCGCTGCGGGTCGCCGACGACGCGCTGGACTGCGCCGTCGTGGAGCGGCTGGCCGCCGAGGCCGACAAGCAGCGCGCCGTCGACCCGGTCCGCGCCCGCGAACTGCTGGGCACCGCGCTGGAGATGTGGCACGGCGAGCCGCTGGCCGGGCTTCCGGGGCCGCACGCCGAGACGCAGCGCAACCGGCTCGCCGAATGGCACCTCGGCCTGATCGAGACCCGTCTCGAACTGGACCTGGAGCTGGGCGCACACGCCGAGGCCGTCTCCGAACTCACCGCGGTCTCCGCCGAACACCCGCTGCGCGAGCGGCTGCGCGCCCTGCTGATGCTGGCCCTCTACCGCAGCGGCCGGCAGGCCGAGGCGCTCGGCGTCTACGCCGACACCCGCCGCCTGCTCGCCGAAGAGCTGGGCATCGACCCGTCGGCCGAACTGAAGGACCTGCACCAGAAGATCCTGGAGGCCGACCCCTCGCTCGCCGCCCCGGCCGGTTCCGCCGCCGGACCGGCCGAGATCGTACGGCCCGCGCAACTGCCCGCGACCGTCGCGGACTTCACCGGCCGCCGCAATGTGGTCAGGGAACTGAGCGAGCAACTGGCCCAGGCGTCGCAGGGCAGCGGGGTGATGGCGGTCTCCGCCGTCGCGGGCATCGGCGGCGTCGGCAAGACCACGCTCGCCGTCCATGTCGCCCACGCGGCCCGCGACTCCTTCCCCGACGGGCAGTTGTACGTCGATCTCCAGGGCACCGACCCGCGCCCGGCGGAACCCGAGGCCGTACTCGGCTCGTTCCTGCGCGCGCTCGGCACCCCGGACTCCGCGATCCCCGAGTCGCTGGCCGACCGCGCCGCGCTCTACCGCTCCACCCTCGACGGCCGCCGCGTGCTCGCGCTGCTCGACAACGCCTACGACGCCGCGCAGATCCGCCAGTTGCTGCCGGGCACCCCCGGCTGCGCCGCCCTGGTCACCAGCCGGGTGCGGATGGTCGACCTGGCGGGCGCGCATCTGGTCGACCTCGACGTGATGTCGCCGGAGGAGGCGCTCCAGCTCTTCACCCGGATCGTCGGCGAGGAGCGCGTCACCAGCGAACGCCAGGCCGCCCTCGACGTCGTCGCGGCCTGCGGCTTCCTGCCGCTGGCCATCCGGATCGCCGCGTCCCGGCTGGCCGCCCGCCGCACCTGGACCGTCTCCGTACTCGCCCACAAACTGGCCGACCAGCGGCGCAGGCTGGACGAACTGCGGGCCGGGGACCTCGCGGTGAAGGCCACCTTCGCCCTCGGCTACGGCCACCTGTCGGCGCCGCAGGCCCGCGCCTTCCGGCTGCTCTCGCTCGCCGACGGCCCGGACATCTCGCTGCACGCGGCGGCGGCCACCCTCGACCTGGACCCGTACGAGGCCGAGGAGCTGCTGGAGGCGCTGGTCGACATCAGCCTCATCGAGTCCGCCGCGCCCGCCCGTTACCGCTTCCACGACCTGCTGCGCCTGTACGCCCGCGAGTGCGCGGAGCGCGACGAGACACCGCGGGAGCGCTGCGCGGCGCTGTCGCGGGTGCTGGACTTCTACCTCGCCTCGGCCTCCTGCGCCTACGAGTTGGAGAACCCCGGCGACCGTGTCCTGGACCACCTCGCCCTCACCGCGCACTCCGGCCTGACCTTCGGCGCCCCGGACGAGGCCCTGGAATGGCTCTTCTCCGAGGCGCAGAATCTGCTGGCGGCCGTCCAGCAGGCCGCGGACGGCGGCTGCGAGGGCCCGATGCGCCGCGCCGTCGACCTGCTGCTGGTCGCCCAGGACCTGATGGAGTCCGGTGTCTACGCGCGGCAATACGAGCAGGCGACGCGGACACTGGTGACGACGGCGCACGACTGCGGGGACACGCTGGTGGAGGGGCGCGGGCGGATCTGGCTCGGCCAACTCCTGCGGATGTCGGGCCGGTTCGAGGAGGCCGAGACCGAGGCCAAGCGCGCCCTGGTGCTCGGCCTGGCCGCCGAGGACCCGATGACGTCGAGCTACGCGCCCAATCTGCGCGGCAGCATCGCCCACCAGGGCCAGCGCTTCGAGGCGTGCGCGGAGTACCACACCACCGCCCTTGAGGCTTTCCGCGCCGACGGCAACAAGCACGGCGAGGCGGCGGCGCTCAGCAATCTCTCCCGCGCGCAGATCGAACTGGGCGACATCGCCGCCGCGGTGGCGGCGACCGAACGGGTCGTCGCGATCTACCGCGAGTTGGGCGCCGGCTTCCGGCTCGGCAACGGCCTGTACGCGATGGGCATCGCGCTCACCGCGGAGGGCCGCCTCGACGACGCGTTGAGCTGCCTCACCGAGGCACTGGGCATCTTCCGGGAGGCGCGGCAGCAGTTCTGGGAGGGCATGACGCTCTTCCGGCTCTCCAAGGTTCACCTCGCGGGCGGCAGTTGGCGGCAGGCCGCCGCCCACACCGAGCAGTCGCTCGTCATCCTCCGCGAGGTCGGCGGCGAGTGGCGCACCGCCAACGCCCTGACCGTACTCGGCAGCGCGCTCGACGGCATGGGCCAGCCGGTCCGTGCCCACGCCTGCTGGCACGACGCCCTGGCCGTCTTCACCGCGCTCGGTTCGCCCGAAGCGGCCGATGTACGGCGCCTGTTGGGGGACGAATCATCCCCCTCTGTCGCGGTATAAGCCCAGGTCGATTCGCTCAACGCGCCCGTTTATCAGTTGATTATCGGTGGATGCCACGATTCCATCACTGCACGAGCTGCCCGCTCGGTGGTGTACGGGGGTCGCCACCGGGCGGGCTTTCACGACAGCACGTCCCCAAGCACACAGGGAGAGCACCATGAGCACCGAAGTTCCGAAGCTTCCGAAGACGGACCCGCCGGTCGACCCGGACAACTTCCACACCGACGGCACCGAGCAGACGGCTCCGGACGGGCTCCTCACGCCGAAGAAGCCCGTCGTCAAGCCGGACAACTTCCACACGGACGGCACCACCAAGTAGCTTCCGTACCCCGCTCTGGGGAGGGCGGGGCCGCGGAGGACCCCAAGGGGACCGCAGGGGGACCCACGGGGTTGATCAGGGGAAAACAGCACGGGGCAACAGGGGAACACGGGGGATCGGGGGACCGGGGAACCTCGGTGGGGGCCGAGGGGGACCGGTGAAAGCCGCCCAAGGGGGGGCCGGGTGACTGCGGGGGGTTCCACAGCACGCACCCGGGGGCGCACCAAAGACTGACCGCGGCGCGGAGGGGGCGCCGCGGTCAGTCCGCGTCCGGGTCCGGTGCCGCGCGCGGGTCAGTCCGCGGCCGTACGCAGCTCGTTCTTCTTGACCTTCCCGCCCGCGTTGCGCGGGAGTTCGGGGACGAAGCGGACGCCGCGCGGGACCTTGTAGTTGGCCATTTCGCGGCGCGACCAGGCGATGAGGTCGTCGGCGGTGAGGGTGGAGCCGGGGCGGCGGACGACGTAGGCGCGGCCGACCTCGCCGAGGCGGGGGTCGGGGACACCGATGACGGCGGCGTCGCGGATGTCGGGGTGGCGCAGCAGCAGTTGCTCGATCTCCGCCGGGTAGGCGTTGAAGCCGCCGACGATGTACATGTCCTTGAGGCGGTCGGTGATCCGCAGATTCCCCTCGGGGTCCAGGACGCCGATGTCGCCGGTGTGCAGCCAGCCGTCGGGGTCGACGGCGCGGGCGGTGCCCTCGGGGTCCTCGAAGTAGCAGGACATGACGTGGTAGCCGCGGACCAGGACTTCGCCGGGCGCGCCGGGCGCGGCGTCGACCCGTACCTCCGTGTCGGGGATGGCGCGCCCCGAGGTGACGGCGACGGTCGCGGCCGGGTCGCCCCTGCGGCACATGGTGACGGTGCCGGACGCCTCGGTGAGGCCGTACGCGGTCAGGACGGTGGCGATCCGCAGTTCGGCGCGCAGCCGTTCGACGAGTTCCAGCGGGATGACGGCGGCCCCGGTGACGACGAGCCGCAGCGCGGACAGGTCGTGGGCGGCGCGCGCCGGATGGTCGAGCAGCGACTGGTGCAGGGTGGGCGGGCCCGGCAGTACGGAGATCCGCTCGGCGGCGATGTTGGCGAGGACGGTGTCCACGTCGAAGACGGGCTGCGGCACGATCACGGCGCCGCGCATCAGGCAGGCGATGACGCCCGCCTTGTAGCCGAAGGTGTGGAAGAAGGGGTTGACCACCAAGTAGCGGTCCCCCGCGGTCAGTCCGGCCAGCGCGCTCCAGACGCCGTACACGCGCAGCGTCTGGGCGTGCGTGATGACGGCGCCCTTGGGGTGTCCGGTCGTGCCCGAGGTGAAGATGATGTCGGAAGGGTCGCCGGGCGCCACGGCGTCGGCGCGGGCGCGTACGGTCGCGGCGGGTACGTCGGCGCCGGCCGCCACGTAGCCGTGCCAGGACAGGAATCCGGTGGGCGGCGCGTCGTCGCCGAGGACGACGACGTCACGCAGGTGCGGCAGGCCGGGCAGCGGTCCCTCGCCGTCGCCCTCTCCCGCGGCGCGGCGCAGCGCGGCCACGTACGACGTGCCGAGGAAGGTGCCGGTGACGAACAGCAGCCTGGCGCGGGTGCGTTGGAGTATCCAGGCCGCTTCGGCGCCTTTGAAGCGGGTGTTGAGCGGGACGAGGACGCCGCCCGCGCCGACCGCGCCGAGCGCGGCGACGATCCAGTTCAGCGAGTTGGGCGCCCAGATCGCGACCCGGTCGCCGGGGCGCAGTCCCGAGGCGACGGCCGCGGCGGCGGCGCTTTCCACGCGGGCGCCGAGTTCGGCGTAGCTGACGCGGGTGCGACCGTCCACGACGGCCTCGTGCTCGCCGTGGGCGCGGGCGGCGGCGCGCACCAGGCGGGGCAGGGTGCCCCAGCGGAGATCGGCGCGGGGGTCGTCGGCGGGTGAACCGGCTGGGGATGAGCCGTCGTTGGAGGCACCGCCCTCGGATGAGGCGTCGCCGTACGAGGTGTCGCCGTACGAGGTGTCGCGCGGATCGTCGTCCCGCAGGTCCACATCCATGACGTCCCCTCCCGTAGCTGACTACCCGTCAGATTAACGGTAGCCTGACGACCTGTCAGCAGTTCGTCAGTGCATCCGGGGACCCGCGGAGGTGTGTGCCCATGGGCGGCGCTGCCCTGAAAGACGCGACGGCCATCGTCGGGATAGGCCAGACACCGTTCGCCAAGTCGCTCCCGGAGTCGGAGAAGACGCTGGCGTGCCGGGCGGTGCTCGCCGCGCTCGACGACGCGGGCATCAACCCCGGCGAGGTCGACGGCTTCGCCTCGTACACGATGGAGGACACCGACGAGGTCGAGCTGGCCAAGGCGATCGGCGCGGGCGATGTCACCTTCTTCGCCAAGTCCGGATACGGCGGCGGCGGTTCGTGCGCGACCGTCGCGCACCTCGCGGCGGCCGTCGCCACCGGTCAGGCGTCGGTCGGCGTCGCCTGGCGGTCGCGCAAACGCGGCTCGGGGCCGCGCCCGTGGAGCAGCACCACCGTCCAGCTCCCCACCCCGGCGCAGTGGTCCCGGCCGTACGGTCTGCTCCGCCCGGCCGACGAGATCGGCATGCTCGCCCGCCGCTACATGCACGAATACGGCGCCACCCGCGACCACTTGTTCAATGTGGCGCTCGCCTGCCGCAACCGCGCCAACCAGAATCCGGCCGCCCTGATGTACGAGCGCCCGCTGACCCGCGAGATGTACATGACCGCGCGCTGGATCAGCGAACCGCTCTGCCTGTTCGACAACTGCATGGAGACCGACGGGGCCCTGGCCTGCGTCGTGGTCTCCGCCGAACGCGCCCGCGACTGCCGCCGCAAGCCCGTCTACGTGCACTCCGCCGCGCAGGGCCTGCCCGCCCAGCACCACGGCATGGTCAACTACTGGACCGACGACCCGCTCACCGGACCGTCCTGGACCGCCGCCCGACACCTGTGGAAACAGGCCGACTTCGGGCCGCAGGACGTCGATGTCGCCCAGATATACGACGCCTTCACCCCGCTGATCCCGCTCTCCCTCGAGGGCTACGGCTTCTGCGGACGCGGCGAGGGCGCCGCCTTCACCGAGGGCGGCGCCCTGGAGACCGGTGGACGGCTGCCGATCAACACCGGTGGCGGCGGCCTGTCCGAGGCGTACGTCCACGGCTTCAACCTCATCACCGAGGGCGTCAGGCAACTGCGCGGCACCTCCACCGCCCAAGTCCCCGACGCCGCCACCTGCCTGGTCACGGCGGGCGAGTGCGTCCCCACATCCGCTCTGCTGCTGAGGAGTTGACAGCCGCGATGCTGCTGCCGGTCATCGACGAGGACGGCGCGCCCTTCTGGGAGTACGCGCGCCAGGGCGAGTTGCGCGTCCAGGCGTGCGCCGACTGCGGACGGCGGCGCTTCCCGCCGCGCCCCTGCTGCCCGTACTGCCGGTCCTTCGGGTCCCGCTGGGAGCGGATGAGCGGACGCGGCCGGATCTGGTCGTACGTCGTCGCCCACCCCCCGCTGCTGCCCGATTACGCCGAGCAGGCCCCGTACAACGTGATCGTGGTGGAACTGGCCGAGGAGGCCACCCCCGAGGGCGGCCGGATCCGGCTGGTCGGCAACCTCGTCGCCCGCGCCGACGCGCGCCTTGACTCCGTGGACCCGGCGCGGCTGCGGATCGGCGCCGCCGTGAAGGTGGCCTTCCCCGACCCGGCCGCCACGGACGGCGTCGTCGTACCGCGCTGGCTGCTGGAGCGGCCATGAGCGTCCGGCGCACGGAGGCCGGTGACGGGGTCGCGCTCGTCACCCTCGACCGGCCCGAGCGGCACAACGCCCTGGACGGCGCGAGCGTGGACGGGCTGCGCGAGGTGTGGCGCGACCTGCGCTTCGACGACGCGGTACGGGCGGTGGTCCTCACCGGCGCGGGCGACCGGGCGTTCTGCACCGGCGTCGACCGCGGCCTCGACGTGCCGCAGCCGTCGTCCCCGTACTGCGTCGACGACCCCCTGCTCACCGCGGGCCCCAAGGCCAACGACCTGTGGAAGCCGGTCGTCGCCGCCGTCAACGGCATGGCCTGCGGCGGCGCCTTCTACCTCCTGGGCGAGGCCGAATTCCTCATCGCCGCGGAAGACGCCACCTTCTTCGACCCGCACACCGCCTACGGCATGGTCAGCGCCTACGAGTCCGTCCTCATGGCGCAGCGCATGCCCTACGGCGAGGCCATGCGCATGTCCCTCATGGGCACCGCCGAACGGGTGAGCGCGCGACGGGCCTACGAGACCGGTCTCGTCTCCGAGGTCGTGCCCGGCCCCGACCTCCTCGCCACCGCCCTGCGCGCCGCCGCCGTCCTCTCCTCCTACCCGACCGAGGCCGTCCAGGGCACCGTGCGCGCCGTGTGGTCGGCCCGGGAGGCGGCCCGCGCGCACGCCACCGCGCTCGCGCCGCACCTCATCGCCCTCGGCAATCTGCTGCCGGAGCGGCAGGCGGAGCTGTTCACCGGGCGCGCCCGGGGGCCCGCCGCCTTCCGGTTGAGGTGAGCGCGGCTCACGTGGCGGGTGCGACGGTCGCGGCGTAGCGTCGGCCCCGAGGGGGCTGAGCGAGCGAAGCGAGGCGACCACGAGATGTTCCGCACCGTCGTCGGGTCGCTTCTCGCCCTCATCGGAGCGGCGGGCGCCGTCTGGAGCCCCTTCCGTGCCTGGTACGGCGGCCGCCACGGCTCCGGCATCCGGGTCGACGACCTCTTCACCGGGGTCGGCGTGACGCCTGACAAGGCGGCCCTCCTCGGCTCCCTCTTCCTCCCCATGGCCTTCGCCGCCCTCCTCACCCTACTGGGCGTCCTCCTCCGCTCCCGCCTCACCCTCGCCCTCGCCGCCCTCCTCGTCCTCGGCATCACCATCCTCTGGATGGTCCGCCAGGGCCAAGCCTCCGGCTCCCTCACCGCCGGCGGCAACGGCCTCGACTACGGCGTCGCCACCGCCTTCGCCTCCGGCCTCCTGCTCCTCCTCGCCGCCGCCGTCCTCCCCGGCCGCCACCGGCCGCGCCGCGCCACGCCGGTTTTCGAGGAGCCCCGGTACGACGAGCCGACGTACGGCCGGTACGACGAACCCCGCTACGAGGAGGAGGAGACGGGGCGGGGTGCCCCCGCAGAACTGCGTCGACAAGTGGACGACGCCTACGACACGACCAGGCAGACGCAGTTCGAGGAGGTGCCCCGGCCCGGCACCGACGACCTGCCCAGCGGCGCGCAACCCCCGCCCACCAGCCCGCCCGGCGCCTGAGGGCATCAGCCCGCCCGGCGTTTGAGGGCCCACGGGCTCACGCCCGACGCGAAGTCGCCCCGGTCCCCTTCGTCGCGTCGAGCGCGTACACGCACCGGTCCTTCGAGCACGCGTACACCACCCCCTCCGACGTCACCGGCGACCCGGTGATCTCCCCGCCGGTCTCGAGCCGCCACCGCAACTGCCCCCCGGCCGCGTCGACCGTGTACAGACAGTGGTCCTTGGACCCGAAGTGCACCCGCCCGGCCGCCACGGCGGGCGAGCCGACAATCTCGTTCTGCGCCGCGAAGCGCCACCGCGGCGCGCCACTGACGGCGTCCAGCGTGTAGAGCGCGCTCCCCGCGCCGAGGTGCAGCGCACCATTGGCGACGATGACGGGTTCCAGCGACTGCCGCGGCTCGGTGGCGACGCGCCAGCGCGCGTGCCCGTCGGCGGGATCGAGGGCGTAGACGGTGCCGAGGTGGTCGGCGACGTACACGCCGCCGCCCGAGACGCCGGGCCCCGGCACGTGCGCGGGCGGCGAGAACATGACGGCGGGGGCGTCGAAATGCCAGCGCTCGGCGCCACTGCGGGCGTCGAGCGCGACGACCCGCGTCCCGGCGGTGAGGTGCACGATGCCGTCCGCGACGACCGGCCGCGTGGGCACGGAGCCCGCGACGCCGGGTTCGCCGACCGGGTACGACCACATCTCGGCACCGGTGAGGGAGTCAACGGCGTGCAGGTGGCCGCCGCCCTGGTAGTAGACGGCGCGGCTGAGGACGGTGGGCCCGGAGTCCGGGGACTCGAATTCGGTCTGGGCGCCCGACCGCTCCCAGCGCAGTCCGCCGCGCGCCGCGTCCCACGCCTGGATGCCGCCGCCGCGGGTGGCGGTCACGACCGTGCCGGAGTCGGCGCGCAGCGCGTACACCCAGCCGTCGATCGCCGTACGCCAGCGCTCGCCGCCGTCGACCGCGTCGAGCGCGAAGAGGCTGGGGCCGTCGGAGGCGTGGATACGGCCGCCGTCGACGGCCATCGTCCAGGCGACGTCGCGGGTCTTGAACTGGCGGCGCCCGCTGGCCACATCGAGCGCGTGCACCTCGAAGGAGGTGACGTAGAGGAGCCCGCCGGAGACGACGGGGGTGCCCCACACGTCGTTCGACATGCGGAAACGCCACGGCCGCCACTCGCCGGGAGCGGCGGCCTGGGACTGGAGGCCCGACTGGGCGCCGTGCTGGGCCTGCTGCGACTGCGGCTGTGATTGCTGCTGCTGTGACTGCTGCTGTTGTGACTGCTGCTGTGACTGCGGAGCCTGCTGCGCTTGCTGGCCCTGCTGCGCCGGGAGGGCGGCGGGGGCCTGGGCCGCGCCGCCGTTCGCCACGGCACCGGCGTTGGCGCCCGCGTTGGCGTTCGCGCGGTGCGCGCCCGCGCGGCGGCGTACCCAGTCCGTACCGGGCGCGGCCCCCGCCTTGTGGTCCGCGGCGTCCGCGACCCGCATCCCGGGACCGATCGGCGCGGAACCGGCGAGCTGTACGGGAACGGCGGAGGCGGGACCCGAGGTGGGACCGGAGCCGGGGCCCGCCGCGGGTCCGGCCGCGGGGCCGGATACGGGTACGGGCGCGCGGTGGTTGCCGCGGCCGTCGGGCGCGCCCGCGTGCGCCGGTGCGTTGTTCGGCGGCTGCTGCGGCCGGGGCGGGGAGTTCGGCGGGAGCGGCGGCGCGTTGCCGGGCAGTTGCGGGCCCGCGGCGTGCGCGCCCCGGCTGCCGCCCGCGGCGACGGCGGGCCGTCCGCTGCGGCGCTGCTCTATCAACGCGACCGCGCCGGGCGGCAGCCAGGCCGACGCCGTACCCGTGTCGTCGCCGCCGGTGGAGTACAGATGCGGTGCGAGCTGCGCCTGGAGGTCGGCGGGGGTGGGCCGCCGGTCCGCCTCCATCCGCATGCAGGACTCGATGAGCGGGCGCAGCTCGGGCGGCAGGCCGTGGAGATTGGGGCCCTCGCGCAGCAGCATGAAGACGGTCTCGACGGGGTTGGCGCCGTGGAAGGGCGCGTGGCCGGTCGCGGCGAAGACCAGGGTGGAGCCGAGCGAGAAGATGTCGCTCGCGCCGCGCACGCTGCGGGAGTCGCGGGCCTGCTCGGGCGACATGTAGGCGGGCGTGCCGACGGCCACGTTCGTCATGGTCAGGCGGGTGTTGGAGACGCCGGACGCGATGCCGAAGTCGATGACGCGCGGCCCGTCCTCGACGACGAGTACGTTCGACGGCTTCATGTCGCGGTGCACGAGACCGGCGGCGTGGATCGACTGCAACGCCTCCGCGATTCCGGCGGCCAGCCACCGTACGGCCTGCGCGGGCATCGGGCCCGCCTCGTTGACGATCTCCTCCAGCGACGGGGCCGGGACGTAGGCGGTGGCGAGCCACGGGACGGCGGCGCGGGGGTCGGCGTCGACGACGGCCGCGGTGTAGAAGCCGGAGACCGCGCGGGCGGCCTCCACCTCACGCGTGAAGCGGACCCGGAAGAGCTGGTCCTCGGCCAGTTCGGCGCGCACGGTTTTGATCGCCACGCGGCGGCCGGAAGCCGAGCGGGCGAGATAGACCAGCCCCATGCCGCCGGCGCCGAGCCGCGCCAGCACCTCGAAAGGGCCGATCCGTCTCGGGTCGTGCTGCGTAAGCTGCTCCACCACTGCCCTGCCACCTCCCCGTGCCCGCGTTGCCCGCGCTGTCGCGGCCTTACCCCGTGCTGCGCGCCGTACCGTCGTTCCGTTGTCGCTCTGCCGTCGTGCTGTTGCGCTGTCGTGCTGTCGTGCTGTGGTCGCTCTGCCGTTGTCGCCGTGCTCGTGCCGTGCTGTCGTGATCGAGCGCTTGCGCCCGCCTGTACTGCTTTGCCCGCTCTGCGCGCTCCGTACCCCGTTCGACCGGCCCAAGCGCCAGGGTACGGGCCTGATTCTTCCTGGGATGGGCGCCGGTTGCGAACCCGGGGCCGCCGCGACACGCCCGGAGAGCGAACTCGTTATCATCCGCCATTCGCACCGTCTCCGGCGCGCGGCGCGCCGAACGAGGCGTCCGGGAGGGAGGCATGGGACGCACGTGGCGCACCGGCGGCGTCCAAGTGCCGTACGGGGCGGGCGAGTCGGGGCCGGCGCCCGTGGACGGGGGCCGCGCGGGTCGGTCGCGGGGCGGTCCCGGGGCGGTCGCGGGGGCGGCGGGGTTCAGCGCGGCGGGCAGGACGGGGACGGGCCGCCCGGCGCGAAGAGGTCGGCCGCCACGGCGGCGCGATGCCGGGTGGAATCGCCCCACGCGGCGGAGAGCGCCCACACCCGGCGCAGCCAGAGCGAGAGGTCGTACTCGTCGGTATAACCGATCGCACCGTGCACCTGGAGGCACCCGCGCGCCGCTTTCCCCGCCGCCTCGTTCGCGAAGACCTTCGCCATGGCCGCGTCCCGCGCCGCACTGGGCAGGCCGTGGTCGTACGCGTACGCCGCCCGCGCCACCACAGGCCGCGCGAATTCCACGGCCAGCAGGACATCCGCCAGCCGGTGCTTCACCGCCTGCCGCTCGCCGATCGGCGACCCGAACTGCACGCGGCCCTTGGCGTAATCCACCGTCCGCTCCAGCATCGCCGCCGCCGCGCCCACCAGGTCGGCCGCCGCCCCGATCGCCCCGAGCCGCGCCGCCTTCCCGGCCGCCTCCCCCCACTCCCGCGCGAGCACCCGCCCGCCTCCGTCCGCCACACGCGCCAGGCCCCGATTCGGGTCGACCCCGGCAACGGGCGTACGCGGCCCGGCCCCCGCCTCCCGCAGCTCACCGTCTTCCGTGACCACCAGCACGTGATCAGCGTGGGCGGCGTGCGCGACAACGGGCTGACCTGCTGGTTCGGATACGGATACGGATACGGATACGGACGTGCGTACGGATGCGGGTACGGATGCGGACGTGGGTACGGGTCCCGGTGCCGGGTCCTGGGCGGGAAGGGACACGGCAACGGTCACCGCGCCCTCCGCCAGCCCGCGCAGCAGATCCGCCCCTTCCGACAGCCCCCCGAGCAGTTCCGCCGCGACCGCCGCCTCCAGCAACGGCTCGGGCAGGCACGCGCGGCCCGCCTCCTCGGTGAGCGCGACGAGCGCCTGCGCGCCCAGGGGCGGCTCGTCGAGGCGCCGCCCTCCGAGGTGCTGCCTGCCGGAACCGTAGCTGTCGGGACCGTAGTCGTCGGCACCGGGACCGGAACTAAGACCGAGGCCGCCGTACTCCTCGGGGACCAGCAGCCCGGTCGCCCCGATCCCGGCGAGCGCCCGCCAGCGGTCCCGCGAGAACCCGGCGCGCACGTCGGCCGGTGTGCAGCGCGCCGCCAGCAGCTCGCGGGCGGTGCGGGCGAAGAGGTGTTCGTCGGGCGTGGGCGCGAGTCTCATCGGCGGGGCTCCCGGGGGAGGCCGAGCAGCCGCTCGGCGATCACATTGCGCTGGATCTCGTTGGTGCCCGCGTAGATGGGTCCGGCGAGCGCGAAGAGGTAGCCGTCCAGCCACGGCCCGCACCGCTCCGCCTCCGCACCGAGCACGCGCAGCGCGATGTCGTGCAGGTCGAGGTCCAGTTCCGACCAGAAGACCTTGTTCAGCGAGGACTCCGGCCCGCTCTCCTTGCCCTCCCGCATCCGCGTCACCGTCCGGTAGGTGTACAGCCGGTACGCCTCCGCCCGCATCCACACGTCCGCCACCGCGTCCCGGTGCGGCGCCGCCTGTTCCGGGCGCAGACGGCACAGGTCGAGCAACCGGTCGGCCGCCGCCAGGAACCGTCCGGGGCTCCGCAGACTCAGCCCCCGCTCGCTCCCGGTGGTGGACATCGCGATCCGCCACCCCTCCCCCGCCTCCCCCAGGACGTCCCGGTCGGCCACGAACACGTCGTCCAGGAACACCTCAGCGAATCCGGCCTCCCCGTCGAGCTGCCGGATCGGCCGTACCGTCACGCCCGGCGCCGCCAGGTCGACCATGAAGTACGTCAGGCCGTGGTGCCGCCGCGAGTCGGGGTCGCTCCGGAAGAGGCCGAAGAGCCGGTGCGCGTAGGCCGCCCGCGAACTCCACGTCTTCTGCCCGCTCAGCCGCCACCCGCCGCGCGCCTCGTCCCGTACCGCCCGCGCCCGCAGATTCGCCAGGTCGGAACCCGCCTCCGGCTCCGACCAGCCCTGCGCCCACACCTCCTCCCCGCTGGCCATCGGCGGCAGCACCCGCGCCCGCTGCTCCTCCGTACCGAAGGCGAAGACGGTGGGCGCGAACAGGAAGATGCCGTTCTGCCCGACGCGCCCCGGCGCGCCCGCCCGCCAGTACTCCTCCTCGAAGATCAGCCACTCGTCCAGGCCGAGGCCCCTTCCCCCGTACTCCTCCGGCCATCCGACGACCGCCCACCCGGCCTCGTACAGCGTCCGCTCCCACTCCTGGTGCGCGCGGAAACCGTCCGCCGTGTCCATCGACGGCAGCGGCTCACGCGGCACCCGACGGGCGAGCCAGTCCCGTATCTCCCGCCGGAACGCGTCCTGTTGAGCACTGAAGGAAAGGTCCGTCACCGCGCTAGGATAACCGACTATCTGACGGATCGTCAGATCCCGGTACGGCCAGGACGCACCTCATCGCACGCCACCGCGCCCTCACCTCAAGGCACGTCACCTCACATCGCCTCACCTCTCTCATCACCCTCACGTCACCTCTCGTCACCTCCCAGCCCTGCGAGAACGGAGCCCCCGATGCCCGAGGCCTACATCGTCGAAGCGGTACGCACCCCCGTCGGCCGCAAGAACGGCGCGCTCGCCCCCGTCCATCCCGCCGACCTCGGCGCCCATGTGCTGACCGCCCTGGTCGAACGCGGCGGCTTCGACCCCGGCGCCGTCGAGGACGTCGTCTTCGGCTGCGTGGACGCCATCGGCGGCCAGGCCGGTGACATCGCCCGCACCTGCTGGCTGGCGGCCGGACTGCCCGAGCACGTACCGGGCGTGACCGTCGACCGGCAGTGCGGCTCCTCCCAACAGGCCGTGCACTTCGCGGCGCAGGCCGTGCTGTCCGGCACCAGCGACCTGGTCGTGGCGGGCGGCGTCCAGAGCATGTCCCGGATACCGATCGGCGCGGCCATGGTGGTGGGCCGCGAGTACGGCTTCACCGATCCGTTCTCCGGGTCCACCGGCTGGCGCGCCCGCTACGGCGACCAGCCCGTCAGCCAGTTCGGCGGGGCCGAACTCATCGCCCGCGACTGGGACATCAGCCGCGAGGACATGGAGCGCTTCGCCCTGGAGAGCCACCGTCGCGCCCTGCACGCGCTCGACAGCGGCTGGTTCGCCCGCGAAACGGCCGCCCTCCCCGAACTCGCCACCGACGAGGGCCCCCGCCGCGACACCTCGGCGGAGCGGATGGCCGCCCTGCCGTCGATCGTGCCCGGCGGCCGGCTCACCGCGGCCCTGTCCTCGCAGATCTCCGACGGCGCCGCCGCGCTGCTCGTCGCGAGCGAACAGGCGGTGCGCGACCACGGCTTGACCCCCCGCGCGCGGATCCACCATCTGTCCGCCCGCGGCTCCGACCCGATCCGCATGCTGACCGGGCCGATCCCCGCGACCGAACACGCCCTGGCCAGGACGGGCATGTCCATCGGCGACTTCGACGCGGTGGAGGTCAACGAGGCGTTCGCGTCCGTGGTGCTGGCCTGGCTGAAGGAGACCGGCGCCGACCCCGACGTGGTCAACCCGTGCGGCGGCGCCATCGCCCTCGGCCACCCGCTGGGCGCGACCGGCGCCCGGCTGATGACCACCCTGCTGCACCACCTGGAGCGCACCGGTGGCCGCTACGGCCTCCAGACCATGTGCGAGGGCGGCGGCCAGGCCAACGTCACCGTCATCGAACGGCTCTGATCCGGCTCACGCGCCGGGTATCGAGCCACTCCTGCGCGTCACGTCGATGATCGCGAACCTCGCGCCCTGATCGTCGGCGACGACGGCCATCCGTCCGAACGGCGAGTCCTCCGGCCCCATGACGACCCGTCCGCCGAGCCGGCCCACGGTGTCGGCGGCGGCGTCGCAGTCCGCGACCACGAAGTAGACCTGGAAGGCGGGCGGCTCGTCCCCGCCGCCGGACGCGCTGTTCATCCGGCCGGCGAGCTGGCCCTCGGGGTCGCCGGGGCGGGACCACACCTTGTAGTCGAAGTGGACGCCGTCACCGACCTGCACGCCGTCGTAGCCGAACACCGTCTCGTAGAAGGCGTCGACCGCCGCCGCGTCCCGCGTGTGGTTCTCGGTCCAGCAGTAGGCACCGGGCACGTTGACCACGTCGAATCCGGGGTGGCCGCGGAGCTGGAAGGCGCCGAAGAAGGAGCCGCCCGGGTCGACGGCGCCGACCAGCACACCGGTGTCGCCGATCTCGTCGGGGCCGAAGACGACGTGCCCGCCCGCCTCGGTGATCTTGGCCGCGGTCTTCGCGGCGTCCGCGGTGGCCAGGTGTATGCCCCAGGCCGTGGGCATCGACTCGTCCATCTTGCCCATCAGGGCCGCCGCGTTCTTCCCGTCGAGCTTGGCCAGCGTGTAGTGCCCGAACTGCTCGCCCTGGTCCTCGAACGTCCAGCCGAACAGCTCGCCGTAGAAACGCCGCCCGGCCGCGAGGTCGGGAAGCGAGACGTCGGCCCAACAGGGAGCGCCTTCACCGAATGCGGACATGAGCTGGTTCCTCTCGCGAATGTCTGGAATGCCACCGTAACCAGTGATCTTCCCGCCCGCACGAGAGAGAATTCGAACATATGGTCAATTCTTGAGACGGCCCAGGACTTCCTCGGTTTCGGCCATGATCCGGTCCACCAGCTCCGCGCACGAGGGCAGGTCGGCGATCACTCCCGCCACCTGCCCCGAGGCCATGACGCCCAGGTCAGCGCGCCCTTCGACCATCGCGGCGCGGAGCAGCACCGGGGTGTTCGCGGCCATCAGGACCTGCGGCCAGCTCAGCTCGCGGGCGCCGCGCATCGCCCGTCCCTCCCGGAGCATCGCGCGCAGCGGCGTCCCGGACAGCCGGGAGAAGCGGACGGCGTTGCGCAGCGCGCGCGGGTAGCGGGCGAGGGGGCCGCCGCGTTCCAGCGAGCGGACGAAGTCGGTGGCGAGGACGCGGTGCGGCACGCCGTCGACCTCGGTGGTGACGAGGGTGCCGGTGACGTCGGCGGCCAGGTAGCGGTCCTGGACGGCGCGCGGCACGGGCGCGTCGGAGGTCAGCAGGAAGCGGGTGCCCATCGCGATGCCGTCGGCGCCGTAGGCGAGGGCCGCGACGAGGCCGCGCCCGTCGAAGAAGCCGCCCGCGCCGACCACGGCCACCCCGCTGCCCCGCAGCGCGTCCACCACCTGCGGCAGCAGCAGCGTGGTCGGCACCCGGCCGGTGTGCCCGCCGCCCTCGCCGCCCTGCACGATCACCGCGTCCGCGCCCCACTCGGCGACCTTCTCCGCGTGCCGCCGCGCCCCGACCGACGGCACCGCGACCATCCCCTCGTCGTGTGCGGCGCGGATCAGCTCCCTGGTCGGCGCCTGGGCGAAGGACGCCACCCGTACGCCCTCGCGGCCCATCAGCGCGATCCGCCGTGCCGCGTCCGGCGCGTCGGCCCTGAGGTTGACCCCGAAGGGCCGTCCGGGGGCCGCCGCCTTGACCTCGGCGACGGCCGCGGTCAGTTCGTCGTACGACAAGGTGGCGGCGGCCAGTACGCCGAGGGCCCCGGCGTTGGCCGCGGCGGCGACGAGGCGGGGGCGGGCGACGTATCCCATACCGGTCTGCACGATGGGGTGGCGGATGCCGGTGAGGTCGGTGAGGCGGGTGCTCAGCGGACCGCCGGCGGTCATGCGGGGACCTCGCGGTCGCGGGCGGAGCGCGGGTCGAGGACGTCGCGCAGGACGCGCAGTTCGGCGTCGGTGGGCTGTCGGGTGGTGGGGACGCGGGCCGGGACGGTGAGGCGGAAGCCGGTCGCCGCTACGACCTGCTCCAGGGTGACGCCGGGGTGCAGCGAGGCGAGCCGCATGTGGTGGCCGGGTCCGCCGAAGTCCAGGACGCACAGATTGGTGACGACCGTGCGCAGACCGTGGAAGCGCGCGGCGCGGCCGACGGCGGCGGCGCGGTCGTAGCCGATGCCGCAGACGACGTCGACGCGCTCGACGAAGGCGCGCGGGGCGTGCCGGGGCACCCAGTAGCTGGTGGTGTGGTTGACGGTGTTGCCGGGGGCGCCGCGCGCGCCGAGGAGCTGCCGGGTGGGGCGGGCCCAGGGGCCGATGCAGGAGATGTTGGCGTTGCCGTACGCGTCGATCTGGCTGGGGCCCATCATGACGTGGCGCCGCCCGCGCGCGGCCAGGTCGAGGACCGCGCGGTAGGGCAGCCAGCCCTCGACGGTGAGCGCGTCGGGTGCTGCCCCGAGGGGGATGTCGCCGGCCAGCAGATAGGCCAGCCCGTCGCTGAGCACCAGGTCGGGGGCGAAGGTGGCGCGGGCGAGGCGGGCGCCGAGGGTGGGCACGACGCCCATCGGGCTGGCCAGGATCTCGCCGTCGCCGCGCCAGGCGTCGGCGCAGGCGGTGACGCAGATCTCGGCCCTGGTGGCGGGGGCGGTCGCCGCGGCGGTCGAGTCGTTCGGGGGCGCGGTCGGGCCGTTCGGGGGCGCGGTCATCGGGTCGCCTCCTCGCGGAAGTTATCCACAGCCTGTTGATAAGACGATTCATCCGTATGGGTGAGGAAGCGCTCGGCGAAGGCGGCCCAGGCCGCCGGGTCGGCCGCGGCGGTCGCGTAGGCGCGCTGGAACGGCTCGTCGCGGCCGTATTCGGGTGGGCACTCGGTGAAGTGCGCGCCGCGCGGCGCCTCGATCACGCCGTGGGTGAGGTAGCGGTGCAGGACGAGGGCGTGCACGCACCCCGCCTCCTTGAGCAGGTCGGCGGTGGGCACGACGCGTTCGGCAGACACATAGGCGGCGTCCGCGGCCTGGCAGAACAGGTCGTCGAAGAACTGGTCGGGCCCGGTGAGTGCGGCGCTGCCCGCGGGGTCGGCGAGGTTGGCGTGCACCAGGGCGGCGTCCAGCCGCAGCGGCGGTACGGCGACCACCTCGTCCCCGGTGCCGTAGGGGTCGGGGAGCACCCGCAGCTCGGGCGCGTACCGCAGCACGTCGGCGCCGAGCCCGGCGCGTACCGGCATGAAGGGCAGCCGCAGGGCGGCGGCGCGCAGCCCCGCCAGGAACATGCCCTCGTCCATTTCGAGCGCCTTGACGGTGCCGTTCTCGCGGGCGGCACGGAAATGCGGCTCCAGGGGGACGGAATCGAGGGTGACGAAGCCGTAGACGACCTTGCGGACCTTGCCCGCCGCGCACAGCAGGCCGACGTCGGGGCCGCCGTAGGAGACCAGGGTGAGGTCGGTGAGCGGGGAGCGGAGGATCGCGCGCACCAGGGCCATCGGTTTGCGGCGCGAGCCCCAGCCGCCGATGCCGAGGGTCATGCCGTCGGCGAGGCGCGCTATCGCCTCGTCGGCGGTCATGCGCTTGTCCGTCATCCGGCGCCTCCCTCGGTGAAGGCGTCGCGCAGCCGGTCGCCGACGCCCGCCAGGTTGAGTTCGAAGGTGAAGCCCTGCTCGTAGCGGTAGGAGCGCTTGACGTCGACCGGGTCGATGCCGTTGAGCGACTGTTTCGCGGCCCTGACCACCTGCGGGTCCTTGGCGGCGACCGCGGTGGCGATCTCGACGGCTGCGTCGCGCAGACGATCCCTGGGGGTGAGCGCGAGGACCGTGCCGTAGCCGTGCAGCTCGGCGGCCGTGGCGTTCTGCGACGTGTAGACCATGTGCCGCATGCGCTGCTGCGGTACGAGCCTGGCCAGGTGCGTGGCGGCGCCGAGCGCGCCCCTGTCGACCTCGGGCAGGCCGAAGTACGCGTCATGGGAGGCGATGACCAGATCGGCGTTCCCGGCCAGACCGATGCCGCCCCCGAGGCAGAAGCCGTGCACAGCGGCGATCACGGGGACCTGACAGTCGTAGACGGCGGAGAAGGCGGCGGCGCATCCGGCGTTGGCGCCGAGCAGCGCGTCGAATCCGGCGGTGCTCTGCATCTCCTTGAGGTCGACCCCCGCGCAGAATCCGCGGCCCTCCGCGCGCAGGACCACCGCCCGCACCTCCGGGTCCGCACCCTGCGCGGTGAGCGCGTCGGCGAGTGCGAACCAGCCCTTCACGTCGATCGCGTTGACCGGCGGCGCGTCGATCACCACTTCCGCGACGCCGGTCCCGGGGCGTGCCACCTGTATCGCCATGCGCCGTCCTCCGCCCGCTCGTTGGCCTTTTACGGATGTACGGATCCGGATCCCGACCGATGTCCGGCACGAATCTGACGGATCGTCAGTTCCTCTGGCACGATAGCCCACGTGACGGACGACCTGGAAGGGCGAGTGGCGGTCGTGACCGGCGGCACCCGCGGCATCGGCCGGGGCATCGCCGAGGCGCTGGCGGCGGCCGGCGCCCGGGTGCTGGTGTGCGGGCGCACACCGCCCGCGGACCTGCCGCCCGGTGTCGCCTTCCGGGTCGCGGACGTCCGCGACCCCGAGGCGGTGCGGGCGCTCTTCGCGCACGTCGCCGAGGCGTACGGGCGGCTCGACCTGCTGGTGAACAACGCGGGCGGCTCCCCCGCCGCCGACGCCGCCACCGCCTCGCCGCGCTTCTCGCGGGCGGTCGTCGAGCTGAATCTGCTGGCGCCGCTGTACTGCGCGCAGGCCGCGTACGCCCTGATGGCCCGCCAGCCGGACGGCGGCTCCATCGTCAACATCGGCAGCGTCAGCGGCAGCCGCCCCTCGCCGGGAACCGCCGCATATGGCGCCGCCAAAGCGGGCCTGGCCTCTCTCACCCGCTCGCTGGCCGCCGAGTGGGGCCCCGCGATCCGGGTGAACTGCCTGGTCGTGGGCTTGGTGCTGACGGACCGCTCGGCGGCGCACTACGGGGAGGGCGACCCCGCCGTACAGCGCGCGGTGGCAGCCGCCATACCGCTGGGGAGATTCGCGGAACCGGCCGACATCGCCGGTCCCGTCCTCTTTCTGGCCTCCTCGTCAGCACGCTATGTAACCGGTGCTGAGCTGCATGTTCATGGTGGCGGTGAGCTGCCTCCCCATTTGCAGGCGGCCGAATCGCGCGCTGATCACCCGTCGGTAAACTGACGGCATGACAGGACAAGTTCGCACCGTCGACGGCCGTGTTGCCGGTCGCCGCGGGCAGGCGACGCGGCAGAAGCTGCTCGACTGCCTGGGCGAGATGCTCAGCACGTCGCCGTACCGGGACGTCAAGGTCATCGACGTCGCCCGGATGGCGGGCACCTCCCCCGCAACGTTCTACCAGTACTTCCCCGACGTCGAGGGCGCCGTTCTCGAACTCGCCGACGAGATGGCCAAGGAGGGGGCGGGCCTGACCGAATTGGTCGCGGGCCGCTCCTGGGTCGGCAAATCAGGCGCCCAGGCGGCCGAGGAACTCGTCGACGGTTTCCTCTCCTTCTGGCGGAAGCACGACGCCATTTTGCGCGTCGTCGACCTCGGAGCAGCGGAAGGGGACAAGCGGTTCTACAAGATCCGCATGAAGATCCTCAACGCCGTCACCAATTCCCTGACCGACTCCATCAAGGACCTTCAGAGCAAGGGCAAGGTCGACAAGGAGGTCAGCCCGGCGGCCGTCGCCGGATCGCTGGTCGCCATGCTGGCCGCTGTCGCCGCTCACCAGAAGGGCTTCACGAGCTGGGGCGTCAAGCAGGCCGAGCTGAAGCCGAATCTCGCGCTGCTGGTCCACCTCGGTGTGACCGGAAAGAAGCCCGCCAAGTAGCGGACGCGGCACGCACCGCTTTGCGCGTTGACGTTTCGCCGTCCTGCCAGAAAGTCACGCCCTGACGCGGGCGCCGCACAGTCCTCGGGGGAGGTACGCGGCGCCCGCGTCTTCGTGTGGGTGACGGCACGGATTCCCGGCTTCGTGTACGCGCTCCCGCGTGCATGCCTCCGTGCGCGCGACTTCTGCCCGCGTCTTCGTGTGGGTGACGCCCCCTATCCGCGTCTTCGTGTGGGTGACCCTTCACCCCCGCCTCACTCGCGCGGCGTCAGCCGGAACACCCGGATCTCGCGCGTCACGCGGGAGGCGTAGACCGCGTAGGGCGGCCAGAAGGCGACCAGCGCCTTCCAGGCGGCGGCGCGGTCGTCGCCGGTCAGCAGGCTCGCGGTGACCTGGAGGTCGCGGCCCCGGCCGCTGACCACGGCGTCGGGATGCGCCAGCAGATTGGCCGACCAGGCCGGATGCCCCGGACGGCCGAAGTTGCTGCCCACGAGAACGAGGGTGCCGCCGTCCTCCGGCATGCACGCCAGCGGCGTACGCCGCGGCAGTCCGCTGCGTGCGCCGGTCGCGGTGAGGACGACGCCGGGCAGCAGGCTCGCGCTGACCAGGAACCTTCCGCCGGTCAGCCGGTGGACCGCGCTGTCCATGACCGGCACCACATGCGGCGCGATCTTGGCGAAGGCCCGGGTGGCCGACACCTTCTGCACGGACCTGCCCAGAACGCCGGTCCTGCTGACCACACCGCGCCCGCTGACGGCGCCCTTCACGTCGACGTCGGCCGCGCCGCTCACGCCGCGCTCCTGACCACCGAGAGCGCGAAGAGCCCCGCCCGGTCCGCGGCGTGCGCGCGCAGGGCGTCGACCGGTCCGAAGAGCAGTCCGTCGGCGGTGGCCCGCTTGAAGTACAGATGCGCGTGGTGCTCCCAGGTGAAGCCGAGGCCGCCGTGCAACTGGATCGCCGCGCCCGCCACCATGCGCAGCGTTTCCAGCGCCTGGGCGAGGGCTACGGGCGCGGCCAGCTCGAATTCGGCGCTCGCCTCGGTGTCGTCCGCCCCGGAGGAGGCCCCGGCCGCCCAGGCGGCGTAATAGGCGGCGGACCGCGCCGCCTGAAGCTGTACGTACAGGTCGGCGAGCCGGTGCTTGACCGCCTGGAAGGAGCCGATCGGGCGCCCGAACTGCTCCCTGACCTTCACGTATTCCACCGTCGAGGTGAGCGCGTGATCGGCGGCGCCCACGGCTTCCGCGGCCAGCGCGGCGGCGGCGAGGCGGCCGGCGTCGGCCAGGGCGGCGGCGGGGGCGCCGCCGAGCGCTTCGGCGGGAGTGTCGCGCAGCTCGACGCGGGCCAGGGGCCGGGTCTCGTCGAGCGCGGTCAGGCGGGTGCGTACGAGCCCCGGTGCGGTGGATTCGACGAGGAAGAGCCGGGTACGGGTGGCCGCGTATCCGCCGGTGTGGGCCGCCACGATCAGCAGGTCCGCGCTGTGCGCGCCGAGCGCGCGGTCCGCCTGCCCGTAGAGCAGGTGCCGTCCTGGCGGCCCGTCGGCCGCCGCGCGGGCCTGGACGCCGCCCGCCCGGCCGCCACCCGCCCAGTCGCCGTCATTGGGCCCGGTGAGGGCCAGCGCGGTGGCCGGCGGGCCAGCGGTGACCAGCGCGGCGGTCAGGGTGCCGTCGGCGATCCGCGGCAGCAGGCGAGCCCGCTGCTCCTGGTTGCCGAGGGCCGCAATCAGGGGCGCGGCCAGGACGGAGGTGCCGAGCAGCGGGGACGGCAGCAGCGCCCGGCCGGTCTCCTCGCAGGCGAGGACCAGTTCGGTGGGGCCGCAGCCGACTCCGCCGACCGCTGCGGGCAGCGCGAGCCCCGGCAGGCCGAGCGTCTGCGCGAGATGGCGCCACAGCGCCTCGTCGTGCCCCGCCGCCGTGGCGACGGCGGCCCGCACATCGTCGGGACCACAGCGTTTGTGCAGCAGGTCCCGCAATGTGCGCCGGATTTCGGCCTGCTCGTCGGTGAACGCGGCGTCCATCGGCCGCTCCTCCCTGCCGCGACTGCGATCTGACGGGCCGTCATCTTAGGTGCCCCCCGCCACGATGCCCAGGCCCGTGCACCGCCGATACGCGAGCCGGCGCCAAAGCCGCACCTGGTGGCGGGCGCCACACCAGCGCCCGGGCGGATACGCCAACCCGCGGCACCCCACGGCCGCCACCCGTGCGCGGCCCCACAAGAGCGCCCGCCTGGGACCGTAAAGCCGACCCACCCCGGACCCCGCGCACCGACGCGCGCGCCCCGGCGGGGCATCATGTCCCGCATGACCAGCAGCAGCCAGCCGCCGGGGGCGCCGCGGCGCAGCGCCCTCCGCCGCTTCCTCTCCCCCGGCCCCGACTCCTCGACGACCCAGCTCAGGGCATACGCGTGGACGTGGGCGATCTTGCTGGTGGTGTGGATCAGCGCGCAGTTCTGGGCGCATCCGGACGGGCTGCGCAGGGCGCTGTACATCCTGCTGTCGCTGGTCTCGATCACGCAGGCGCTGAGCGCGCTCGCACTGCTGAGCAAGCGGTCGGACAGGCGGCGCTGAACCCGCACCGGGACCGTATCGCCGCCACCCGAATCTGATGTACCGTCAGATTCATGGCTCAACGCCCCCGTGGACAACGTGCTGTGGCGGTCGTCGGTGTCGCCCTGTCGGACTGCGGACGGGTGGACGACGCCACCGCGTACGCGCTGCACGCGCAGGCGGCCAGGCGCGCGCTCGCCGACTCCGGTCTAGACCGGGCCGTGGTGGACGGCCTGGCCTCCGCCGGGCTCGGCACGCTGGCGCCGGTCGAGGTGGCCGAGTATCTGGGGCTGCGGCCGACCTGGGTGGACTCCACGGCCGTGGGCGGCTCGACGTGGGAGGTGATGGCCGCGCACGCGGCGGACGCCATAGCCGCGGGCCACGCCAACGCCGTGCTGCTCGTCTACGGCTCCACCGCCCGCGCCGATCTCAAGGCGGGCCGCCGTACCGCCAATCTGTCCTTCGGCGCGGGCGGCCCGCTCCAGTTCGAGGTCCCGTACGGCCACACGCTGATCTCCAAGTACGCGATGGCCGCGCGGCGCCATATGCACGAGTACGGCACCACCTTGGAGCAGCTCGCCGAAGTCGCCGTCCAGGCGCGGTCGAACGCGGCCCGCAATCCCGACGCCATGTACCGCGCGCCCATCACCGTGGACGAGGTGCTGTCGGGGCCGATGATCGCGGACCCGTTCACCAAGCTGCACTGCTGCCTGCGCTCCGACGGCGGCGGCGCCGTATTGCTGGCGGCCGAGGAATATGTGACGGATTGCGCCAAGCCGCCGGTATGGGTGCTGGGCAGCGGCACGTCGGTGTCGCACACGTCGATGGCCCAGTGGCCGGACTTCACCGTCTCCCCCGCCGCGGCCTCGGGACGGCTGGCCTTCGAGCGCGCGGGGGTGACGCCCGCGGAGATCGACCTGGCGGAGATCTACGACGCCTTCACCTATATGACGCTGGTAACGCTGGAGGATCTGGGTTTCTGCGCCAAGGGCGAGGGCGGCGCCTTTGTGGCGGACGGGCGGCTGACGGTGGACGGCGCGCTGCCGGTGAACACCGACGGCGGCGGCCTGTCCGCCTGCCACCCCGGTATGCGCGGTCTTTTCCTGCTGGTCGAGGCCGTACGGCAGTTGCGCGGCGAGGCGGGTGAGCGGCAGGTGCGCAAGGCGGGCGGGCGGCTGCCGGAGCTGGCCGTGGCCTCGGGGACGGGCGGCTGGTTCTGCTCCTCCGGCACGATGGTGCTCGGCCGGGGCTGAGGCCGGGCGGTCCGCACCGGTCAGCGCCGGTGTCCCGGCCGTACGCGGCCGGGTGCGCCCGATACCCTTCCCGCGTGCTGCGACGCCTCCTGCTGCCCGCCGTGTGCACCGCCGCGCTGGTCCTGGTGTCGGTGCTGCTGCCCGGTGCCGGACACCCGCGTACGGCGCCGCACTGGACGAACAGGGCCGCCGCGCGCTTCTGGACCCCCGAGCGGATGGCCGACTCCATGCCGTCGTCGGTCCGCCAGCTCGGCCCGGCGGCGGAACCGGGCACCGTGCCGGGACCGTTCACCCGCTCCGAGACCGCGACGCGCTTCGGGGGCGTCCCGACCGTCGGCATGCTCTTCTCGGTCGACGGCGACATGACCGCGCACTTCTGCACTGCGAGCGTCGTGCACAGCCCCGGCCGCGACCTGATCCTGACCGCCGCGCACTGCCGGCCGGGCGCGAACATCGGCTTCGTACCGCAGTTCCGCGCGAGTGCGGCCCGGCAGCCGTACGGGATCTGGGCCGTCTCGCAGGTCTTCACCGACGCGCGCTGGGCACCCGCGGACGACGCCGAATCCGCCTACGACTTCGCCTTCGCCCGGGTCGCGCCGGACGCGGACGGGCGGCGGATCGAGGAGGTGACGGGCGGCAACCGCCTGATCCGTACGCCCGGCTTCCACAACCGCGTCACCGTCATCGGCTACCCGCGCACCTCCGACGACCCGTCCGACGAGGCGATCACCTGCACGACGACCACCTCGCGGCTCGAAGGGCTGCGCCAATTGCAGCTGGTGTGCGCGGGGTACTTCGCCGGCACCTCCGGCAGCCCGTGGCTGCTCGACTACAACACCCGCACCAAGAGCGGCAGCGTCATCGGTCTGATCGGTGGCGAGGACGAGGGCGGGCTGTCCGACCGGATCTCGTACAGCCCGTTCTTCGACGACGCGATCCAGGCGCTGTACCGGAAGGCGGTACGGGCCCGGTCGCGTACGCCGCACATGGTGACGGCCAAGCGCTGACGCCCGTCTCACGCGGGCGGCAGGGGCTCAGGCCGGGCGGAAGACGGGGATCGCGGGCTCGTCCTCGGGCGGGGTTCCCGCGTCCGCGCCACGGCGGAAATCCACCCTCAGCGGCATGCCGATCCGTAATCCCTGCGCCGCGCAGTCGATGACTTCCGTCATCATGCGCGGCCCTTCGGCGAGATCGACGACGGCCGCCGCGTAGGGGAGCCGGTCGCGGAACGGCGGCAGGTCGTTGAGGTGGACGACCGACCAGGTGTAGAGGGTGGCGAGGCCGGAGGCGGTCTCCCAGACCACGTCCTCGCTCCAGCAGTGCGGGCAGAATTCGCGCGGGTAGTGGTGCGCGGCGCCGCATCCGTCGGCCCGGCAGCGCCGGATGAGCAGCCGCCCCTCGGCCGCCGCGTCCCAATAGGTGCGGGTGAAGTCGTCGGTTCGCGGCAGGTCGAACCGCGCCGCGCCGCTCACCGGAACAGCCCGAAGGCGTCGTCCAGCGACCATGTCTGCCAGCTCACGGCGAAGAACGCCACGACCGAGATCAGCGCCATCATCGCGTTCTGTCCCTGCTCGGCCCAGTCGTGGATCATCAGGACGAGGTAAAGCAGGTTCAGCAGCAGGCCGCCGACGAGGGCGACGGGGGTGAGCAGGCCGGTGATCAGCCCGAGCCCGAGGGCGAGTTCGGCGTAGACGACGACGTACGCCATCAGGCGAGGTCGCGGGGCGACGACCGCCGCGAAGCCGGTGCGCACGAAGGGCCAGCGGTGCCGCTCGGCCACGTCGGCGGCCCAGGCGATGCCCGTACCTCGCGCGAACCACGCCTTTTTGTCCTTGTGCCGCCAACTCTCCAGCCACCACAGCCCCAGCCCTATGCGCAGTACGGCCAGCCATTCCGGGCCGCTGAGCCAGATCGCGCGCATGCCGGACCTCCTCCGAATCTGACGGTACGTCAGTTCAGCGGACGGCGGGCGGTATGCGCAAGAGGCCGGACCGAACCTCGCCGACCGATCCGTTCCGGGCTACGCTCACACGCGCGCGAGCAGTTACCTTCCGGTACCGCCGCAACTCGTTTCTCGTACGACTTTCAGGCCCCGGGAGTTCTCCATGTCCCACCCCAGCAACGCCGGTTCGGGCACGCCCGCGAGCAGCGCGACCGCCGAGCCGGACGCCATCGTCATCGGCGCGGGACCCGGCGGCCTGGCCGCCGCTGCCGCGCTCAGAGCGCGAGGGGTGCGCCCCCTGGTACTGGAGCGCTCGGAACACCTCGGCGCCTCCTGGCGCGCCCACTACGACCGGCTGCGCCTGCACACCACGCGCCGGCTGTCCGCGCTGCCCGGCCTGCAGATCCCGCGCGCGTACGGCCGTTGGGTCGCCCGCGACGACGTGGTGCGCTACCTGGAGCAGTACGCCGAGCACCACGACCTGGACATCACCACCGGCATAGCGGTGGAGCGCGTCGACCGCGCGGCGTCGGGCGCGGGCTGGGAGCTGCCCGCCAACGGCGGCCGGGTGCTCACCTCCCCCGTGGTCGTCGTCGCCACCGGCCACAACCACGCGCCGCACATACCGGACTGGGAGGGCCGCGACACCTTCCCCGGCGAACTCCTGCACTCCGCCGCCTACCGCAACGCCGCGCCCTACGCCGGACGCGACGTGCTCGTCGTCGGCGTCGGCAACAGCGGCGCCGAGATCGCCGTCGACCTCGTCGAAGGCGGCGCCGCCCGGGTACGGCTCGCCGTCCGCACCCCGCCGCACATCATGCGCCGGTCCACGGCGGGCTGGCCCGCGCAGGCCAGCGGCATCCTGTGCCGACGGCTGCCGACCCGCGTCGTCGACCGCGTCGCCCCGTACATCGAGCGGGCCAGCGTGCCCGACCTGTCGGCGTACGGCCTGCCCCGCCCGGAGACCGGCCTGTACGCGCGCGTGCTCGACGGCTCCATCCCCGTCCAGGACGTGGGCCTGATCGAGGCCGTACGCGCCCGGCGGGTCGAACCCGTCGCCGCCGTCGAGCGCTTCGACGGGGACAAGGTGCACCTGGCCGACGGCTCGCAGATCAGCCCCGAGGTCGTCATCGCCGCCACCGGGTACCGGCGCGGCCTCGAACCGCTCGTCGGCCACCTCGGCGTACTCGACGGGCGCGGGCGCCCGGTCGTGCACGGCGCCCGCTCGCCCAAGGGCGCCCCCGGCCTGTACTTCACCGGCTTCACCAACCCCATCAGCGGCATGTTCCGCGAAATGGCCATCGACGCCCGCCGGATCGCCCGGAAGGTGTCCCACACCCGCTGACCCGTACGCGCCCGCTTCGTACGTACCGCTGCGGCACCCGGTCGTGCGCGCGCTGCCGCACGCCCGCTCCCACACCCCCGCTCCCACATCCCCCTCTCTCCGTACGCAGGCCGCCGACCCGCTAGGGACGCCGGAACCCCGCGTCCCCGCGAGCGAACCGGACGCCGCGCGTCCGCACCCCGCACAGGGCCGCACATTTCTTTTCCGTGACCCGACTGTTCCTGACAGATCGTCAGTTCAGTAATCTGACTATGCGTCAGTTCTGTAGACCCAGCAGCAGGAGGGGGCGAGACCGATGCTCGGATCCACGTTCAGCACCCGCAGTCCCGGCCCGGGGCCCGTCGCGCGCGGCGGGTCGGACACCGATGTCGGCGGCCGTCCGCTGCACGCCCCCGTACCCGACCTCGACAGGTTCTTCCGGCCACGGACGGTGGCGGTGGTCGGCGCGTCCGACACCGAGGGGCGGCCCAACACCGGCATCACGCGACAGCTCCTGACCTGGTCGCAGCGGGTCGGCGCCCAGTTGCTGCCGGTCAACCCCGGCCGGGAGACCGTCTTCGGCCTGCCCTGCCACGCCTCGGTGGCCGATCTCCCGGAGGACGTGGACCTGGCGGTGCTGCTGGTCGCCGACCCGCTGCCCGTGATCGAGCAACTGGGCGAGGCGAAGGTCTCCTTCGCCGTGGCCTTCGCCTCCGGCTTCGCCGAGACCGGCGCCGAGGGCGCGGCGGCCCAGACCCGGCTGGCCGAGGTCGTCGCCCGCTCCGGCATGCGGCTGCTCGGACCGAACACCAACCTCAACGCCTTCGAGGAGTTCCGCGAGGACCTCACGGGACCCGCCATCGCGCTGATCACCCAGTCCGGCCACCAGGGCCGCCCCCTGCACTCCCTCCAGCAACTCGGCATCCGGCTCAGCCACTGGGCGCCCACCGGCAACGAAGCGGACCTGGAGACCGCCGACTTCATCTCCTACTTCGCCGGGCAGCCCGAGGTCGGCGCCATCGCGGCGTATGTGGAAGGGCTCAAGGACGGCAGGTCGTTCTGCCTCGCCGCCGACCGCGCGGCCCGGCGCAAGGTGCCGGTGGTGATGGTCAAGGTGGGCCGTACCGACGCCGGGGCCAGGACCGCCGCCTCGCACACCGGCAAGCTCACTGGCACCGATTCCGTGATCGACGCCGCCCTGCGGCAGTTCGGCGTGATCCGCGTCGACGGGCTCGACGAACTCCAGGACACCGCGGCCCTGCTGGCCCGCGCCCGGCCGCCCGCCGCGGACGGGGTCGTCGTCTACTCGATATCCGGTGGCACCGGCGCGCACTTCGCCGACCTGGCCACCTCGGCCGGGCTGCGGCTGCCCGCGCTGTCGGAGGCCAAGCGCACCGAACTCCACCAGTGGATCCCGGACTACCTGAACGTCGCCAACCCGGTCGACAACGGCGGCCACCCGGTGGGCGACTGGCGCGGCCGGAAGATCATCGACGCGATCCTGGCCGATCCGGCCGTCGGCGTACTGATCTGTCCCATCACCGGCCCCTTCCCGCCGATGAGCGACAAGCTGGCGCGCGACCTGGCGGACGCGGCGGAGGAGACGGACAAGCTGATCTGCGTGGTGTGGGGCTCCCCGGTCGGCACCGAGGACGCCTACCGCACCACCCTGCTCGGCTCCTCCCGGCTGGCGACCTTCCGCACCTTCGGCAACTGCGTCACCGCCGTGAAGTCCTACCTCGACCACCACCGCTTCACCGCCGCCTACCGCTCGCCCTTCGACGAAGCGCCGCGCACACCGTCGTCCTCGGCGCGCAAGGCGCGCGGCCTGCTGCGCGCGGGCCACCAGCTCAGCGAGCACGCGGCCAAGCAACTGCTGCGGGCGTACGGGATCCGGGTGCCGCGCGAGCAGTTGGTGACCAGCGCGGCGGGCGCCGTCCGGGCCGCGGGCCTGGTCGGCTACCCGGTGGTGATGAAGGCTTCCGCGGCGCAGCTCGGGCACAAGACGGAGCTGGGCCTGGTCAGGCTCGGCCTCACCTCGGCCAGCCAGGTCAGGGACGCCTACCGCGAACTCACCGACACCGCCCGCGCCGCCGACATCGACCTGGACGGCATCCTCGTCTGCCAACTCGTCGAGCGCGGCGTGGAGATGGTGGTCGGCATCTCGCCCGACCCGCTCTTCGGCCCGACCGTCACCGTGGGACTCGGCGGAATCCTGGTCGAGGTCCTCGCCGACACCGCCGTACGCGTACCGCCCTTCGGGCCGGACACCGCGCGCGGCATGCTGGACGACCTGCGGGGCCGCAGGATCCTCGACGGGGTCAGGGGGGCGCCGCCCGCCGATACCGACGCGCTCGTCGACGTGGTCATGCGCGTGCAGCGAATGGCCATGGAACTGGGCGACTCGCTCGCCGAACTCGACATCAACCCGCTGATGGTGCTGCCGCGCGGGCAGGGCGCGGTCGCGCTCGACGCACTGGCCGTCTGCTACTGACCGCGCCGACCCGTACGCCGACGATTCGCCCCTCACCGGTCCGTGCCGGAACGGTCCGTGCCGGAAGGGCGCACGCCGACACGACCCGCTCCCGGACGCCGCGCGCCCCCATGCCCAGCACTCGAACACCCCGTGCCCGCGTGCCCCGTGCCCGCATACCCCGTGCCCGCATACCCCGTGCCCGCTCTTCTCGCTCCGACCGAGGATTCCCATGGCCGACTCCCCCTCCACCGACTCCGACAACACCGCCGCCGACTCCGCTGAGTCACCGGACGATTCCGCTGAGTCAGTTGTACGTCACGCCACTGACAACGGGGTCTCGTGGATCACGCTCGACCGCCCGCACGCCATGAACGCCCTGACCTGGGACCAGCGCGAACGCCTGATCGGCCTGCTCGAAGCAGCCTCGGCGGAACCGGACGTGCGGGCCGTCGTACTGACCGCGACCGGCCGGGCGTTCTGCGCGGGCGCGGATCTGAGCGGAGGCGCGAGCGCACCGGCCGAGCGGGTGCCGGGCGATGTGGCGCGGACGATCAGGCGCGGCGCGCAGCGGCTGATCGCGGCCGTGCTCGACTGCGAGAAGCCGGTCGTCGCGGCGGTCAACGGCACCGCCGCCGGGATCGGCGCCCACCTCGCCCTCGCCTGCGACCTCGTCCTCGCCTCGGAACGGGCCACGTTCATCGAGGTGTTCGTCCGGCGCGGCCTGGCCCCCGACGGCGGGGGCGCGTATCTGCTGCCGCGGCTGATCGGCCCGCAGCGCGCGAAAGAACTGCTCTTCTTCGGCGACGCGCTGCCCGCCGCCGAGGCGGAACGCCTCGGACTGGTCAACCGCGTCGTGCCCGCCGCCGAGTTGGACAAGACCGCGCGCGCCTGGGCGGACCGCCTGGCCGCCGGGCCCACGCGGGCGACAGCGCTGGCCAAACAGCTCGTCAACGCCTCCCTCGACACCGACCGCGCCACCGCGTTCGCCGCCGAGGCGGCGGCGCAGGAGATCGTCATGACCACCGCCGACGCGCTGGAGGGCGTCCGCAGCTTCACCGAGCGGCGGCAGCCGCACTTCCGGGGCCGGTGACCCGATTCCCGCCGTCCGCCACTCGCCGTCCGCCACTCGCCGCCCGCCACCGGCCACCGGCCACCGGCCACCGGCCGACGAGCACGCCCCCGCCGAGAAACCCGGTTCCCGCCGATCGACAGCGCCCCGACCTCACCTCGGCCTCACCTCACCCTTCCTATCTGACGGTCCGTCAGATTCAATGGAGGGGTGATGGGACACGCGGGAATGGCGGAGACCGCCGTGCGGTATCTGAGGTCGGTCGGGGCGGCGACGGCCGCGGCGCCGGGCGCCGGAGGTACGGCGGCGGCGCCCACGGCGCTGCCGGGCGCCGCACCACTGGCCGGGGCGCGTGCCGCGCTGCGGGCGGTGGGCCCGGACGAGCGGGCACCGGTGGACCAGGGTGAATTCCGCGGGGTGCTCGGCCGTTTCGCGACCGGCGTGACACTGGTGACGGCGGCCTGCCCCGACGGGCCGGCCGGCTTCGCCTGCCAGTCGTTCGTGTCGCTGTCGCTGGATCCGCCGCTGGTGGCGTTCATGGTCGGGCGTACGTCAACGACCTGGCCGCGCATCGCCCGTGCGGGCGTTTTCTGCGCCAACGTACTGACGGCGGGGCAGGCCCCGCTGTGCAGGCAGTTCGCGGTGAGTGGCTCGGACAAGTTCGCGGGCGTGGACTGGACGCCCGCGCCCGTTTCGGGGTCGCCCCGGATCGGCGGCGCGTCCGCGTGGATCGACTGCGCGATCCACGCGGTGCACACCGGGGGCGACCACCTCGTAGTGGTGGGCCGGGTGGTCGCGCTGGGCGCGACGGACGGCGCCAACGGCCCGGACGCCCCGGCCGACCCCGAGGACTCTTCCGGACCTTTGCTGTTCTACCGGGGCGGATTCGGAACTTTCGCTCCTTTCGGCCCGTTCACCCCGTAACCGCCAACGCCGGTACCGCGGCGACCGGTCGGCGGCGGATGACGAGGGACATCAGCGCGGCCACCGCGCACAGGGCACCGGAGGAGTACCAGACGACGTCGTACGAGCCGAACGCGTCACGGGCGACACCTCCCAGATAGGCGACGAGGGCGGCGCCGATCTGGTGGGAGGCGAGAACCCAGCCGAAGACGATCGCGCTGTTCTCGCCGTAGTGCTCGCGGCACAGGGCGATGGTCGGCGGGACCGTGGCGACCCAGTCGAGGCCGTAGAAGACGATGAACAGCACCATCGGCGGATGGACGCTGTCCGCGAGCAGGATGGGGAGGAACATCAGGGAGAGTCCGCGCAGGCCGTAGTAGATCGCGAGCAGGCGGCGCGGTGATACGCGGTCGGTGAACCAGCCGGAGGCCACCGTGCCCGCGATGTCGAAGACGCCGATCACGGCCAGCAGGGAGGCGGCGGCGGTGACGGGCATGCCGTGGTCGTGGGCGGCGGGCACGAAGTGGGTCTTGACCAGGCCGTTGGTGGACGCGCCGCAGATCGCGAAGGTGCCCGCGAGCAGCCAGAACGGTCCGGTACGCGCCGCGTCGCGCAGGGCCCGCAGCGCCCGGCCCGCGGCGCCCGCGACCGGTGCGGGCTTGGGGGTGAACTCGGCGGCGCCGTAGGCCGCGAGGCCCACGTCGGCGGGGTGGTCGCGCAGCAGGAACCAGACGAAGGGGACGACGGCGAGCGCGGCGCAGGCCACCACCGCGGCGGCCGGGCGCCAGCCGTGGTGTTCGGTGATCCAGGACAGCACGGGCAGGAAGACCAGTTGTCCGGCCGCGCCGCCCGCGGTGAGGATGCCGGTGACCAGGCCGCGGCGGGCGACGAACCACCGGTTGGTGACGGTGGCGGCGAAGGCCAGCGCCATCGAGCCGCTGCCGAGGCCGACGAGCACGCCCCAGCACAGCACGAGTTGCCACACCTGCGTCATGTAGACGGTCAGTCCCGCGCCGAGCGCGATGGTGACCAGCGCGCACGCCACCACGCGCCGGATGCCGAAGCGGTCCATCAGCGCGGCGGCGAAGGGCGCGGTGAGCCCGTACAGCGCGAGGTTCACCGAGACCGCGAAGCCGATCATGCCGCGCGACCAGCCGAATTCGGTGTGCAGCGGGTCGATCAGCAGTCCGGGGAGCGAGGCGAAGGCGGCGGCGCCGACGAGGGTCACGAAGGTGACGACGGCGACGGCCCAGGCGCGGTGCGGTCGTACGCGGGCGCCGGGGCGGGGACCGAGGTCAGGAGCGACGCCGGATAAGGCACCAGGCGCGACACCGACACCGACACCGGGCATGACACCGGGTACGGCACCCGGCACGACACCGGGCGCGGCGGCCTCGCCAGGCGTGGCGGCCGGCCCTGGTGCGGCGGTCACAGTGTCAGGGACCTGACCGGTGGAGTGCGATGTCTGCGTCACTCGAACAGTCTCCGGAGATCGGTACCGCCGGACGAGTGGCCCGATGGCCATGATGTGAAAGGATCGGGCCATGGCCGCTTTCCAGCACCGCGACCGGCACAAGGTCGCCGTCTTCGCGCTCGACGGCGTGATCCCGTTCGAACTGGGCATCCCGCTGCGGATCTTCGGCGCCGCACAGGGCGTCGAGGACGGCAGGAAGCTGTACGAGGTCGTGACGTGCAGCGTCGCCCCCGGCAGCGTCCGTACCGACGCCGATTTCAGCGTCGTCGTCGAGCACGGGCTCGAAGCGCTGGCCGAGGCGGACACGGTGGTCGTGCCCGCCTCGCACGAGTTGGGGACCGTCTACACCGAGGGGGTGCTGACGCCCGCACTGGCCGCCGCCTTCCGCCGGATGCGGACCGGCACCCGTACGGTCTCGATCTGCACCGGCTCCTTCCTGCTCGCCGCCGCGGGCCTGCTCGACGGCCGCCCCGCGACCACCCACTGGAGCAGCGCGGACCACTTCCAGCGGCTCTTCCCGCAGGTCAAGGTGGACCCCGATGTCCTCTACGTGGACGACGGCGACGTCCTGACCTCGGCCGGGGTCGCCGCGGGCATCGACTTGTGCCTGCACATCGTGCGCCGCGACTTCGGTACGGCGGTGGCGAACGGGGTCGCGCGCCGCACCGTCGTCCCGCCGCACCGGGAGGGCGGCCAGGCGCAGTACATCCGCAGGCCGCTGCCGGAGCCGCAGTTGGCCAGCACGGAGCGGGCGCGCTCCTGGGCGCTGGACCGGCTGCACGCGCCGCTCACACTGCGGCAGCTCGCCGAGCGCGAGTCGATGAGCGTACGCACCTTCACCCGGCGGTTCCGCGAGGAGGTGGGGATGAGCCCGGGACAGTGGCTGACGCAGCAGCGCGTCGAACACGCCCGCCACCTGCTGGAGTCCACCGATCTCGGGGTCGACCAGATCGCCGGGCAGGCGGGTTTCGGCACGTCGGCGTCGATGCGTCAGCACCTCCAGGCCGCGCTCGGGGTGTCACCGACGGCGTACCGCCGCACGTTCCATAGCGCGGCCGGACGGTAAGCCGTGAGGGTCCGGAAGGCGCGGAGGGCCCGTAGGACTCGGACGGCCGGGAGAGAGGGCTCAGAAGGTGAGCACGCCGCGCGCCACCCGCCCGTGCGCGGCGTCGTCCACAGCCTTGGCGAAGTCCTCCACCGGGTAGGTCTCGGTGACGAGTTCGTCCAGCAGCAGCCGCCCCTGCCGGTAGAGGTCGGTGTAGAGGGCGATGTCGCGCTGCGGGCGCGAGGAACCGTATCGGCAGCCGAGGATCGCCTTGTCCAGGAACATCGAGGAGACGCGGAACGACGCCTCGGCGTCGGCGGGCGGCACTCCGAGCAGCAGCGCCTGGCCGTGCCGGTCGAGCAGGTCGATCGCCTGCCGGATCAGGGCGGTGCGGCCCACGCACTCGAAGACGTGGTCGGCGCCGTGCGGCAGCAGGTCGCGTACGGAAGCGGCGTCGGCGACGAAGTCCGTGGCGCCGAACCGCCGGGCCGGCGCTTCCTTGGCCGGGTTGCTGTCGACGGCGACGATGCGGGAGGCGCCCGCGATCCGCGCGCCCTGGAGGACGTTGAGGCCGATGCCGCCGGTGCCGATGACGACGACGCTCTCACCGAGGCCGACGCGCGCCCGGTTCAGGACGGCGCCGACGCCGGTCAGCACACCGCAGCCGATCAGGGCGGCCGAGGTGAGCGGGATCTCCGGTGCGATTTTCACCGCCTGGACGGCCTTGACCACGGTCAGCTCCGCGAAGGCGGAATTCGAGGCGAAGTTGAAGAGCGGCTTCCCCTGCCGGGTGAAGGGCTTTCCCGGGCGGCCGATGGCCTGACGGCACATCGTGGGGCGGCCACGGTCGCACTCGGGGCACGTCCCGCAGTTGGCCAGCGTCGAGAGCGACACATGGTCGCCGACCACCACGTGGGTCACCCCCGCGCCGACCGCCTCGACCACTCCCGCGCCCTCGTGGCCGAGCACGACCGGCACCGGGAACGGGATCGTCCCGTCGATCACCGACAGGTCGCTGTGGCACAGCCCGGCCGCCGCGATCCGTACCCGCACCTCACCGGGCCCCGGCGCGCGGACCTCCAGGTCGTCCACGACCTGCGCCTGCTTGCCGTCGAAGACGACGCCCCGCACACGTACCCGGACGTCACCATAAGTGCTGTCCAGCGCGGCGCCCCCCTTGGTGCCGTCCGCGTGCGCGTCACCATTAGTGCTGCCTACCGTGCCGCCGTGCCCGCTCATGTGCGCCCCCTCAAGGGTGTCAAGGGTGTTGGGACGAGACGGAGACCACCTCGCCCGTCAGATAGGAGCTGTAGCCGCTGGCCAGGAAGACGATCGCGTTGGCGACCTCCCAGGGCCGCGCGGCCCGCCCGAACGCCTCGCGCGCGGTCAGTTCCGCCAGCAATTCGTCACTGGTGACCTTCGCGAGGTTGGCGTGCATCGCCAGCGACGGCGCGACCGCGTTGACCCGTACGCCGAACTCGGCCGCCTCCACGGCCGCGCACCTGGTCAGCGCCATCACGCCCGCCTTGGCCGCCGCGTAGTGCGCCTGTCCGGCCTGGGCGCGCCAGCCCAGCACGGACGCGTTGTTGACGATCACCCCTGTGCCGCGTTCCCGCATGTGGCGCAGGGCGGCGCGGGTGCAGCGGAAGGTGCCGTTCAAGGTGACGTCGAGGACGGTCGACCACTGCGCGTCCGTCATGTCGACGAGCGCGGCGGTGCCGCCGAGGCCCGCGTTGTTGACCAGGACGTCCAGGCCGCCGAACCGCTCGGTGACGGCCGCGAAGAGCCGCCGCACATCGTCCTCGACGGTGACGTCGCACGGCACGGCCAGCGGCGCCTGGCCGGTCAGCTTCTCCAACTCCGCGGCCGCCTCGGCCAGCCGCCGCTCGTGCCGGTCGCTGATCGCCACGACCGCGCCCTCCTCGGCGCAGCGCCGCGCGGTCGCGAAGCCGATGCCGCTGCCCGCGGCGGCCGTGACCAGGACCGTACGGCCGCGCAGGAGGCCGTGCGCGGGCTCGTAGGGCGGCTCGCGCCCAGGGCCGTGCGGGGGGTGCGGGGTGTGCTGGGGGTGCGGGGCGTGCTGGGGAGACGCGCTCACCCTGATGGCCTCTTCCTCCTCGGACGCGCTCACCCTTTCGGCTCCCTCGGCAGCCCCAGCGCCCGCTCCGCGATGATCGTGCGCTGCACCTCGTCCGAGCCGCCGTAGATGGTGTCCGCGCGGGAGAAGAGGAACAGGTGCTGGGCGGCGTCGAGTTCGTACGGCGCGGCCGGTGTCCAGTCGCGCGGACCGGTGGCGGCGGACGGGCCGCGTACGGTCATCGCCAGCTCGCCGAGCCGCTGGTGCCAGGCCGACCAGAGGAGTTTGGCCGCGCTGGGCGCGGCGAGGTCGGCGGTGCCGAGGGTGCGCAGCGCGTTCCAGCGCATCGTCCGCAACTCCGCCCACAGCCGTATCAGCCGCTGCCTGATGATCGGATCGGTGTCGGCCCCTGTGCGCCGCGCCGCCTCCGTGACCTCCGCCAACTCCCGCCCGAAGCCGATCTGCTGGACCAGTGTGGACACGCCGCGCTCGTGGCCGAGGAGCGCCATGGCGACCTGCCAGCCGTCGCCTTCCGCGCCGACGACCCCGACGGCGCGGGCGCCGTCGAAGAACACCTCGTTGAAGTCGGCCGCGCCGGACATCTGCCGGATCGGGCGCACGTCGATCCCCGGCTGGTCCATCGGCAGCAGCAGGAAGCTCAGGCCGTGATGGCGGCGCGAGCCGGGCTCGGTGCGCGCGAGCAGAAAGCACCAGTCGGCGTCACGCGCCAGTGACGTCCAGATCTTCTGCCCCGACACCCGGTACGAGCCGTCCGCCGGATCGCGTACGGCCGCCGTCCGCACGCCCGCCAGGTCGGAGCCCGCGCCCGGCTCGCTGTACCCCTGGCACCACAGCTCCTCGCCGCGCGCGATCGGCGGCAGGAAGCGCTCGCACTGCTCGGGTGTGCCGTGCGCCTCCAGGGTGGGCGCGAGCAGCTTCTCGCCGATGTGTCCTGTGCGTACCGGGGCGCCCGCGCGGGCGTACTCCTCGCCCCACGCGACCTGTTGGGCGAGCGTCGCGCGCCGGTTGCCGCCGTACGTTCCGGACCAGCCGAGGCCGATCCAGCCCGCCGCGCCGAGGGTACGTTCCCAGGCCCGGCGGTCGGGCGCGGCGCGCATGTCGGTGGCGGCCGGGGTGTCGGCGGGGGCGTTTGCGGCGAGCCACTGGCGGGCCTCCGCGCGGAAGGCGTCGACCTCGGGTCCGAAGGTGAAGTCCATGGCGCTCCCTAGGCGTTGGGGCGGTCCTTGGCCGCGGCGGCTCTGCGCATGGCGTCGAGCTGTTCCAGCAGGGGCATGGGGTCGGTGCCGATGGTGGCCGGGATGACGTCGGCCAGCCGTTCCGGCGTCCAGGGCCCGTCCTGCGACCAGGCGGAACGTATCTCCCTGGGCTGCGCCCACAGCGCGATCTTGGGGCCCGCGACCGTGTAGACCTGCCCGGTGGTGTCGGCGGCGCGGTCGGAGAGCAGGTAGACGACGAGCGCGGCGACGTCCTCCGGCTCACCGATCTCCTTCAGCTCCATGGGCACGCCCGCGGACATCCGGGTACGGGCCACGGGGGCCACGCAGTTGGCGGTGACGCCGTATTTGTTCAGGCCGAGGGCGGCGCTGCGGACGAGCGAGATGATGCCGCCCTTGGCGGCGGAGTAGTTGGCCTGCGAGACGCTGCCCTGGTGGTTGCCGCTGGTGAAGCCGATCAGCGTGCCGTGGCCCTGGCGGCGCATGACCGCGCTGGCGGCCCTGAAGACGGTGAAGGTGCCCTTGAGGTGGGTGGCGATGACGGGGTCCCACTCGTCCTCCGCCATGTTGAAGAGCATGCGTTCGCGCAGGATGCCGGCGACGCAGACGACGCCGTCGAGCCGTCCCCAGCGGTCCGTCGCGGCCGACACGATCCTTTCGCCCGCCGCCATCGTGGACACGTCGTCGGCCACGGCGACCGCCTCGCCGCCCGCCGCCTCGATCTCCTTCACCACCGACTCGGCGACGTCGCCTGCCGGTTGGCCCGCGCCGTCCATGGCGACGCCGTAGTCGTTGACGACGACTTTCGATCCCTGCGCGGCGCAGGCGATGGCGACCGCGCGTCCGATGCCGCGCCCGGCGCCGGTGACGGCCACGACTTTTCCGGCCAGGAAGTTGCCCACGTCCCGCCCCTTCTCATCGTTTCTGACGGACCGTTAGATTTGACGGGTCGTTAGATATTACGAGTGCGGACCCCGTCCAGCACAAGACCCGTACACGACCGCGTACGCGACCCCTCACACGATCTGGAGATTCCGGTGGCCCTCCCCGACGCGTTCCTCGACATCGCCCGCCGGGTCAACAACTGGGGCCGCTGGGGCGCCGACGACGAGATCGGCACCCTCAACCTGATCACCGACGAGGTGGTGCGCGCCGCCGCCGCGACCGTACGCAGTGGCCGCCGCGTGCCGCTCGCGCTGCCACTGCGGCAGGACGGCGTACAGACCGGGCTGATCCCCGGCCGGGTCAATCCGCTGCGCACGATGGTCGCGCTCAACCAGGAGATCTTCGGACCCGGCACCATCGCGACCAGCGACGACGTGGTGACCGTCGGCCTTCAGGCCGGGACGCACTGGGACGGCCTCCCCCACGTCTCGCACTCGGGCCTGATCTACAACGGGCGCCCGGCCGACTCGGTGACCGCGCACGCGGGCGCCGCCTTCAGCGGCATCGAGAAGGTGACCTCCGTGGTGTCGCGCGGCGTACTGCTGGACGTGGCGCGCGCGCTCGGCGTCGACCGACTGCCCGGCGATCACGCCGTGACCCCGGAAGACCTCTGCGCGGCGGAGGAGTTGGCGGGCACGGCGGTACGGGCCGGGGATGTGGTGCTGGTGCGGACCGGCCAGATGCGGGCGTATCTCGGCGGCGACAAGGAGGCGTACGCGTATCCGTCGCCCGGCCTGTCGATCCGCACACCGGAGTGGTTCCACGCGCGGGATGTGGCGGCGGTCGCCAACGACACGCTGACCTTCGAGATCTTCCCGCCGGAGGTCGAGAATCTGTGGCTGGCGGTGCACGGGCTCGACCTGGTCGAGATGGGCATGCTCCAGGGCCAGAACTGGAATCTGGAGGGCCTCTCGGCGGCCTGCGCCGAGGAGGGGCGTTACGCGTTCTGGCTCGATGCCACGCCGGAGCCCTTCGTGGGCGGGACGGGCGCGCCGGTGGCTCCGGTGGCGGTGCTGTGAGCGGTGCGGTGGCCCTGACCCTGGCCCTGGCCCCTGGGATGGCACGGGGCAGGCGGGGGTGCTGACGCTGGTGCTGGTCCTACGAGTCAGGCGCGCGGTGCGGCGTCTGTACGGCGGGGCGTGCGGTCCGACGCCCCCGCGTCCTAGGTGAGGACCGTGGCCTGACGGCGGTCGACCTCACACCAGATCTGCTTGCCCGCGCCTTCCGGCTGCCAGCCCCAGCGGTCGGCGAGGCCGTCGACCAGCTCCAGGCCGCGACCGCCGGTCTCGTCGCGGTGCGCGTGCCGGGGGGCGGGCGGGGCCTCGCTGCTGTCGGACACCTCGACCCGCACCGGAGAGGCGGGCGCCGAGGGGAACAGCATCCGTAGGACGGCGGGGCAGCCGGTGTGCACCACCGCGTTCGTCACCAGCTCGGAGATGAGCAGGATCAGCGTCTCCGCGACCGGCTCGTCGGCTCCTATACCCGAACCCACGAGCCGGGACCGCGCCCAGCGACGCGCCCGTCCCACCTCCGCGGGGTCCACACCGACCTCAAGCTGCACCTGAAGCACCTGCACCGCTCACACCATCCGAACCGGCGGACACAACGCCTCGCTTCTGCCCGAGATCACCGTGCGTGACCCCGGCACAACACAGCATGATTGACCTACAGTCACGCCAACAAGCGCTTCGGGCATATTCCAGCGCAACGGAGTACGTGTGCTGCATACTGTGCGGCACTTCCGACGGGGATTCGAACGCCCAGCCGTGACGCCCGTCCGACTCAGCCGGACGGCGCCTCTGGGCAGCCTGGAACCAACACGCACCCGATGGAGCGTACCCGAGGTGTTCGCCGACTCCACTGCGTGGCAAGTCACGCATCGGACACAACACCGTGCGGACACTCCGTAATCGGAGGGTCAGCGAACGGCCACGGTGTGTGCGCAGCGTCATCACAGCAGCCATTCGGCGAGCATGTCCTCGTCAGCCGCCGACTCCTGGCCGCACACGGAGGGTATCCAGGAGCGCTTGATGTGCAGCTGTACATCCGCCTCCCAGGTGAAGCCCATGCCGCCGAAGACCTGCAGGCAGTCGCGTGCGTTACGGGTCGCCGCCTCGTCGGCGAGCAGGCGCGCGGCGGCGGTCTCGTACGGGTCGGCGGTGACGGCCGCCGCGTAGAGCGCGGTACGGGCCAGTTCGGCGCGGACCAGCATCTCGGCGCAGAGGTGCTTGACCGCCTGGAAGGAGCCGATCGGACGTCCGAACTGCTCGCGCTCCCGGGCGTGTTGCACTGCCATACGCACCATCCGCCCCGCACTCCCCACCCGTTGCGCGGCCTCCAGCACGGCCGCCTCGCGCCGTAACGCGACGGCCCGCGCGGGCACGGTCCCGCTCACCGTTATTTCCGATATGTCCGCCATGGTGAGCAGATGCAGCGGGGTCAGCGGGTCCACCGACCGCAGCGGCTCGGCGCGCCGCCGTACGGCGGACGCCTCGGCGACCGTGACCGTGACTGCGGCCTCGGCCTCGGCCTCGGCCTCGGCCTCAGACGTATCGGTGCCAGTGCCGGTGCCGGTGCCGGTGCCGGTGCCGGTGCCGGTGCCGGTGAGGACGAGGACGGCGTCTGCCGCGTCGAGGTGGGCGACGGAGTGCGGACCCGCTCCCCTCGCGTCGAGCAGGGTGACCACGGCCTCGCCGGTCGCGGCCCCCGGTACCACTCCCGCCGCGAGGTGGGTGGCGGTCAGCGGGCCGGGCACCAGCGCGCCGCCCGCCTCCTCGAAGAGCAGCGCGGCCTCCGGCAGCCCGAGCCCGACGCCGCCGTCCGCCTCGGGCAGGCGCAGCCCGAAGAAGCCGGTCTCGCCGAGGGCTCGCCAGATGTCCCGTGGCGGGATGGCGGTACCGCCTTCCGCCTCGGCCGCGTCCACGGCGGCGCGCAGGGCGGTCCGGTCGAAGCGGGCGGCCAGCAGGTCCCGCAACGCGCCGACCAGGGCGCGCTGGTCGTCGGTCAGCCGGAAGTCCATGGCGGTGCGCTCCTCTCCGGTAACCCTCTCGGCTCCTTGGGCAGGCCGAGGACGCGTTCGGCGACGATGTCGCGCTGGATCTGCGAGGTGCCCGCGGCGATCGTGTAGGACAGCGAGCTGAGGCGTTCGGCCGTCCACGGGTGGTCGACGTCGGGGGCGAGGGGGCCGAGGACGGTGGCGGCGGTGTCGTAGAGGAGTTGCCTCGCCTGCGAGTAGCGGAGCTTGAAGACGGAGGCGCCGGTGCCGGGGACGGCGCTTCCGCCGGTGTGCAGAGCGTGCTGGGAGGCGCTGACGTTCCACTGGGTGAGGCGCCACAGGACGGAGAATTCGGCGGCGAGCCGGCCGAGCGCGCGGCGGACGGCGGGGTCGTCCCATGTGCCGTTGGCGCGGGCCGCGCGGGCGACCTCGCCGAGGGTGCGGCGACAGGCGACGACTTCGCCGACGAACGCCGTGCCGCGCTCGAAGGACAACGTCACCATGGTGACCCGCCAGCCGTCGTCCTGTGCCCCCAATCGGTTGCCGACCGGCACCCGGACCTCGTCCAGGAACATCTCCGCGAATTCCGTCGATCCGGCGAGTGTCCGCAGCGGCCGTACCCGTACTCCCGGCGCGTCCATCGGCATCGCCAGCCAGCTGATGCCGTGGTGCTTGGGCATGCCGTCGGCGCGCGGGGTGGTGCGCACCAACAGCTCGCACCAGTCGGCGACTTCGGCGTGCGAGGTCCAGATCTTGGAGCCGGTGACGACGTACGCGTCGCCGTCGCGGACCGCGCGGGTGCGCAGGGACGCGAGGTCGGAACCGGCGTCCGGCTCGCTGAACCCCTGGCACCACACCTCCTCGCCCCGCAGGATCGGCGGCAGCCAGCGGCGGCGCTGCCGCTCGGTGCCCTCGGCCGCGATGGTGGGCCCGGCGTGCAGCAGCCCGACGAAATTCGCGCCCACGTACGGCGCTCCGGCCCGCTCGGTCTCCTCCAGGTAGATCAGGTGCTGGGTGGGGGTGGCGCCGCGGCCCCCGGCGTCCTCGGGCCAGTGCAGTCCCGCGTATCCGGCGTCGTACAGCAGCCGCTGCCAGCCCGTGTCGTACGCGCGCCGTCCCGGCCAGTCGCGGGGGTCGGGTGGTGGCGGCAGGGTAGGCAGCACTTTGCCGAGCCAGGCGCGCAGTCGGGCGCGGAACTCCTCTTCCTCGTCGGTGTATGCGAGGTCCACGGTCCGCTCACCCCGTTCCGTAGACGGGTTCCGGCGGGGTCGCCTCGGCGAGCAACGCGATGATCACGGGACCGAGTTCGACCGGCCGCCAACGGCGTCCCACGTCGGTCCGCGGGCCGTGCCGCCAGCCGTCGGCGACCGATACGGCGCCGCCCTCGACCTCGAAGACCCGCCCGGTGACCTCCCGTGCCTCGGGTCCCGCGAGCCAGACGACCAGCGGGGAGACGTTGGCCGGGTGGTAGACGTCGAAGCCGGTGGCGGGCCGGGCGACCAGGTCCGGCATCGCCTGCTCGGTCATCCGCGTCCTGGCGGCGGGCGCGATGGCGTTGACGGTGACGCCGTAGCGCGCCAGCTCCACCGCCGCGACCTGGGTGAGCGCGGTGATCGCGGCTTTGGCGGCGGCGTAGTTGGCCTGGCCGACGCTGCCGAGCAGCCCCGCGCCCGAGGTCGTGTTGATCACGCTCGCGATCACTTTCTCACCCGCCTTGCTCCGCTCCCGCCAGTGCGCCGCCGCGTGCCGCAACGTCGCGAAGTGCCCCTTGAGATGGACCTGTACGACCGTGTCCCACTCCTCCTCCGTCATCGAGACCAGCATCCGGTCCCGCAGCACCCCCGCGTTGTTGACCAGCACGTCCAGCCGGCCCCAGTGCTCCACCGCCGCGCCCACCAGCGACCGCGCGCCCGCCCACTCACCGACCGACCGCTCGTGCGCGACCGCCTCACCGCCCGCCGCCCGGATCTCGGCCACCACCTCGGCGGCCGACTCCACGTCGTTGACGACGACCCGGGCGCCCTCGGCAGCGAAGGCCAGCGCGTGCTCCCTGCCGATCCCGCGCGCGGCCCCGGTGACGGCGACCACCAGGCCGTGGGCGATCCCGGCACCGCCGGCGGCTTCGCCAACTGCCTCACCGGTCAAGGTCGAGGCCCAGCATCCGGATGGCGTTGCCGCGCAGCAGCTTGTACGTGACCTGGTCGGACAGCCCCGCCATGTGGTCGGAGGCGACCTGCTTGGTGTGGGGCCAGGTCGAGTCGACGTGCGGGTAGTCGGTCTCGAACATCGCGTTGTCCTCGCCGATGGTGTCCAGCGAGGCGACGCCGTGCTTGTCGCGGAAGAAGCAGCAGTAGATCTGCCTGCGGTAGTACGTGGACGGCGGCTCGGGTATCAGGTCCTTGACCCCGCCCCAGGCCCGGTGCTCGCGCCACACGTCGTCGGCCCGCTCCAGCGCGTAGGGCACCCACCCCATCTGCCCCTCGCTGTAGGCCAGCGTCAGGCGCGGGAACTTCACCAGTACCCCGGAGAAGAGGAAGTCCATCATCGACGCCATCGCGTTGTTGAAGCTCAGACTCGCCTGCACCGCCGGAGGCGCGTCGGGGGACGCGGCGGGCATCTGCGACGACGACCCGATGTGCATGTTCACCACCGTGCCGGTCTCCTCGCAGGCAGCGAAGAACGGGTCCCAGTAGCCGGAGTGGATCGACGGCAGCCCCAGATACGTCGGGATCTCGCTGAAGGTGACCGCCCGCACCCCCCGCGCGGCGTTCCGGCGGATCTCCGCCACCGCCAACTCCACGTCCCACAAAGGGATCAGGCACAACGGGATCAGCCGGCCCCCGCTGTCACCGCACCACTCCTCCACCATCCAGTCGTTGTAGGCCCGCACACACGCCAGGGCCACCTCCTTGTCGTGCGCCTCCGCGAACGTCTGCCCGCAAAAGCGCGGGAACGTCGGGAAGCACAGCGACCCCTCCACATGATTGAGATCCATGTCCTTCAGCCGCTCGACCGGGTCCCAGCACCCGCGCCGCATCTCCTCCCGCGTGATCCCGTCCAACGTCATCTCGTCCCGCGAGAAACCCACCGCCGCGATGTTCCGCTTGTACGGGAACTTCAGGTCCTCGTAAATCCACCAGTCGGCGGGCGGTCCATCCGGATCCATCGTGATCCGGTACTTCCCGCCGATGTAGGCCAGTTCACCGATCCCCGCCGTCAGCGGCTGCGGTCCCCGCTCGCGGAACTTCTCCGGCAGCCAGGTCGAGAAGAGATGCGCGGGCTCGATGACATGGTCGTCGACGCTGATGATCCTGGGCAGTTCCATCGGCCACTCCCTCACTGCATCCGGATGACGCTTCCGATCGCCGATCTGACGAGGCATCCGATCTGATGGACCGTCAGATCTACCGTATCGACCCACCTCTGGACCGACAAGCGGCGGCGACTTACCCTTCTGAGAAATCTGACGCTTCGTCAGCTACGGTGCGGGGAGGCGATCGGCATGGATCCGACCATCGCGACACTCAGCGACTCCCGGACCCTGTGGGAGCTACTGGACCGCCGCGCCGCCCTCAGCCCCGACGTCCCCGTCCTGTTCGACACCGAGGACCGCCGCGTCACCTTCGGCGAACTGCGCGCACGGGCGCTGCGCGTGGCCGCCGGCCTGTACGGACTCGGGGTGCGGTCCGGCAGCCGCTTCGCCTGGCAACTGCCCACCCGCATCGAGACCGTCGTCCTCTCCCTGGCCCTGGCCCGGCTCGGGGCGGTGCAGATCCCGGTCATCCCCATCTACCGCGACCGCGAGGTCGGTTACGCCCTCAGTCGCACACGGGCCGAGTTCTTCGCCGTACCCGGCACCTGGCGCGGCTTCGACTACACCGCCATGGCCGACCGCCTCGATCTCGCCGACCGCCCGTCCGTCCTGGTCGCCTACGACTCCCTTCCCGAAGGTGATTCCGGCACCCTGCCCCCGCCGCCGTCCGACGGGACCACCGTCCGCTGGATCTACTGGACCTCGGGCACCACCTCGGACCCCAAGGGTGTGCTGCACTGCGACCGCGGTCTGATCGCGGGCGGTTCCTGTCTCGCCCACGCACTGGAGATGCGGCCCGAGGACATCGGTTCCATCGCCTTCCCCTTCGCTCACATCGGTGGACCCGACTATCTGGTGATGCTGCTGCTGTACGGCTTTCCGGCCCTGCTCCTCGAACAGTTCGCCCTCCCCGCCTCTCTGGACGCCTACCGGTCCCACGGCGTCACCATGGCCGGCGGCTCCACCGCCTTCTACTCGCTCTTCCTCACCGAGCAGCGCAAGCGGCCCGGCCGCACACTCATCCCCACCCTGCGGTTGCTCTCCGGAGGGGGCGCCCCCAAGCCGCCGGAGCTCTACCACGAGATCGTCCGGGAACTCGGCTGCGATCTCGCCCACGGTTACGGCATGACCGAGGCACCGATGATCACCATGGTCTCCCCCCGTGACACCGTCGACCAAAGGGCCACCACCGAGGGCCGCCCGCCCGCCGCGATGGAGATCCGGATCGCCGACGACGGCGAGGTGCTGCTGCGCGGTGAGGCCGTGTGCCTCGGCTACACCGATCCCGCCTTGACCGCCGAAGCCTTCGACGCCCAGGGCTACTTCCACACCGGTGACCTCGGCCGCCTCACCGAGACCGGTCATCTCGTCCTGACCGGGCGCCTGAAGGACGTCATCATCCGCAAGGGCGAGAACATCTCCGCCAAGGAGATCGAGGAACTCCTCTACCAGCACCCGGCGGTGGGCGATGTCGCCGTCATCGGCCTGCCGGATCCCGACCGTGGTGAACGCGTCTGCGCCGTGGTCGAACAGCCGCCGGGCGCCGATCCCCTCACCCTGGCCACCATTACCGACCACCTGCGCCGCTCGGGGCTCGCCGTCCACAAACTCCCCGAGCAACTGGAGATCGTGGACGCCCTGCCCCGCAACGAGACCCTGCGCAAGGTCCTCAAGTTCAAGCTCCGCGAGCGCTTCGCCGACACTCACGAGCGGCCGAACTGAGCGGACCGGCCGGCCAGGCCCCGACCGGCGGCGCGCGTCCCGCGCTCCTTCCTCCCCGCACCGCCCGTCACTCCTTGATTCCGGCGAAGAGATCGGTCTCCGGAAGCTTGGCCGGGATGTAGGAGCGGGCGAGAACGTAGTCCTCGGTGGGCCACAGGGCCCGTTCGAGGTCCCGGGGGTGGGAGAAGAAGGGGTTGTCCGGAGCGGCCTGGCTGGCGTGCGCGCGAAAGGCGCGGTCGCGGGTGGCGAAGTGGTCCTCGCAGCGGATCCGGGTCGTCGGGTGCAGCTCGACCGCCCAGTCGGGCCATTCGTCCAGCACCTGGCCCATTGAGGAGGAGAGCCCTCGGGCCGTCATGCCGTGGTGCAGGGTCTCGAACCAGGCGCGCGAGAAGGCCACTTGGTAGTACAGCTTCAGCGGTTGCCAGACCGGACCCGCCAGCGGGAAGCGTGCCGAGTCCCCCGCCGCGTCGAACGCCTCGGCGGCGACGCGATGGGTCTGGACATGGTCCGGATGCGGATAGCCGCCGGATTCGTCGTAGGTGACGAGGACATGGGGCCGGAACTCCCGGACCACCGCGACCAGCCGCTCTGCCGCGACCAGCGGATCCTCGCGGGCGAAGCAGCCCTCCGGCAGCGCCTCGCCCTGCCCGGGCAGTCCCGAGTCGGAGAAACCGAGGAACCGTTGGCGCACCCCGAGGACGGCCGCCGCGGCGGCCATCTCCCGTCGTCGCACCTCCGGCAGCCGGGCCCTGACCTCCGGTGTGTCCAGCAGCGGGTTGAGCACGTCACCGCGCTCCCCGCCCGTGCAGGTCACGACCAGGACATCGACCCCATGGGCCGCGTAGTGCGCGAGCGTGGCGGCGCCCTTGCTGGACTCGTCGTCGGGGTGGGCGTGGACGGCCATCAGTCGGAGTGTCATCGCGGTCTCCTCTTCCTCTATTTCTTGTGTTGGACCTAAAATTAGGACGGACCCACTCAACCCGTCAAGACTTTTTTTAGGTCCGACCTACTAAAGTGGGAACCATGGCCCAGCTCCGCGAGTTCAAGAAGCAACAGACCCGGCAGACCATCACCCACGCCGCCACCGCCCTCTTCGTCGAGCGGGGCTTCGAGGGGACGACGATCGCCGACGTCGCCGAGGCGGCCGGGGTCTCGAAGATGACCGTCACGAACTACTTCCCGCGCAAGGAGGACCTGTTCTTCGACATGCACGAAGAGGTGATCACCGGCCCCGCCCGCGCCTTCGCCGCCCGCCCCGTCGGCGAGTCCGCACTGGACGCGGTGCGCCGGGACTACCTCGAAGCGGTCGAGCGGCACGACGCGCTGCTCGGCTGGACCCAGCCCGGATTCACGCGGCTGATCGACGAGAGTCCGGTGCTGCGCGCCCGCCTCCGCGAGATGTACGACCACCAGGAGCAGGCACTGTCCGTCACGCTCGCCGAGGCCGTGGGCGACGAGCCGGACGCCTTCGAGCCGCGGCATGCCGCCGCCCAACTCAGCACGGTGCTGAGGCTGTTGTTCGGTGAGGCGCAGCGCCGGGTGCGACAGGGCACGACCGAAAGGGAGTTGTTCGACGCGCTGGGGCGGATTGCGCGGGAGGCGTTCACGCGACTGGAGCCGTCATTGGGCGCGTACGCGGTGCGGGAGTCCCCGCACGAGTGAAGACGGACGGGAAGGAAAGAGGAAAGGAGAGGAATGGTGAAGGCGAGCGAAGTCGAGCGAGATTGGCCGAAAGGGGCCGCCGGCAGAGGCCGGTTCAGGCCGAGAGGGGCCTGGCGGTGTCGTCCGTCGCGGCTTCCAGATCCGGATAGACCTCGAAGAGCCGTCGTACGCCGAGGGCGGCCAGCACCCGGTTGACGTGCGCGCCGCCGCCGTAGCCCTCGGTGGGCACCGTCACCGTGGGAACGTCCTCGGGCAGCACGATGCGCAGGCGGCCCGCACAGGAGCGCATCAGCCGCCGGGCACCGATCAGGACACCGACTCCGCTGGAATCGCAGAAGCGCACGTCAACGAGGTCGAGTACCACCCGGCGCCGCCCTGCGGCGACCGCGTCGTGAACCTTCTGCCGGACCGCGGGAGACGAGATCAGGTCCATCTCACCCGCGACCGTCACCACCACCCAGCCGTCTCGCTCGGCCTGGGTCACCAGCACCGGTTCCCACCTCGCCTCGCCGTCGACTTCAGGAACATCATCACCATGACCCTATGCCCGTTCTCCGTCGTAACTCTGCAATGTTCCGGTCACACCCGGATAACAGACCGCCAAAATCGATCACAGTCAGCAGCAGGTTGGTGCAAAGCGACGCACGTCGCAGGAGGTGCCCGTTACATTCGACCTGAGCGCATTCGGGCACGCTGAACACACTCGGCTACGGTCGGTGGCCGGGCAAGGGGCGACAGGGCAGGCGACGAGGCAAGGGGGCGGCAGATGGCGACACCCGCACCACCACGCTGGGACCGCAAGATGCAGCAGCGGCTGGCGCGCGGTGAGGAAGCCGCACTCGGCGAGCTGTACGACCGGTACGCCTCACTTGTGCACGGCCTGGCCTATCGCGTGATGGACGACGACGACGCGGCCGACCTCATCACCCGCGAGGTGTTCGGCTACATCTGGGAAAATCCGGACGCCTACGACCCGAAGCACGGCTCGCTGCGGTCGTGGATCGCGACACTCACCCAGCGGCAGGCCGTGCACCGGCTGCGACAGCAGTCAAACCGGGGCCGTTCCACGCCGGACGAAGTGGAGGCCCGGGTACGCGAGGCCAACACGGCGGCCCGCGCCGACTTCATCGTCACCTCGATGCCCGCCCCGCTGCGCGCCGCCCTCGAACTGGCCTACCGGGAAAGGGTCGACTACCGCACCGCGGCGGCCGGGCTCGGGGTGAGCGAGGACGAGGCGCGCCGTCGGCTCCGGCTCGGGCTGCAACTGCTGTCCACGGCCATGGAACCGGGCGAGCAGGGCGACGACCACCCGCTGGATCCCCGGGGACAGCGAGGGCGACGATGAGCGGTCCCGCGTTCCACAACGGCGACGGCCCGCACGGCGGGGACGACGGCGAGCCGCGCGTCCCGTACCAGCGCGAGCAGCCCGAGACGCGGGAGACCGCGCACCGGCAGCCGCCCGCGGAGTCGCACCAGCCGATGCCCCAACTGCCGCACTACGACCACCGCACCCTCAAGTCGCTGCTCGGCGCGTGGGCGTTGTCGGTGTGCTCGCAGGACGAGGCGCTGGCGGTCGAAGTGCATCTGACGGACTGCGCCACCTGTGCGGATGAGGCGCTGCGACTGCGGGACGCGGTGGGTCTGCTGCACCAGGAGGATTCGCTCGACCTCGATCCGCTGCTGCGGGCACGGGTGTTGGAAGGCTGCCTCGGCCGTCGGCCGGCGCGTATCCCGGTGCCCGAGTGGGCCGGACCGTTCGACGCGGAGGCCGCCCGGCTGGACGCGCTGCTGCGCGACCTCGGCGACGGCTACTGGAAGGCACCGGTCGAGCTGAAGTGGCACGACGGCGAGCAGCGGTCGACGGAGTTCACGGTCGCGCAGGTCATCGGTCATCTCACCGCCGTGGACAGCCTGATCGCCAGGTCGCTCGGGCTGCCGCCGGACGGCGGCGACCCGTCGGCGGACCCGCCGCGTTCCGGGCTCGGCGGGCTGGGCCTGGGCATCGGAATGGGCATCGCCTCCCGCGCCCGGCTGCGCAACGCCCGCACTATGGGCGACTTCCCGCTCACCCCGGTCGAGCGCACCGCCGCGCACTGGGCGACGCACAGCATGCTGCCCGGAGCGACCGTGCGCTCCCTGTGGCGCGAGCAGAGCCACAGCCTGGTGCGTACGGTCTCCTTCGCGGGCGGCGGCGCGGGCGGGCTCGATGTCGACTACGGCTCGTTCGCGCTGCCGCTGGAAGACGCCTTTCTGGACCGGGCCTTCGAGTGCTGGATCCACGCGTCGGACATCGCCGAGGCCGTGGACTATCCGTACGATCCCCCGGCGCCGCGCAATCTCAACCGCATCATCGACCTCGCCGCGCGGCTGCTGCCCGAGGCGCTGGCGGACCGGCGCAGGGCCGGTCTGACCACCTCGCCGACGCATCTGGTGACGGCCGGTACGCCGGGCCGCTCGCTGCTGCTCGAAGTCGAGGGCAAGGGCGGCGGCCAGTGGTATCTGCCGCTGGACTCGCCCGGCGCCGTCGCGTCGCCGGAGGAGATGGTCGCCCATGTGGCGATGGACTGCGTCGAGTTCTGCCAGTTGGCGGCGGGTCACATCGAGCCGGAGCGGATCGCGGTCGGCCAGATCGGCGACCGCGACGTCATCCGTGACGTGCTCTTCGCCACGGCGTCCCTGTCCCGCCTCTGAGACGGACGCCTCTGCCCTGACGAGGGCCGGCCGACGAGCCCGCTCGGACAGAGAGCTCAAGCGAAGAGCCCGGACAGAAGACTCAGGCGAAGAGCTCGGACAGAAGACTCAAGCAAAGAGCCCGCTCAGGCGAAGACGACCGTGCGGTGGCCGTTGAGCAGCACCCGGTGCTCGCTGTGCCACTTCACCGCGCGGGCCAGCGCCTGGCACTCCACATCGCGCCCGATGGCGACGAGCTGTTCCGGCGTGACCTCGTGGCCGACCCGCTCGACCTCCTGCTCGATGATCGGCCCCTCGTCGAGGTCGGCCGTCACATAGTGCGCGGTGGCGCCGATGAGCTTCACACCGCGGGCGTGCGCCTGGTGGTAGGGCTTGGCGCCCTTGAAGCTCGGCAGGAAGGAGTGGTGGATGTTGATGATCTGACCGGACAGCTCACGGCACAGGTTGTCGGAGATCACCTGCATGTAGCGCGCGAGCACGACGAGTTCGACGCCCTCCTTGCGCACGATCTCCAGCAGCCGCGCCTCGGCCTCGGCCTTGGTGTCCCTGGTGACCGGCACATGGTGGAAGGGAACGCCGTAGGAACCCACAAGTTCCTGGAAGTCGGTGTGGTTGGAGACCACGGCGGCGATCTCGACCGGCAGCGCGCCGATGCTGGTGCGGAAGAGCAGGTCGTTGAGGCAGTGCCCGAACTTGCTGACCATGAGCACGACCCGCATGCGCTCGTCGGACGGGTGGATCCGCCAGTCCATGTGGTACGCCTCGGCGATCGCCGCGAAGCTGGCGCGCAGCTTGTCCACGGTCACCGCCTGCTCGGCCGAGAAGTGCACCCGCATGAAGAACAGGCCGGTGTCCTGGTCGCCGAACTGCTGACTGTCGACGATGTTGCAACCGGTCATGAAGAGATAGCTGGAGACCGCGTGCACGATGCCCTGTTTGTCCGGGCAGGACAGGGTGAGGACGTACTGCGGGTCTGGCTGCGGCGGCTGCTGTTCGGTCACGCCGTCAGCCTCGCACAAACCGACCCCCTCAGGTCGGACTGTCCGTCAAGCGGAACCCACGGATATCGCGCGCCAGGTGGCGCGGGGAAAAGCAGGTGCCACCGGAAAACACGCACCAGGTGCGGCCCGGGGACGTACGAACATCCAACGGTCACGCCGACCGTATGTAGATCGCCAGCACCTCCAGCGAGCGCGGCGGCGTGTCCGGGTCGTCGCCGTCGGCGGCGGACATCCGTACGTGGGCGTCGCGGGCGGCGCGGACCGCCTCCGGCCAGGCGTGGTGGTCGAGATAGGCGGCGACAGGTGCGTCGGCGCCCACCTGGTGCAGGATTTTGAGGACGCGCAGCACGGCGACGTCGACGAGCGCGGCCTCCTGCGAGTCGCGGAAGATCGTGCCCACGTACTTCTCGGCGGACCAGTTGTCGAGCCAGGTGTCCTCGACGAGCCGGTACACGGCGTCCGTGACGTCCCCGTATCCCTCGCGGCCGGTCTGCCAGACCTCCCGCTGGAACACCGGGTCGCTGATCATGTGCAGCGCGGAGCGCACATTGCTGCGCCAGCGCCACCAGGGCATGTCATTGAGCGGCATGCCCCCCATCGTGGAGGAGTGACGGCCGCGACGGGAAGACTTCTCCGAACCTTGCACAATGGCGCATCGTACGTTCTCCACCGACGCCACCCGTAATTCACCTGATAGTGACCGTCCGTTCGCTTGTGGTCACCCCGGCGTTGGGCGCGGGCCGGAATCTTCGCATGACATGAGGGAACGGCGTATCCGCAGGGTCCGCACGGCTGCCGTCGCGCTGCTGGCCACAAGTGCGCTGCTCAGCGGGTGCGGTGTGCTTCCCGGAGGTTCGGGCGGCTCCACGGGACCGCTCGTCGTGATGACGTGGGCGCCGGTCGACACGAAATCGACCAATATGCCGGGAATGCTCGCCATGGCGCAGGCATTCGAGAAGTACACCAACGAGCAGGGCGGTCTCAACGGCCGCAAGTTGAAGGTGCTGACCTGCAACGAACGCCATGACGCGGTCGCCGTCACGGACTGCGCGCAGCAGGCGGCGAAGGCGGGCGCGGTCGCGGTTGTCGGTTCCTACAGCGAAGAGGGCGGCAGTTTCACCACCGCCCTGGAGTCGAACGGCATCCCGTACATCGGCGGCTACGGCATCACCGCCGACGAGTTCCAGAGCCTGCTGTCGTACCCGGTCAACGGCGGTCTGCCCGCGCTGCTGGCGGGCAGCGGACGGCAGTTGGCGGACCTGTGCAAGAAGGTCAACCTGGTGCGGCCCGACACGATCACCGGTGACCAGTTCCCGATCTTCCTCGACCAGGGGCTCAAGAGCGGCGGCCGGCCGCCCGCGCGCGACATGCTCACGGCCGACGACTCCAACGACTACACCGACATCGCCACCGCCGCGGTCGGCAACAACAAGCCCTCCACCTGCGTCTCCGCGGTGCTCGGCGACCGCACCAGCACCTTCTTCGACTCGCTGCGCCGGGTCGGCGAGGAGCAGCCGAAAGTGCGGCTGTCCTCGGTGCTCGGCAGCGTGCAGCAGTCGGTGGTGGACTCGACCGGCGGCGCGGGCAGCCCGCTGGAGAACGCGTACGTGACCGGCTGGTACCCGCCCGCGTCCGACGCCAAGTGGGCCGAGATGAAGTCGGTGGTGAAGAAGTACGCGTTCGGCGACGACCGGATCGACGTCGCCGACCCGGGGGTGCAGACCACCTGGGTCGCGTACACCGTCTTCGCCAAGGTGGTGCGGGCGATGGACGAGAAGGTCAGCGTGAACGCGGACAATCTGCACCGCGCGATGGACACCACGACCCACCTGTCGACCGGCGGCCTCACCCCGGATCTCGGCTGGACGCAGGCCGATCTGCTGGGCATCCCGAGCCACTCCCGAATGGTGAACTCCAAGGTCACTTATCAGGTGGTACGCGACGGGCGGCTCGTGCTCGCGCGGCCGGGCTTCGTGGACCTGACCAAGACGCTCCGGCAGAACTCGTCCGCGCAGAACTGACCACCCCCGAGCGGCCCGTACAACTCCTAGCGCCCCGTCCAGGACGCGCGCGCCCTCACACCCCCGCCGCGTACCGCCAGAAGTCCCGCATCACCTGGGGCGGCGTCGGGCCGGTCATCGAGCGCTGCGTGAAGAGAATGCTGACAGCGCCGGTCGACGGCGTGATGTGCGCCGTGGTGCCGCTGCCGCCGACCCAGCCGTAGCGGCCGAGGACGTTCCAGGGGTCGGTCTCCGCGACGTCCACCGAGCCGCCGAAGCCCCACCCCTGGCCTTCGAGGAACAGCTCGCTCGCGTCGCGCTGGGACCGAGTCAGGTGGTCGGTGGTCATCATCCGTACCGACCGCGCGGACAGCAGCCTGCGGCCGTCCACGGTCCCCTCGGCGAGCAGCATGCGGGCGAAGGCGAACCAGTCGTCGACGGTCGAGACGAGGCCGCCCGCGCCCGAGGTGAAACCGGGCGCCTTGGTCCACTCCTCGCCCGGCGGGTCCGACAGTTCGATACCGCCGTCCGCGCCCGTCCCGTAGGCGCTGGTCAGCCGGTCGAGCGCGGTCGCGGCCACGGTGAAGCCGGTGTCGGCCATGCCGAGCGGTTCGAAGATCCGCTCGGCGAGGAACTCGGCGAAGGAGCGGCCCGAGACCCGGGCGATCAGCGCGCCCTGGATGTCCGAGCCGGTGTTGTACAGCCAGGCGTCTCCCGGCTGGTGGAGCATCGGGATACGGGCCAGCGCCGCCAGCCAGTCGTCGGGGCCCGCGAAGCCCGACAGCCGCGCCGGACCCTGCTTCAGCTCGGTGAACAGCGGTTGCAGGGCGGGGAGTGAGAAGTCGCTGGGCATGCCGTACCCGGCCCTGAAGGTGAGCACGTCGGCCACGGTGACCGGCCGGGCGGCCGGGACCACGTCGTCGACCGGGGCGTCCGGGGTGCGGACGACGACCGGCGCGGCCAGTTCCGGCAGCCAGGTCGCGATGGGGTCGTCCAGCGCGATCCGGCCGTCGTCGACGAGCATCATCACGGCGGCGGCGGTGATCGGTTTGCTGACGGAGGCGATCCGGAAGATCGCGTCCCTGGCCATCGGCACGGCGCCCTCAAGGTGCGCGGAACCGACCGCTGCGACCTCCACCCGGTCGCCGCGTGCCACCAGACCCACCGCACCCGGAATCGTGCCGCTGTCGATGTACGGCTCCAGGACGCCGCGCAGGCCCGCCGCCGGATCGGTCGTGGAACTGTTCGTGGGATGCGTCATCGGTCCACCTCTCGCATGGTGCGGTCGAGAGGAAGACTGCCGCGTCGGCGCGGATTCATCGGTCGGGCGCGGACGTGTCGGGTCCGTCACCGTCCGTCCGCGTACGCACGCATATAAGCGCACGGGAGCGCACAGGCGCGCAAGGAAACGCGCGGTGACGCGTATACGCGCGTGGCCCCGTCCACCAACGGCACCCGGCTCAGAGCTGGCTGTACTGCCGCTCGGTGAGCCCGTACTGCTTCGCTATGGCGTTCCACAGCCGGACCGCGCGCTTCTTCTGCTCGGTGGCGGTGCCGCTCTCGCGGTTGCCGTCCTGGGCCTCGCCGGTGCTGCGGGCGTGGCCGCCCTTGCAGACGCTGTGGTTGTGCGCGGCCTGGTCGGCCCAGTTCGCGTAGTGGCCGTCCGCGGCGGCCGAGGCCTGCCACGCCTTGGTGAGGGCTTCGGTCAGGTCGGCGTGGTTGGGCAGCTTGTCCACCGACAGGCCGCCGAGCTGGGTGACCAGGCCGGTGCGCTGGGTGGCGGCGGACCGCAGGTCGGCGGCGGCGGGCCCGAGATTCTTGCAGTTCTTGATCGACTCGACCGCGCTCACCACGGAGCTGCGGCTGTTGCCGCTGGTCTTCAGCAGCGCGTCGAGGCCCTGCGCCTGCTGCTTGACGGCGTCGTCGGTCGCGGAGTCGGTGCTGCCGCTCGCGGACGTGCTCGGCGCGGAGGACGCCGGGGTGCCGCTCTTCGATGCGGTGTTGTCCGTCTTGGCGTCGCCGCCCTTGTTCAACAGCCCGCCGACCACGAGGCCCGCGACGACGCACCCGGCGACGACGATGCCGATCACCATGAGGGGCGACAGCCTGCGGCGCGGACCGTCGTCCTGACCGTGCCCGCCGTCGTAGCCGTAACCGGGGTCGTACGGCTGCTGCGGGGGCTGGCCCATGCCGCCCTGCTGCTGCCCGTACTGCTTCTGTTGCTGTTGCTGGGACGGCGGCTGGATGATCCGCTGGCGCAGCGGTTCCGGGCCGGGCACGTCGCTGCGGAACAGGTGGTCGTAGTCGCTGTCGTGCTGCGGCCCCGTCTGGGGCTGCTCCTCGTACCCGCCGCCCTGGCCCTGACCTTGGCCCTCGCCCTGACCTTGGTCGTACGACTGCTGGCCGTACTGCTGCTGGCCGCCGTACGACTGCTGCTGGTCGTACCCCTGCTGCCCGTAGCCGTCGTAAGGCTGCTCGAAGGACTGCTCGTACGACTGCTGCGCGGGCGGGGACTGCGGGCCGCCGTACTGCGGCTGCTGTTCCTGCTGGTCGCGGTCCTGGAAGATCGACAGCGGCAGCGCCTGGGTGGCGTCGGCGGCCTGCTGCTGCGGCGCCGTGGGCGGTGCCTGCGGCGGGACGGGCGGCAGCGGCGGTACAGGGCCCGGCCCCTGGCTCGCGGCGGCCATCGGCATGCCGGGGTCGCCGCCGGGGTACGGGGGCAGCATTTGCGTGGCGTCGGCCACCGGGACGGCGGGCGGCGGCATGCTCCCGGGATACGGCGGCAGCATCTGGGTGGCGTCGGCGGGCTCGGGCAGCGGGGCGGGCTCGCCCCAGGGGGAGCCGCCGGCCGGCTGCACATGTTCCCCGTAGGGCGGCTGCTGCCGCCCCGCGGGCACCACGACGCCCCGGTACGCCTCAGGCGTCTCCTCGCCGCGTCCGTCGGTGTGCATCGCCGCTGACTCCCGCCTATGCCCTGTCGTCCGTTGCCGGATCCTTCCGAACCATCCGCCAACGCTACCGGGTTAACCGGACCATCAACCACGTACCCGAACGAGTGAACGTCATGACACACCGAGAGGGCGGAAGTACCGGGCGTACCGGGCCCGTTCCCGCAAGGTCTCTCCAGCGCTTTGGCCACCGCGCGGGGACGCGGTGTCGGTCGCGTAACGATTCGGTGATGGTCCGCTATGCGGCGTCCTGTTCCTCCAGACGGGCGCCGAACTCGCGGACCACGGGCTCCGCCGCGTAGGGCTCCAGGCGGCGGCGGAAGTCGTCCAGGTACTCCGCGCCGCGGTTGGAGCGCAGACCGGACAGAAGGGTGACGGCGCGGGTGCCCGTGTTGCAGGCCTCTTCCAGTTCGCGCTGCTGCACCTGGGCGTCGGCGAGCAGCAGCATGTCGATGGCACGGCGCCTGGTGCGCGATTCGGGGTGCGCGGCGAGCGCTTCCTCCGCGCGGCGCGCGGCGGGCGCGGCCTGGCCGAGGTCGCGGTGACAGTGCGCCAGTTCGTCGGCGAGGTAGGCGTGGTCGAAGTGGGCGATCCAGGGCGGGTCGTCGTCGGGCCGGGAGTGTTCCATGGACTCGACCGCGAGGTTGGCCACGGTCGCGAAGGTGCGGGCGTCGCCGAGCAGCGCGTGGCCGCGTGCCTCCGCGGCGTAGAACATCGCCTCCGCCGTGGGTGTCACCTGGCCGCGGGCGCCTTCCTGTGCCGCGCGGGCGAGTTGGGCGATCTCGCGCGGGTTGCCGAGCGAGGCGGCGAGGTGGCTCATGCTGGCCGCGAGGATGTAGCCGCCGTAGCCGCGGTCGCCCGCCGCCTGGGCCAGGCGCAGCGCCTGGATGTAGTAGCGCTGGGCGAGTCCGGGCTGTCCGGTGTCGACGGCCATGTAGCCCGCCAGTTCGGTCAACCGCGCGACGGCGCCGAAGAGTTCCCTGCCGACCTGGTCGCGGTAGGTGCCCGCGAGTAACCCGGACACCACGCTGTTGAGGTAATGGACGACGACCGGGCGGACGTGTCCGCTGCCGAAGCGGTGGTCCAGGTCGGTGAGCGCCTGCGTCGTCGCCTTGACGGCCTCGACGTCCGACATGCCCACCCTGGCACCGCCGTTGCGGGCGACGCCCTGGTCGGGGCGGGTGATCAGCCAGTCGCGGCTGGGCTCGACGAGGGCGGAGGCGGCGACCGTGGAGCCGGTGAGGAAGTCGCGGCGGCCGACGTCGCTGCGCCACAGCTCGCAGACCTGCTCGATCGCGCCGAGGACGGTCGGCGCGAAGTGCAGACCTATGCCGGTGGCCAGGTTCTTGCCGTTGGCCATGCCGATCTCGTCGATGGACACGGCGCGTCCCAGCTTGCGGCCGATCGCCTCGGCGATGATGGCCGGGGCCCGGCCGCGCGGCTGCTGACCCCGCAGCCAGCGGGCCACGGACGTCTTGTCGTACCGCAGGTCGAGGCCGTGTTCGGCGCCGCACATGTTGACCCTGCGGGCGAGCCCGGCGTTGGAGCAGCCGGCCTCCTGGATAAGTGCCTGAAGCCGTTCGTTCGGTTGCCGAGCCACGAGCGGTCGTGCGGCCATCAATTCCCCCACTTCGACGATGCGTACCTCGTCCTGGTGACAGGTGCCCATCTCATCACCGAAAAATGCCCTGTTAGAGCGGCATTTCATGTCGTTTTCGCCTTTAGCGGAACGAGCGGAACGACACGCGGACCCCAAGTGACTACCCGAATACGGGCCCGGATCGCGCACGCGCCCCCGGGCGTGCACCAGTGCGCCCGCCATGAGCCGAGGGCCCGGCCCCCGTAACTCACGCTGACGAGGGAAGTTGTGCAGCGCGTGGAAGACACCATCGGAGCACCGCGGCAGCTCACCGCCCAACTTCTCGACACGGCCGTCCGATACGCGCAGGAGCGGCACTGGGACGTGCTCCCCGGCTCCTGGATCGAGGACGACACGGGCGGCCCCGCGCTGTGCTCCTGCGCGTCTCCCACCTGCCCTGCTCCCGGCGCCCACCCGACCCGGCCCGACTGGGCGGCGCACGCCAGCGGCAGCGCCGACGCGGTACGGCGCATGTGGGGCAAGCATCCGCGCGCCTCGGTCCTGTTGCCGACGGGCCGTACGTTCGACGCGGTCGACGTGCCGGAGGTGGCGGGGTGCCTGGCGCTGGCCAGGATGGAGCGGATGGATCTGCCGCTGGGCCCGGTGATCTGCACGCCCGACCGCAGGCTGGTCTTCTTCGTCCTGCCCGGCGCCACCGTCAAGGTGCCCGATCTGCTGCGGAAGTTGGGCTGGGCGCCCGGCTCGCTCGACCTGCGGGTGCGCGGCGAGGGCGACTGGATCGCCGCGCCGCCGACGCGGACGGGGCCAGGCGCCTCGGTGCAGTGGGCGCGGCAGCCGACCGCCCTGAACCGGTGGCTGCCGGACGTCGAGGAGCTGCTGAGCCCGCTGGCGTACGCGTGCGGGCGGGAGTTGGCGGCGGCGAGGGGCCGCTGACCCCTGCGCGCGGGGCTCACGCTCCCGAGTCCTTCGGTCACTGTCAGTGGTCGCGTCTAGGGTTGTCGGACGTAGACCTTCGCGCGTCGTCCGACCAGCGGCGCGCCGGGGGCAGGGGCGCGAGACGGGGAGAGGTGCCGCCATGTCGGAGCCGCAGAGGTCGCAGGGGGAGCAGGAGTCGCAGCGGAAGCTGACGCCGTACCGGCCGGTGCCGTACGGGAGGACCGCCGAGGAGGTGTCCGAGGCGGCCGGAGACACCTTTCCGGTCGCTGTGCGTGTGCGCGGGCTGTGGAAGCGGTTCGGCGAGCAAGTGGCCGTGGCCGGGATCGATCTGGAGCTGCCCGCGGGCCGCTTCATCGGCCTGGTGGGGCCGAACGGGGCGGGGAAGACGACCTCGCTCTCCATGATCACCGGCCTGCTGCGGCCGGACGACGGCAGTGTGCGGATCGTGGGCCACGACGTGTGGACGGACCCGGTCGGCGTGAAGTCCAGGATCGGCGTGCTGCCGGAGGGTCTGCGGCTGTTCGAGCGGCTGTCGGGGCGTGAACTGCTCGGCTATACGGGTCGGTTGCGCGGCCTGCCGGGCGCCGAGGTCGACAAGCGCGCCGGTCAGCTCCTCGACGTCCTGGATCTGTCGGCCGCGCAGAACAAGCTGGTCGTCGACTACTCCACCGGTATGCGGAAGAAGATCGGCCTGGCCGCCGCCCTGCTGCACAATCCCGAAGTCCTCTTCCTCGACGAGCCGTTCGAGGGCGTCGACCCGGTGTCCGCGCAGGTCATCCGCGGTGTGCTGGAGCGCTATACGGAGTCGGGCGGCACAGTCGTCTTCTCCTCGCACGTGATGGAGCTGGTGGAGAGCCTGTGCGACTGGGTCGCGGTCATGGCCGCGGGCAAGATCGTGGCGCGCGGCCCGCTCGCCGAGGTGCGCGGCACCGCTCCCTCGCTCCAGGACGCCTTCTTGTCGCTGGTGGGCGCCGACCGGCGCGACGGGCAGGCGCTCGACTGGCTGAGCGGCGGCAAGTGATGACCACCTCGGCCACCACCCCGCTCGCCGCTCCCGCGCCGCCGACCGCGCTCGGTCGCGGTTCCTCGCTCACGCCGGTCTTCGTACGGCTCAAGCTCACCCTCTTCCGCAACGGCCTGCGCCGGTCCACCGGCCGTACGGTCGGCTGGTCCCTCGGCGTCGCCTTCGCGATGCTGTACGCGCTCGGCATGGGCGCCGGAATGGTCGCGCTGCGGAACAACCACTACGCACCGTCCGCCGCCGTCACGGTGACCGTCGTCCTGGTCGTGGGCTGGGCGATCATGCCGCTGTTCTTCTTCGGCGGCGACGACACGCTCGACCCGACCCGGCTGGCGATGTTGCCGCTACGGCCGCGCCCCCTGATAACGGCGCTGTTGGTGTCGTCGCTGATCGGCGTCGGTCCGCTCTTCACACTGCTGGTGTCGACCGGTGCGGTCGTCGCGGTCGCGCACGGCGGGGCCGCGTGGGTCGTCGCGGTCGTGGCCGTGGCCCTGACGCTGCTGCTGTGCGTGGCGCTGTCGCGGGCGGTGGCCGCCGCCAACACCCGGCTGCTGACCAGCCGCAAGGGCCGCGACCTGGCCCTGCTCAGCGGTCTGTTCGTGGCGGTGGGTGCCCAGCTCGTCAACCTCGGCGTCAACTCGTTGTCGTCCGACGGCGGTCTGCACCGGGCGACCTCGGTGGCGTCCGTACTGCGCTGGATTCCGCCCGCGCCCGCCGTGGACGCGGTGCGGTCGACGGCGCGCGGGTCGTACGGCCTGGCCGTCGTGCAACTGGCCCTCACCGTCGCCGTGCTGGCGCTGGTCCTGCGCTGGTGGCACGCCAGCCTGCACCGGCTGATGGTCTCGCCCGACGCGTCCACGCTCCAGGCGGCGCCGGAGCGCGAGGGGTCGAAGGCGCGGGGCGGGGCGGCGGTGGGCCCTTCGCTGCCGGCCCGGCTGCTGCCCGGGCGGCTGGTGGGCGGCCGGACGGCCACGGTGATGGAGCGGCAGTTCCGGTACCTGTGGCGCGACCCGAGGTCGAAGGCGGCGTGGGCGACCGGGCTGGCCGTCGGGCTGCTGCTGCCGCTGGTCGCGGTGGTGCAGCACGGCACCGTCTACCAGTGCCTGTGGGCGGCGGGGCTGCTCGGCATGCAGATGTACAACCAGTTCGGCATGGACGGCTCCGCCTTCTGGACGGTGTCGGCGACGATCACCACCCGCAGGGACGCGGCGCTCGAACTGCGCGGCCGGGCGCTGACGTTGGCCGCCATCGCCGTGCCGTACGTCACCGTCGTCACCACCGGCGCGGCGCTGCTGCTCCACCGGGTGTCGGCGCTGCCCGAGACGCTGGGGCTGTCCTTCGCCTTCCTGGGCGCGCTCATCGCGACCGGCAGTTACGCGAGCGTCCGCTACCCGTACGCGCTCCCGCAGGACAACCCGTTCGCCAACGCGGCGCCCGGCCAGGGCGGTCTCGTCGCGCTGAACGTCGTCGGCGGCACCTTCAGCGGCGCGGCCCTGTCGCTACCGGTGATCGCGCTGACCCTCGCCCTCCACTTCAACGATCTCCATTCGCTGCTGTGGGTGGTGCTCCCGGTGGGCGCGCTGTACGGGCTCGCGGTCGCGGCGGTCTCGCTGCGGTTCACCGCTCCGCGGCTGCTCGATCGTCTTCCGGAGATCCTGGGGGTGGTGGCGAAGGCGTGACGGACGGGGCCGGTGGCAGGTGGTCGTTGAGGGCGGTGCCGTCCTTGCCTGCCCGGACTGTGCTGCTTTTCCTGTCGGCGGTGCCGGCCGTGTCGATGCCGTCCGCTCGGTCGGCGCGGCGCCGCGGGCCGCGCCATTCCGCGATCCAGTAGAGCAGCGCGAGGGCGGGCAGGGCGGCGCCGAGCAGGGCCACCGAGGTCCAGCCACCGGCGTGGTAGGCGTAGGAACCAGCCTGTGATCCGACCGCGCCGCCGACGAAGAAGGTGGCCATGAAGGCGCTGTTGAGCCGGGACCTGGCCTGGCCGTCGAGCCGGTAGATCACCTGCTGGCCGAGGATCAGGGTCGTCTGCACGGCCATGTCGAGGAGCACCGCGGCGGCACCGAGCGCGATGACGCTGTGCCGTCCCACCCCGGCGAGGCCGAAGGCCAGGGCCGCGGTGACGAAGGCGACGGCCGTCATCGGCCGGACCAGGCCGCGGTCGGCCCAGCGTCCGGCGAGCGGTGCCACCAGTGCGCCGCCCGCGCCCGCGAGCGCGAAGAGGCCGACCTGCCACTGGCTGTAGTTGAAGGGATCGCTGGTCAGAACGAAGGAGATGGTGGTCCAGAAGACGCTGAAGGCGCCGAACATCGCGGCCTGGTACAGCGCCCTGCGCCGCAGCGCCGGGTGCACGCGCAGCAGGCGGGCGGTGGAGCGCAGCAGCAGCCCGTACGACAGCGTGGCGGCGTCGGCTCCGGGAGCGCGGCGCGGCAGGGACCTGCGCAGTACCAGGGTCAGTACGGTCATCAGCCCGGCCGAGGTCAGGTAGACGACCCGCCAACTGGTCGCGTCCGCCAGCAGGCTGCCGAAGGTACGGGACAGCAGGATGCCGGTCAGCAGGCCGCTCATCACCTGCCCGACGACCTTGCCGCGGCTCTCGTCCGGCGCGAGGTCGGCGGCGAAGGGCACGAGGATCTGGGCGACGACGAGCGTCGTGCCGACGATCAGCAGCGCGGCGAGCAGGACGGCGAAGCCCGGTGCGAGACCGGCCAGCACCAGACCGGCGATGGTGAGGGCGAGCAGGACGGTGGCCAGGCGGCGCTTCTCGATGACGTCGCCGAGCGGGACGATGAGCAGCAGGCCGGCGGCGTAACCGAGTTGGGAGACGGTGACGAGGCTGCCCGCGGCGACCGCACCAATCCCGAACGCCTGGCGCAGCTCGCTGAGCAGCGGCTGCGCGTAGTAGAGGTTGGCGACGGTCAGGCCGCAGGCGACGGCGAGCAGGACGATGAGGCGGCGGGGCGGGCCCGGCACGGGGACCGGTGTGGCGCCGACTGCGTGTCCGGGCCCTGCGGCGGCGGGTCCGGACGCGGGTATGTGCACGGGTTCGGGCCCTGGGGACGGTGCGTCGGACGACGGCTGGGACATCGATACCTCGTCGAAGTGGAAACCGGTTTAACCAGTTCCGAAGGTACCAGTTAAACCGGTTCCCCGGTAGAGTGGCCCGTATGACCGCGAACGGCATCGACGCCTACGCCCCGGCCCTGGACAGCGGCCGTACTCAGCCGCGTTTCCGCGAGGGCGCCGGGCGGCTGTGCCTCGACTACCAGCGGACACTGCGCTACCGGGGCACGCCCGCGGTCACCGAGGAGCTGGCCGATCCGGAGGCGCTGATCGCCTGGGTACGGCAGTGCGGCCCCTGCTCCGACGTACCTGCCACCCCGCCCACACCCGCCCGGCTGCGCGAGGCCCGCGCCTTGCGCGAGGCGGTCCACGCGCTGGTCAGCGCCGCCATGGCCCCCGACAGGGAACCCGGCGCGGCCCCCGGCTCCGGCCTCGGCGACACCGCCCGCGCCCGGCTCAACCGCGCCGCCGCCCACGCCGTCCCCGCCCCCCGACTCGCCCCCTCCGGCGACCTCCAGTGGCACGCGGACGACCCCCTCACCGCGACCCTCGCCCTGATCGCCCGCGACGCCCTCGACCTCGCCGCCACCCCCGAACTGCTGCCGCGCCTGCGCCCCTGCGCCTCCCCGACGTGCGGCGCCGTCTTCCTCGACCAGTCCCGTCCGGGGACGCGGCGCTGGTGCTCCATGGACGTGTGCGGCAACCAGGCCAAGAAGACGGCGCTACGGGCGCGGAGCGCGTAGCCGGTGACGTCAGGGGCCGAAGTGCAGGGCCCGCGCGAAGGCGTCGATGTCGTCCATCGCCCGGAGCACCCGCCCCGGATCGGGCGCCGCCGTCATCACCAGCACGTCCGCACCGTGCTCGGGCACGCGCCACGCGTAACGGAGGCCGATGGTGATGCCGTTGTCGTCCGGGTCGACGAAGTAGCGCATCACGCGGATGCCGGTGCCCAAGTGCTCACTGCCGAAGTCCTCGACGATCGGCGGCTCCACGGCGTACTCCGCGTCCGCGTGGGTGAGCTCCCGCAATTCGCCGGGCAGTTCGCCCTCGATGTCGAACTCCGCCCAGTACACGGCCAGCGGATTCCCGCGCGGGCCGTCCAGGTGGAAGTGCAGCCCGTACCCCGGATAGACGCGCGGATACCGCTCCATCCCGTACGTCAGCGCCTCGGCCAACTCCCGTACCTCGCCGGGGCCCGGCGTCAAGGCGCTGTCCTCCCAGTGCGCCTCGGCCATCACCCGCGCGTACGCGGCGGCGTCCGGGAACTCCCCCTCGCTCCCCGGCACCGGCCACCGCGGCGGGACCCACACCCACCGCGAACCGTCCACCCGCCGGGCGTCCAGCCGGCTCCCGCTCACGCGTAGCTCCAACGGAACGTCGTCATCAGCGCGTCGAACAACTCGGCCAGCGCCCTGGTGAATTCGCTGCCCGGATCCCCGTCCCCCACCGTCGAGAACGCCACCGCGAGCCACCGCCCCGCGCCCTGCCTCGGCACGGGGACGACGTAGTCGACATGCCGTGCACACGTCTCCACCGGTTCGCTCTCGCGGAGGGCCGGCGGCTCCACGTACTCCCACCGCACGCCCAACGTCCCCGCGACCTCCCGCACTTCCCCCGGCGCCCCGCCCCGCTCCTCCCCCACCAGCCGCCCCAACACGGCCTCCGCCCCCGGCTCCTCCCCCGCCCACTCCCCCGCCACCTCGGCGACCACGAACGACGCCCCCACCACCAGCCCCGCCCGCGCCTTCACCGGCACATACAGATCCAGCCCACCCCCCGCCCTCGCCTCCCGCGCCATCCCCTCCACCCTCCGGCGCACCTCCGCCCGAAACGCCATCCCCTCATCCCTCGGCACCCCCGCCGGAATCCGCTCGATCCCCCGAAACACCTTCTCGTCCAACGCCGTCGCGGTGCCCGCGCGCAGAGGGATCCGGGCCCAGCCCGGGGGCAGCACGAGGGTGTACCCGACGGGGGTGGTCGCGGCCGTCACCGGGCCGCCTCCGCCGGGGGTTTGCGGCGCAGCCGCACTTTGGCAAGCCAGGCGGTGGCTGGAGCCAGCAAGGGGATGGGCGCGAGGTAGACGATGCCGGTCGACGCGACCGCCAAGGCGTTGAACATGGCTCCGAGCCAGATATAGGCGAGCACGCCGGAGGCCCAGCCGCGAATGCGGAACAGGCCGAACATGCCGCACCACACGAATAGTTGTCCGGTAGCCGACAGCGACAACGTCTCGACGATGAAGGTGAACCTGCTCGGGCGAAGTAGCGGCGCTGTGACGGCTAACAGGCCAAGCCCAGCAAACGGCACCACGCCTCCAGTCCGAATCAACCTGTCGCTACGTGCCAGGACAGGATCGCCATTCGCGTTGCTCACGTAGAACACGTGGACCTCGTCATCCCGCGCGGCACAGTCACCATGCCGAGCCAACCTCTCTCGTATACCGATCCTTGAAGGCTCCGTACGGACCGTAGTCCGGCTTCTCCGGCAGGGCGTCGCTGTCACCAACGGCTTTATCCGCACCGTCCACGGCGGTGGCCGCAATCCACGTCCCCTGGAACGTGCCCTTGTAGCCCTCAGCCCCCTGGCTCGCCCGCTGCACAGCGCCACTCTCCGGATACGCGGCCCGCATCCGGACCACGTCCTTGTAGAGATTCGCCGTCTCGCGGTCGCCTCCGACAAGCACCGCCTCTCGTTGGGAAGCCTCAGCCATCGGGGTGGCAGCCTCCTCCACGGCCGCGTTGCGACCGGCCCGCTCGGCTGCGGCTTTGGCGATGTTGCGGACGTGACGGGCCCTGGCACGCGCCGCTGCTGTGGAGCCGCGACGGTTGACGGTGGCGGACGAGCGGTCGAGAACGGACCGGGAGGCCCGCGTGGCGGTGACGGCGGCCCGCTCGTCGGCAGCGGCTTGAGCGGCGAGCTTCGTCGCGGCACGTACGTCTTTGAGACCGTTCAGGGCGGCGCCCCCGATGCCCATCGTCAGCAGGCCGAAGATGTCCATGCCGACGTCGAGCCAGGAGCAGTCGCCTGCGGCGGCGAGGGCGATGTGTCCCGCTAGGACGCCGACCGCGAGCCAGACGGCGAGACCTGCGATCCAACCGGCGGGGGTGGTGAAGATCGCGACGATCGCGATGACGGTGGCGACCCAGCTCATCACATCCGCGACAAGCGAAATCGCCCCCTTCACCCCGTCAATCTCGTTCTTGCGCCGCTCCCACCAACTGTCCTTGATCTTGTCGTTGATCTCGTGCCGGATGCGCGCCGCGTAGTGCGACGCCCGCTCGTCGCGGTGGGCCTCGACCCTGGTCAGGGAGCGGCGGTACTTGGCGAGCGGGTCGTCGCTGGAGCCGGAACCGGAACCCGGGCCCGAGGCGGAGGCGGATTCGGTGTCCTCAGAGGGAGCCGCCTCGGCGTCGGCGCGCGCGCCTCGCAGGATGCGGTCGGCGTCGGACTGGATGGCCTCCAATTCGGCGGCCCAGGCGGTGAGATGGCCGTGGACGCGTTCGTAGCGGCCGGCGGTCTCGCGGAGGTGGACTTCCAGTTCGCGGGCTTCGGCGCGGAGTTTGGTGGCGTAGCGGCCCTTGAGGCCGTCGCCGGTGCCGATGACCTTGAGGTCGGCGGCCTCGGCTCTGAGCATGCCCGCGAGGTGCTTCATGTGGGCGACCTCGTCGCGGATGGACTCGGGGTCACCGGGGGTGGGATCGGTGTCGGTGAGAGGGTGCCAGTCGCGCGGGCGCGGCCTGGTGGTCGTCGCCACGGGGGTCAGCCGCTCTTGGCGAGGTGTTCGTCGGTCTGCTTGAACGTCTCGCGGGCCGCGCCGACGAGTCCGCCGACGGACTCGATGCCGCCGATGAGCTTCTTGCGGTGCCACGCCCAGTTGTTGACGAACGCGTCCATCGCGCCCGCCACCGCGCCCGACCCCCAGATGTGGTGCAGGTCGTCCCGATGGACCTTGATGCTCTCGAACTCGAAGTGCAGCTTCGTCAACAGCCGCTCCGAATCGGCGAGCACCTGATCCGTCACCTTGAGGTCCGCCATCCTCGTACCCCGACCACCCTCGTTGTCGCCGTCATATGCCGTTACCTACGGACTGACAACGACCCCGATCCGCCTCGGGGTTACGGGTGAATCGGATTTGACGCGGCACCGCTCACGCGCTCAGCGCACCACCGTCTGGACCTCCTTCGCCACCACCGCGACATCATTGCCCGACAGTCCGTCCGGCAAGCCCGGCTCCGCCACCGGTCCGTTCGGATTCACCGACGCCGTCCACGTCACCTTCCACGTGATCTCGGCGTGCAGGGTGTACGGGCCCGCTTTGCGGTACGTGACGTTGCAGGCGTCCTTCGACGAGTCCACCTGGTACCCGCCGCCCGCGGCAGGTGTGAGGTCGTATTCACACGTCTGCGGCTCGGCGTAAGGAGTACCCGCGTCGATGCGAAGGGCGCTGGGGACAGCGACAGTTGTGGCAGCGATGGTGAGGCCGAGTGCGTCGAAGCTGGCGGTCACCCAGACACGGTCGGGGAGGGCCCCGGTGAACGACGCGAAGGTGGGGACGTTGACGATTTGGTTGTCGGCGGCCGGGCTCAATCGGACGGTGGGTGTGGGCAGGAGCAGGGCCTTGTAGGCCAGGCCCGACAGCACCTGGGGTGAGAGAGCGAGCATCGGCTTGGGGGCGACGGCGCCGACCCACTGTTGGCCGGGGATCGACGTGCACGCGGCCACCCGGCCGGGCGTCGTGGAACCGGACGTCATCTGGTCGACGTCGTAGGTCCGGAACCACCATGCGCCCTTGGCGTCTTCGTGGAAGTCGGTGCGCTTCTTGACGGTCTCGGCGATCTGGGCGGCGTTGGGACCGATTCCGACGTTCTCAGGGCCGAGCGCCCAGTCCTTGTACTGCTCCGCGTCGTACTTCGGCTGACTCCAGCACAGCGGCGGCGTCCAGTTGCGGTCCACCGCCGACACCGGTACCGAGCGTCCGCTGCCGTTGTGGCGTGTGTCCAGTTGGACGCCCGCGCTGATGGAGCCGTTGTCGGAGGTCGCCTGACGCGTAGGAGGCTTGGGCGGCGGGGAGATGGGGTCGCCGTCTCCCGCGACGGCGGGACTCGCCGCTCCCAGTAACGCGACGCCAAGGAAACCGAGGACGCCGAGGATATTGGGGACGCTCGCGCCGACGACGGCCCGCCGAGGGGCCCTCATTGGCAGGCCGGGGCGGCCGCTTTGCCCTGGAAGGAGTCGAGCTGCCAGACGCCCGCCGCGTTCCTCAGCAAAGTGGCCGTATAGAGGCGGTAGTCGTCGGCGGTCGGCGCGGTGCGCAGGACCTCACCGGTCTTGATGTCCTTCGAGTACGCCTTGGACTGGTCTTCGCAATAGGTCACGACTGCGGTATCGGCCGTCACCGCCGTCACCTTGCGGTCGTAGTAGCGGTAGGTCCCCGTCACCGTACGGCCCTCTTTCTTCCGCTTCGCGATCTGCTCAGCGTAGAACGACCGGGCCTGTCCGGAGAAGTACGCTTTCAGTACGTTCGAGGCCGGATCCAGGTCCACGTAGAGCTTCTGACGCGCCGTCAATGTGTCGGCCTGACCGTGCAGTACCGCGTCCTTGGCGGCGTCGCCGGTCGCATCGGCGTCGATGACGACCTTGATGTCGGACGGCAGGTGGAAGTCCATGGGCTCTGCCGTCGCGGAGGTGACCGGCGACGCCGTGGCGGACGCGGTCGGCGACGGGGCGGACTGGGACGACGGAGTGTCGATGATCTTGTCGCTCGCGGAGTCGTCCGAGCCACCGCAGGCCGTGAGGGTGACGAGGGCCGTCACCGTGAGGGTGACGGTCGAGACCGCGGCGGCGAGGGACTTGTTCATCGAAGCTCCGTGAGAGTCCGTGGGGAGAGGGTCGGTTGGTGATACTCCCCCGCCATGATGGTCAGTTCGTGAGGGTCAGTTGGCGATGCTGCCGCGCCATTCGGGGAGCAGTTCGTCCAGGAGGGCTTCGACGCGGGGCGGGAGGCCGCGGCTGGGGCCGCTGAGGGAGTCGCTGCGGGCGATGAGGGAGTTGGCGGCGGCCTGGAGGCGGGCGGGGTCGCCGGTGGCCTGGGTGGCGCGGAGGAGTTCGAGCCAGAGGCGCTCGTCGTTGGGGGAGACGACCAGGGCCGCCTCGATGGCCGCGACGGCCGCCTTCGGCTTGGCCGCGTCGAGGTGGAGGGCGGAGAGCGCGAGGGCGATCTCGGCGACGAGGACGGGGTGTTGGGCGTCGACTATCTCGTGGGAGAGCCAGCCGTAGCGGCCCGCGGTGCGGTCCTGGAGGAGCGGGCCGCGGGCCAGCGAGAGGGCCTGGGTGAGCAGGCGGCGGCGGGCGGTGGGGTCGGAGGCGGCGCTGCCCTCGGTGGCCTCGTGGTGGAGGGTCTGGAGGACGTCCCAGTCGGAGACGACGGAGGACGCGAGGACGATCCGGCCGGTGTCGTCGATGGTGAGCCGGGCGATGCCGCCGGGGTCGGTGCCGAGCCAGTCGCGGAGGCGTTCGACGAGGGCGTCGCGTACGTCCTCGGTGACGCCGCGCGGCCAGAGCGCGGAGGCCAGGACGCGGGGGTGGACGCCTTCGCGGTGCAGGAGGAGCAGGGCCAGGGCCTCGTGGAGGAGCTGGCTGCGCTCGGCGGACGGCTCGTCGACGCCGACGAGTTCGAAGGAGCCGAGCAGGCGCGCGTACACGCCGGGCCGTCCCTGGTCGGAGAGGTCCACCATGAACGGCGGGGCGTCGGGGCCCGATCCGGGGCCGTCCTCGCCGCCCGCCTCGGCGAACAGCCGCAGCACGGCCTGGTACTGATCGGCGGGCAGCACCTGCGCTTCGAGGTCGAGGCCGAGCAGCGGGGCGAGCAGCCGTCCCGCGGAGGTGATCTCCAGCTCCCAGGCGGCGCCCGGCATGTCGGGACGGCTGGAGGCGACGAGGTAGCCGATGCCGAGCCGGCCCGCGTCGGAGGCGAGTTCGGCCAGCCGGTTCGCCTCCTCCTCGGTGGGCTCGGCGGCGAGCAGGACGAGGTGCGGTGCCCATTGGGTGTGCTGGGCGCGGCCGGTGCGGCCGGTGAGGACGCTGTCCTGGCCCGCCGTACGCAGAGCGCCCGCCCGCTGCGCGGTCTCCGCGGACATCGTCTCGATGACCTCGGGCACGTCGGCGAGGTGCCGGACGCGGGCGGGGGCGAGGGCCGTGAGGTCCTCGGCGAAGCCGACGAGGGTGACGGTCATCCGGTCCGACCAGCCGTTGGTGGCCAACTCCGAGGCGACGGAGGCCAGTACGGCCTCGCGGTCGGTGGCGGCTCCGGACAGCGAGACGATGCCGGGCACCGCTTCGAGGTTGAGCAGCAGCCGCGCGCCGTCGAGCGTGCCGAGCGCGACCAGGCCGGGGTACGGGGCCGCCGCCGACACGTCCGCGTCCTCGGTGAGGTCGGCGCGGTCGAGCCGCCAGAAGGTCTGGTCCTGGCCGAGCTGCCAGGGGGCCGGCGGCTGGCCCTCGGGCCAGGCCAGTTGCAGGTGCAGGGCCTCGTCGGTGAGCCACGCGGCGTAGACGGTCGGGAGCTTGAGGCCCTCGGCGTCCAGGCGGCCGGACAGCGCGCGCAGCGCGCGGTCGAGGAAGGCGACGGTGTCCTGGTCGGCGCCCACACGCAGCGCGTCGGCGGCGTCGGCCTGCGGCCCGGTGGGGGTGCGCGGCGTGCGCAGGCCGCCCGCGGTGACCGACTGCCACAGGGCCGTACGACGGCGGCGGCCGAGCGCGGCGAGCAGGCCCGCGGCCAGCAGCGGGGCGGCGATCAGCGCTTCGGACAGGTCGAAGCCGTGCGAGTGGGAGGAGGAGTTCGCGGTGAAGGCGGCGGTGGGCCCGTGCTCGGGTGCCGTCTCGGCATGGGCCGGGGTGGTGACGGCCGCGTGGCGACCGCCGGACCCGCCCGTACCGCCCGTGCCCGTACCGCCGGGGCCGCCCGTACCGCCGGGGCCGGTCTCGGCGGACGCGCTGTCGGTGGAGCCGGAACCGCCCGATCCGCCGCCCTGGGCGCCGGTCCCGCCGCCGCCCTGCTCGGCCGCCGCGTGCTGGGCGGAGGCGTGCGCGCCCTCGGCCGTGGTGTCCTTGGCGCCGCCGTGCTCGGCGTAATGCTGCACGTCGGGCGCGACGTGCGTGGCTGCGACGGGCATCTCCACGAGGTCGCCGCCGTGCGCGTCGGAGGGCATCTCCATCACCCAGCCGGGCCGGATGAGGCTGGCCTGCGACAGCTTGGAGCCGTCCGGCTGCACGCGGTCCTTGTTGAGCTGGTAGATCTCGTTGTACCTGCGGCCGTCGCCGAGGTGGCGCTGCGCGATCTCCCACAGCGAGTCGTGGTGCCGGCCCTCGGGCGGCTGGATCCGGTAGAACTTGGTGTCCTTGTGCGCCGACTGACCCGCACTCTGGTGCGATCCCGCCGCGTGCTGGGCGGCCTGCTGATGCGGTACGGCGGCGCTGACGGTACGTGCCTGGTGCTGCTGGCCGGGGGTCTGCTGCGCGGTGGCGGCCACGCCCGGCCGCGCCTGGCTCTCGTGCTGGTTGCCCTGGCCGAGCTGGGACAGACCGGGGACGAGGCCCGCGGTGCTCACGCCGACGAGCAGCAGCGCCGCGATCAACTGCCGTGCCAGCAACTGGCTCGGGCCCGCGCCCGGCACCCGGCTCGGCATGCCCACGCCGGAGACCGCCGCCTTGGTCTCGACCAGCACGCACGCCGTGAACTGCGCCCAGGCCAGCCATACGATCACGGCCAGCGTGTTGACGAACGTCTCGCTGGTGATGGGCTGTTGCACCAGGTCGGAGTCGAAGTGGTGCGGGAACGGCGACCCGATGAAGTACAGAAGCGCGCCCGGCACCCCCACCACGAGCACGGCGAGCGCCAGGAACGCGCCGAGCGCGCGCACGAAGTCGCCGAACGTACGGTGCCTGCGCGGCGGGCGCGCCGCCGCCCCACCCTGCTGCGTACGGTTACGTCCCGTGGCGGTCGTGCGTGCCATGGCTGCTTCCTCTGCCTTCGGTTGGAGCGGCTGGTGCTTCGGCTGGACGGCTGGTGCTGAACGACTGCTGCTATACGACTGGTGCTGAACGGCTGGTGCTATACGGCTGGTGCTGTACGACTGCTGCTAAGGGCTGCTTGTCACGGACTAGTTGGCCGGTCCCGTGACGGACTCGGCCGCCGCCGTACCGTGGACGACGATGTTGTGGTCGTAGAAGAAACCGGTGAGCATCGGCTCATACGTGAGCTGGACGGTCACCTCCACCCGGTTGGGCAGGGCGGAGGTGCAGTAGGAGGCCATGACGTCGGCCGGGCTCAGCCCCGACTGCTCGGCGAAATTCCTGACCCTGCCGGTGCAGGCCCCGGTGTTGATCACGGGCTGGGTGCCCGCGGGAGCGTTGCGCAGCGCCTCGACGTCGATGTCCTGGGCCGCGTAACGGGCCGCCTGCTCGGCTATGTCGGCGGCGCGCTCGCGCTTGGAGATCGACAGTCCGCCGTCGACGACGAAGGCGGCGAGCGCCATGAACACCACGGCGAAGATGAGCATCGCGGCGGTGCCGGAGCCGCGGTCGGGGCGGCGTACCACCCTCCGCGCCACCCTTCCTACGAGGCGCCGTACGACGTGCCGTGTCGCGTGCATCGGTCACTCCGCCCGTCGGTACGGGTCGAGCGGTGAAGCCGCCGTCGACGTGATCGTCTTGTTGATCTTGAGGCCGAGTGAGGCGAGGCCGCGGATGGTGCAGCTCACCTCGACCCTGAAGAGGGTGTCGGCCTCGAAGCCCTCGCTGGTCTTCTTCACCGACAAGGTGCCGGCCACGCAGGTGTCGCCGAGGTCCGCCCGGGCCGCCGCGATCGCCTCGGACATGGCGACGCCCTGACTGCGCTGGATCGACCCCGCGCGGGCGGCGTCCCTGGCGGCGCCGTCCACCGCGCCCCGGCCGTCGACGAGTTGGCCGAAGGCGACCAGGATCAGGATGAACAGGATCATGATCGGGGCGAGGATCACCACCTCGATGGTGGACAGCCCTCCGTCGGCCCGCTCCCCCACCCGTCTGGTGCGCAGTGCGGTTCGCAGTCGGGTACGCATCGGATCAGCCCCCGTTGTCCGGTACGAAGCGCTCCACCGGCCCCTGGGAACTCTCGTTCACCTTGAAGTGGAAGCCGGGGAAGATGGTCGGTACGTCGGCCGTGACGCGCACGCCGACCGTGGCCGCGTCCGGCTGCAAGGACGTCACCTTGCGGCCGTCCAGCAGATTCGGTCCGAGCTGGTCGATACGGTCCTCGGCCGCGCTGGTCGCCTTACCCGACCAGCCGCCGGGATCGGCGTCGGCCTCCGCCCGCGCCTTGCGGGCACCGGCGTGCGCGGCCGCCTGCGCGACATGGTCGGCGAAGGAGTACAGACCGAACTGCACCGTCGCGAAGATCATGAAGAACAGGACCGGGGTGAGGAAGACGAACTCGATCGCGGTCATCCCGCGGTCATCGCCGGTAGGCGCCCCCGCGCCGCTTACCGCTCTCGTGCTCGTACGGCTGCCCACGCCGCTGTCGCCGCGGGCGGCGTCCAGCCTGCGGCGTACGGCGTGGTGCAGCGCGTCGATTCGTCGTTCCATCACGGATATCGGTCCCGGCCTCAGCAGGTCTTGCTGTCCGTGGTGTTCGAGATGCAGTTGCCGACGTCCGAAGCCTTGCCCTTGAGGGCGCCGTTGATGATGACGGCGACCACGCCGACGACGGTGACGACCACCGCGGAGATGATCACCCACTCGACGGCGGAGGCACCGCGGGACAGGCCCTCGGAACGGGCGCGCTCGACGCGCCCCTTGAGGAAGGTGAGAAGGAAGTCGACAGCCGGATGGCTGACCTTGGGCAAGCGGTTCATGGTTCAAGTCCTCTCGACTCGACGCTCGGCGTTTCGATGACAGTGGTGCTCAGGAGGGACGGTGACGATCGGAGACAGTGGTGCTCAGAGACGTTGGTGGTCAGACCTGGAACACGCGCATCGCGGCGGGAAAGATCAGGAAGACCAGGAAGCCCGCGCACAGCAGGAGTTGCGCGACGAGCATGGACTGGGACTTCTCGCCCGCGGATCCCTCGATCTCGGCGAGTTCCCGGTGCCGCATCGTCTCGGCGCGCGAGGCGAGCGACTCGCGGACCTTCGCGCCGTCGTCGGCCACCAGGCCGAGTGTGACGGACAGGTCCCTCAACTCCTCGACGCCCAGCTCGTCGCCGAGTCTGCCGAGGGCCACCCACTGGCTGGTGCCGGTGATCCGGGCATCGGCCAGGCAGTTGCGGATACGGGTCAGGGCCCAGCCGTCGCTGATCTCGGCGGCGGCCATCAGGGCCTCGGGCAGACCGCGGCCGCCCGCGAGGTTCATCGACACCAGGTCGAGGTAGGCGCCGATGACCCGGCGCAGGTCCTTGCGCTTGTCGGCGGCGTCGCGGCGCACTTCGAAGTCCGGCAGGAGGAAGAAGATGCCGCCGCAGATCAGGGCCATCCAGACCGGGATCACGGGGTTGCTGCCCATGCCGAGCTGCCAGATCACGGCGAAGAGGAACGGCCCGAAGATCACACCGGCCGCGGCCAGGATGATCTTCGTGGCCAGGAAGTTCTCCCAGCTCCGGTCGAGCACGGCGAGGTCGGCGCGGAGCGAGCGCTGCTCCCAGCCCTGCTGGAGGTAGAAGGTGGCGACCCGCTGGCCCACGCGGCCCTTGAAGTCGGTCGGTGCGGAGTGCGCCGGTCCGCTGCTGACCGGGCCCGCGGCGCGCATCGCGTCGATCTGCGCCACCGTGTGCACGGCGCTGCGCTTGCCGGGCATGAGCGCCCGGATGAGGACGAAGACGCCGAGGCCGACGGCCGCGCCGACCAGGCAGGTGAAGAGGATGTTGTTCATCGTGCCGCCCCCTGACCCGGGATGGCCTGGCCCGGTACGCCGCCGTGGCCGGGCACACCGCCGCGGCCCGGTGCCGCCGCGTGGCCGGGTGCGGCGTGCCCCGGCGCTCCGTGACCCGGCAGCGGCTGGCCGGGGGTCGCCTGTGCGTGGGCGCCGTGGCCGGGCGGCACTCCGATGCGGTCGGCGGCCGAAACGCGCTCCGGCTCATGGACCAGGAACCGGTCCGGCGTCTCGATGTTCGACAGCTTCCGCAGCCACCAGAATCCGGCCGCGAACAGCGCGCACACCAAGGTGAGTACGGCCTGGCCGATCGCCGTGCCGTACGGCTCGACGAAGCTGCGGTTGAAGATGGCCAGACCCAGCACGAAAGCCACGGACACCACGACGACGATCTGCACACTGCGCCGGGTGCTCGCGCGCTGCGCCATCACGCGCTGCCGCATGTCCACTTCCTCGCGGGCCGACTTGGCGAGCGCGCCGAGCACTTCGCGCAGACCGGGTCCGCGCAGACGGGCGTTGAGGATGAGCGCGGCGATGATGATGTCGGCCGACGCGTCGTTGATCTCGTCGGCGAGGTGCTGGAGCGCCTCCGGCAGCGGGGTACGCGACCTGAGGCGGTCGACGAGCGACGACAGGTGGCCGCGCAGCGCGGGTGCGGCGGCGCGGGCCGAGGCGGGTATGGCCTGTTCGAGGCCGACGGCGCCCGCGATGGTGTCGCGCAGCGACTCGGTCCAGGCCGCCAGCGCCTCGACACGCTTCATCGCGGCCCGTTCCTCCGCCGCGCCGCCGAAGAGCTTGTCCCAGGTGAAGACCAGCACGGCGGTGGAGACACCGAGGACGGCCCAGCGGGTCAGGCCGAGGACGACGAGTCCCGCGACGATGGCGAGCGAGCCGCGCTGCGACAGGAAGCGCATGAACTCCGCCGCTTTGTCGCCGGACGACTCACCCGGCGCTGTCGCACCGGGCTTGGGCGCCCAGCCGCGCATCGCGAGGACGAACAGCGCGATACCGCCGCCGACGGCGGCTCCGGCGAGCAGTCCGTAGAGCACGGACAGGGAGAAGATCCCGGTCATTACCGCCACACCCCCGTGGGCTGGTAGCCGTTGGCGAGGAGTTCCTCGAGGCAGGAGATCGGGGCGTGCGGCAGTGCCACGCCCTCCCGCCCCTCGGCGAACACCTCGCTGGACAGTACGCGGCCGTCCACGCCGTTCACCTCACGGACGGAGGTGACCATACGGCGCAGGGTGCCGCCGCGCTGGAAGTCGTTGCGTCGCTGCACGAAGACGACGAAGTCGATGGCGCCCGCCACCAGCATCTGCGACGCCTCGACCGGCAGCCGCTCGCGTGCCTGGAGTGCGTAGGTGGAGATGCGGTTGAAGACCTCGGCCGAGCTGTTGGCGTGAATGGTGGACAGGGAGCCGTCGTTGCCCTGTGACATCGCGTTGAGCATGGTGACGATCTCGTCGCCGAGCACCTCACCGACGATGACGCGCGAGGGGTTCATGCGCAGCGAGCGGCGGACCAGCTCGGCCATCGAAATGGCGCCCTGGCCTTCGGAGTTGGGCAGCCGCTCCTCGAAGGCCACGACGTTGGGGTGGATCTCGGGGAACTGGTCGAGGCCGAGTTCCAGCGCGCGCTCGACGGTGATCAGGCGCTCGTGCGGCGGGATGACGTTGGCCAGCGCGCGCAGCAGCGTCGTCTTTCCGGCGTTGGTGGCGCCGGCGATCATCACGTTCTTACGGGCGAGGACGGCGGCCGACAGGAAGGAGCCCAACTCCGGGGTGAGCGTGTAGTTGCCGACCAGGTCGGAGAGGAAGACCTTGCCGAGGCGGGCGCGGCGGATGGACAGCGCGGGGCGGCGCGTGACGTCCATGACGGCGGAGAGCCGGGAGCCGTCCGGGAGCCGCAGGTCGAGTTGCGGGTTCGCGGAGTCGAAGGGGCGCGAGGACAGGCCGGAGTACGCGCCGAGCACCTGGATCAGCTCGATGAGTTCCTCGTCGGACTCGGCGACCGGCTCGACCTGGAGCTCGCGGCCGTCGGAGTAGCCGACGAAGACCTGGTCGCAGCCGTTGATGTCGATGTTCTCGACCTCGGTGTCGTCGAGCAGCGGCTGGAGCCTGCCGACGCCGAAGAGCGCGGCGTGCACGGCTGCCGCGTACGCCTCCTCGGCCTGCGCGTCGGGCGGGGTGCGGCCGAGGTTGATCTCGGCGCGGGCGTAGTCCTCCAGGATCTGCGCGATGATCGCCCGCGCGAACTGCCGCTCGTCCTCGGGTGACATGGCGGGTTCGCCGGTCACCTGGTCCAGTCGGCGCTGTTCCGAGATGCGGTCGCCCGCCTCCTGCCGGAACCGCTTGACCAACTGGTGGTCGACGGTGCTCATCGGAGCACTCCGTACCGGTGCGGTACGTCGGCGGTGATCTGCCGGGCCGAGCGGATCAGCAGGGACTTGTCCAGGCGGCCCCGACGGCGGCCGTTGAGGGTGTCGGCGCCCGCCGTGTCGTGGGCGAGGGTGCCGACGACCCGTGCGGAGATCTGCGAGGCCACCAGCATCTCGTTGACCTGGCTGGCCTGTCGGGCGCTGTGGCTGGGGTCGGTGATGAGCACGATGCCGATCGGCGGGTAGCCGAGCGCGGCGGCGGCGCCGCGCTGCGAGCCGTGCAGTTTGGCCGACAGCGCACCGGCCCTGTCCCGTACCCGCGCGAGGTGTTCGGGTTCGGTGCGGGCCACCAGGAGGACGAGGGCGGCGTGCGAGAAGAGGTCGAGGGTGGGCGAGTCGGCGCCGATCCGGCCGCAGTCGGCGATCACGTCGGCGGCGCCGTTGGGCGACTCGGCGAGCGTGGCGAACGCCTGGCCGAGCATCGGCCACAGTCCGGACAGACCGGCGGCCTGTTCGGCGCTGCCGATGCCGACGAGGACGTCGAGTCCGCCGGCCAGCGGCTGGGCGTGGTCCCACAACTGCTCGGCGGCCAGGCCGCGTCGGGCGGTGGCGGCCAGCGAGAGCAGGCCGGTGTTGGGGTCGAGCATGCCGCCGTGCGCGGCGGGTGAGCGGTAGACGAGGTCGCCGCCAGCCGGGTCGGCCTCCGCCAGCAGGACACGGCGCGGCCAGACGGCGGCGAGCGCGACGGCGCTGGTGGTGACGCCTGGTGAGCCCTTGTCCGCGGCGATTGCGATCAGTGCCATGACGTATTCGCCCGCTCGCTCAGTTCTTGCTGTCGGGCATGAGCACGAGCGCCACTTCGTTCGCCGCGGCGGCGAGGGTGAGTTTGCCCGCGACCGAGGAGTCCGCGATCACGGTGACCAGGGTGTCGCCGCCACCGAGCCCGGAGGAGTCGGACTTCACGGACTTGATGATCAGGCTGTCGCTGATCAGCGTGTTGGCGCTCGCTCCGCCGCTGTCGCCCGAGGAGCCGTTCTGCCCCTTGGCCGCGTCGTTCCCCACCAGATACGCGGCGACGGTGTGGCCGTTGGCGAGACCGTCGGGGAACACGCCCTGCTTGAGGGAGAGTCCGACCAGCGACTTCCCGGCCGGGAGGGCGCTGCTATTCGTCACCATCTCCTTGACCAGGACGGAGCCTTTGACGATGTTCGTGGACGCCCGGTAGTTCTTCTCCAGGTCGCCGCGCTGCTTCCACAGCACGAAGTTGACCCCGGAGTCGTCGGAGACCATGACCTCGCGGAGCGCGGAGGCGGGAATCCGGTCCCCGACCGGGATGTCCTGGTCGATCTTCACGACCGAGATCTTGTTCCCCGCGCGCATGACCATCACGGTGGCACCGAGCGCGCCGACGAGAATGAGCAGCACGGCCAGTGCGGCCAACGCGGGTTTGCGTTCCCGCGACACCGTCGGCAGCCGCTCTCCGCCCATCGGCGCCCCATGCATGGGCGCGGATCCGGACTGACGGCTGTTACTGCCGCCGCCCGCAGCGGAACGTTCTCTGGTCCTCACGTCACTGCCCCCGTCGAGCCGGCGTGCTTCTTCGAAATCGGTTGCGTGGGGAGAGACTGCCGCGCTCCTGTCCGGCGACAGCCCGCAGGCCGATGTCAAGTCACCGCACGCTATCAGCGCCTTACAAACACCCTCAAGGCGCATCCCGTGACAAGCGACTCACAGCCTTGCAACAGAACGGAACGGCTTCCGTGACATGCCCACGCTCGGGCCGCACGCTACCCCACCCGCCCCGTCCACCCCTCTTCCCTCCGGCCTGAGGACCACTGTCCCACCCGCGACGGGGGCCCTGTCCAGCCCTGTTCCCGGCCTGTGGATAAACCGGTGCAGGTTATCCACAGGCCGGGCACCTGAGGCCCCACGACCGGCCTCCAGCGGATATCGTCCTGAGAAACCAAGTCGAATCCGGGGGAACGAGGAACGTCGTGCGTCTGTCGTTGACCGTGGTCGACCCGCTCGGCGGGGACCGCGCCGATGTTGTGGTGGAGACCGAGTCCGCGTCGACCGTCGCGGATGTCGCGCGCGAGCTCGGACGGAAAGTCGGCGCAGGCGGCGCGGAGATCATCTCGATCTCCGGCGGCCCCTCGCGCGCGCCCGGCTCGCCCGCGGTGTACGTGGACGGGTACGCGGTGGACCCGAGTTGGTCGGTGGCCCAGTCACCGCTGCGCGAGGGCGCGGTGGTCAGCCTCTACGACCCGGCGGGCTGCCTGCCGGGCGAGCCCGCCGGTGTGGTCGAGCTGCGGGTCGCGGGCGGCCCGGACGCGGGCGCGGTCCACCGTCTGGGCATCGGCAAGGTGGAGATCGGGCGCGGTGCCTCGTCCCGGATCCGCATCGACGACTCGGAGTTGGCGGAGCGCGCCGCGGTGCTGACCGTGGGCATGGGCGGCACGTGCCAGGTCACGGTCGGCGGCGACACGAAGGAATGGCCGCTCGGCGACCAGCTCTCCCTCGGCAACAGCCTTCTGGAGCTTGGCCCCTATATCCCGCCGAACGCGGCGCTGCATCCCGGCGAGGACGGGGCGACCTACGACTACAACCGTCCGCCGCGGCTGTCACCGCCCGAGCGGACCACAGTCTTCCGGCTGCCGACCCCGCCGAAAGAGCCGGCCGGACGGCCGCTGCCGTGGCTGATGGCGGTCATGCCGCTGCTCATGGCCGTGATGATGGCCTTCATGATGCACCGCATGATGTACCTGTTCATGGCGGTCGTCAGCCCGATGGTCATGGTCGGCAACCACTTCATGGACAAGAAGAACGGCCGTAAGTCGTACGCGAAGACGGTCACCGAGTTCCGCGAGCGCAAGGAACGCATCGAGCAGGACGCCAACAAGGCGCTCGACCTCGAACGCAAGGACCGGGCCGCGGCCTCGCCCGACCCGGCGACCGTGCTCAACACCGCGACGGGGCCGCGCACCCGGCTGTGGGAGCGGCGGCGCGGCGACGCCGACCACCTGCTGATCAGGGTCGGCACGGCGAAGCTGCCGTCCGAGGTGATCCTGGACGACCCGGAGCAGGAGGAGCACCGCCGCAAGGTCAACTGGGAGATCGACGACGCCCCGGTCGCGGTGGAGTTGCGCAGGCTCGGCGTGATCGGTTTCGCGGCGCCCGGCGACGACGCGCGGGCGATGGGCCGTTGGGCGGTGGCGCAGATGGCGACGCTGAGCAGCCCGATGGATGTGCAGTTCTATGTGCTCACCGAGCAGTCGGGGCAGCAGAGTTGGGACTGGGTGCGGTGGCTGCCGCACTCGCGGCCGACCGACGGGCAGGACGCCAGCGCGCTGCTGGGCACGGACGCCGAGACGGTCGCGGCGCGGGTCGCGGAGCTGACCTCCATTCTGGACGGACGGCAGAAGGCGAAGCAGAAGGCGGGCAGCGCGGCCAATCACGCGGCCTTCTTCAAGGACCCGGACATCGTGGTGATCCTCGACGGGTCGCGGCGGATGCGGTCGCTGCCCGGCGTGGTGCAACTGCTGCGCGAGGGCCCAGGTGTCGGGATGTTCGCCATCTGTCTGGACTCCGAGGAGCGCTTCCTGCCCGGCGAGTGCCAGGCCGTGGTGATTGCGGAGTTCGAGGCGCCCGCCGTGGACGCGACCGTCGCTTCCGTTCCGGAGACCGCCGCGGCGGCCGCGCCCCGGCAGGGCGGCTTCCCCTCGGTGAACGCCTGGTACGCGGGCGCGCAGCAGGCCCAGGCGGTGGCGGCGGAACCGGCCTCCGGCGCCTTCCGGTTGCGCGTCGAGCAGGCGGGGGTGGCACGCATCCGCAAGGTGCGGCCCGACCTCGTCTCGCCCGCCTGGTGCTCCCGGCTGGCCCGCTGCCTGTCGCCGATCCGGGACATCAGCGGTGACGCCGAGGACTCCGCGATTCCGTCCGCCAGCCGCCTGTTGGACGTCCTGGAGATCGAGCCGCCGACGGCCGACGCCATCGCCTCGCGCTGGCGGCTGAGTCCGATCTCCACCCAGGCGGTGGTCGGCGAGTCCTACGACGGTCCGTTCGCTATCGACATCCGCAAGGACGGGCCGCACGGCCTGATCGCGGGTACGACCGGTTCGGGTAAGTCGGAGCTGTTGCAGACCATCGTGGCCTCGCTCGCGGTGGCGAACACCCCCGAGGCGATGACGTTCGTGCTCATCGACTACAAGGGCGGCTCGGCGTTCAAGGACTGTGTGCAACTCCCGCACACCGTCGGCATGGTGACCGACCTCGACGCCCACCTGGTGGAGCGCGCGCTGGAGTCGCTCGGCGCGGAGCTGAAGCGGCGCGAGCACATCCTGGCCGAGGCCGGGGCCAAGGACATCGAGGACTACACCGACCTGATGCGGCGCCAGCCCGAGCTGAAGCCGATGCCGCGGCTGCTGATCGTGATCGACGAGTTCGCCTCGATGGTCCGTGAGCTGCCCGACTTCGTCACCGGTCTGGTCAACATCGCCCAGCGAGGCCGTTCGCTGGGCATCCACCTCATCCTCGCCACGCAGCGGCCGAGCGGTGTCGTCTCGCCGGAGATCCGGGCCAACACCAACCTCCGGATAGCGCTGCGCGTCACCGACGGCAGCGAGTCCTCCGACGTCATCGACGCCCCGGACGCGGGCAACATCTCCAAGTCCACTCCGGGCCGCGCCTATGTGCGGCTCGGCGCGACCTCGCTGGTCCCCTTCCAGTCCGGCCGGGTCGGCGGACGGCGGCCGGGCGCGGTCGAGAACGTGACGGTGGCGCCCTGGGTGGGCATCGTCGACTGGTCGCAGCTCGGCCGTTCGGCCCCCCGCCGCCCCGCGGGCGCCAAGGGCGAGGAGGACGAGATCACCGACCTGAAGGTGCTCGTCGAGGCGATCTGCGAGGCCAACGAGCGGATGGCGATCCCGCCGCAGCACAGCCCGTGGCTGCCGGCGCTGCCCGACAGTCTGCTGCTGGACGAGCTGCCGACGCCGGTCGCCGCGGGGGCGCTGCCGCCCGCCGCGTACGGCATCGAGGACCTGCCCGCGCTCCAGGCCCGGCGCCCGGTGGCCATCGACTTCCACACCTTCGGCCACCTGTTGGCGGCGGGCGCCCCGCGCTCCGGCCGCTCCCAGCTCCTGCGGACGATCGCGGGCTCGCTAGCCCGTACGCACTCCACCGCGGATCTGCACCTGTACGGCATCGACTGCGGCAACGGCGCGCTGAACGCGCTGACGAAGCTTCCGCACTGCGGCGCGGTCGTGGGCCGTGCGCAGTCGGAGCGGGCGATCCGGCTGATCGGGCGGCTCAAGGCGGAGATGACGCGCCGTCAGGAGCTGCTGGCCGGTGACGGGTTCGCGGACATCGGCGAGCAGCGCGCGGCGGTGACCACCGAGGAGGAGCGGCTGCCGCACATCGTGATCCTGCTCGACCGCTGGGAGGGCTGGACGCCCTCGCTCGGCGAGCTGGACCACGGAGCGCTCAGCGACGAGCTGTTCATGTTCCTGCGGGAGGGCGCCTCGGTCGGCATCCACCTGATCATCACCGGTGACCGCACGCTGATGGCGGGCCGGATCTCCACGCTCACCGAGGACAAGATCGCCTTCCGGCTCGCGGACCGCTCGGACTTCTCGCTGATCTCGGTCAATCCGCGCAAGGTGCCGGACGAGATCCAGCCGGGCCGCGCGTACCGGGCGGAGTCGGGCATCGAGACGCAGGTCGCGCTGCTCACCGACGACTCCACCGGTCAGGGCCAGGCCGCGGCGCTGGCCGCGATCGGCGCCGCCGCCACCGAGCGGGACGCGGCACTGCCCAGGGCGCGGCGGCCGTTCCGGGTGGACGTGCTGCCCTCGCGGCTGTCGTTCGCCGACGCGTGGGAGATGCGCGACACCGACGCGGCGCGCAATCCGCTGTGGGCGCTCGTCGGCGTCGGCGGCGACGAACTCACCGGCTACGGGCCCAACCTGTCCGACGGCCTGCCCGCGTTCGTCATCGGCGGCCCCGGCAAGTCGGGCCGCTCGACGCTGCTGCTCACCCTCGCGCGCAGCTACCAGCAGCAGGGCGTGAAGCTGGTCGTCGCGGCTCCCCGCCCGTCGCCGCTGCGCGAACTGGCGGGCGGCGAAGGGGTGTTGCGGATGTACACCGACAGCGACATACCCGCCGACGACCTGGGCAAGGCGCTGGAGGAGGCCGAGGGCGGCCCGGTGGTCGTCATGGCCGACGACGCGGAGCTGCTGCGCGACTGCGACGCCAAGGATGTGCTGAAGGAGATCATCGCCCGCGGTTCCGACCACGGCCGGGCCGTGGTCATCGCGGGCGGCGAGGAGGACATCTGCTCGGGCTTCTCCGGCTGGCAGGTCGACGCCAAGAAGGCGCGGCGCGGTGTGCTGCTCTCGCCGCAGCAGACCATGAGCGGTGAACTGATCGGTACTCGGCTGAGCCGCAGCAGCGTCGGCGGGCAGGTCACGCCGGGCCGGGCTCTACTGCACCTCGGCGACGGTGAGCCGCTGACGGTGACGGTGCCGCTGACCACCTGAGCGACCGCCGTGGGGACCGGCGGCCTGACGGGCCGCCGGTCAGCTGCTCGGCAGTCCCGTGCGGGAGAAGGTGTCGGTCGGGCCACCGGTCCAGCGCACGGTGAGGGTCTTGCCGTCACCGGTCAGTTCGCCGCGGCCGGAGGTGCGTTCCTTGTCGCCGTCCATGCAGGTCAGCGTCAGGCCGAGGCCGTCGCGGTCGGTGTAGGTGCCGCCGCACAGGTGGCTGCTGGTCAGCCCGGCCTTGCCCTTGCCGAGGACGAGTTGGACCTTCGTCGAGCCCTGCGTCGCCAGCCAGACGCCCTCGACGCCCTGCGTCGAGTCGCCGCCGACGACGGAGGAGGCGGTGGGACCGCCCGACGCGCCCGGCTCGGCCGACATGCTCGCCGCCGTGCCCGGAGTGCCGGTCGCGGACGCGCTCGCGCTCGCGGGCGGCGCCTTCTTCGCCTCGTTCCCGCCGCCACTGCCGCACCCGCTCACAGCGAGTGCGGTGACGACCGCCACCGCGGCGATTCCCGCTCCCGTGGACGTACGACGAAGCACCTGAACTCCCCCATGTCGCTGTCTGGACCCGGCGTCGGCAAGCTACCAGCAGGTCCCCGAAGCAGGCGTGGGTGAATCGGCGCACACACGCGACTGCCACAGGACCGTGACCAGTGGGCCATCGACGGCCCGCATACGCCTAATAGAGTAGGGGCCCTGAGATCCGCACGCGGCCCGCGGAATCTTACGTAATGCCGAGAAAGGGTTGATTTTCCATGGGGGACTTGCAGATCAACGGGACGGTGATGGGGGACTTGCGAAAGACGTTCTCCACCATTGCGGACCGAATGGACACGGTGAGCCGGGCGATGGGCAATGCCAACGGCGAGTCGGTCGGCGCGCCCAAGCTGATAGACGACGTCCACGACTTCGCCGACGACTGGCACTACGGCATCAAGCAGATCGGCCAGCACGCCGACACCGCGGTCCACATGATCGACCAGATCGGCAAGACCTTCGACGACGCCGACCTGCAACTCGCCAACTCCCTCAAGACCGGCGGGAAGTGACGGGCGTGACGCGCAGCTTTCCGCATCTGGGCTTCGACCCCACGCCCGGGGACGTCGAGCGCACCCGCTCACTGGCCCGGCAGATCGGTGATGTGCACACCGAGTTGAGCACCACGGTCTCCGAACTGGGCCGGCTCGACTGCGGTTACTGGAAGGGCGAGGCCGCCAGGGCCTTCATTTCTCACATCGACAGCGATGTCACCCCGTTGATCAAGAAGGCGCACGACTCCTTCGGCCGCGCGTCCAGCGCGCTGGGCCGCTGGGCCGAGCAGCTCCACGGCTTCCAGGCGGAGGCCGACACGCTGGAGCGGGAGGCCGCCACCAAGCAGGGCACGCTCGACCACGCGAAGACCGCGGCGGGCATCCCCACGGACAACAGCGTTCCGCACCCGCAGCCTCAGGCGTCCCCCGACCCGGACCCGGCTGCCGCGGCCGACGCGAAGAAGAAGCAGCAGGCCGTCACCGACGCGAACAACGCGCTGGACGGCGTGCGCCACCGCGCGGAAGAGCTGCACAACCGTTTCACCAGCGCCGCCAACGCGATCAGCCACGACCTGGACAAGGCCGGTGACATCGCCCCGGACAAGCCGGGCCTGTTCAGCCGCATGGTGCACGGCATCGAGGACGCCTGGAACGACACGATCCAGTGGGTCAAGGACCACGCCGACATGATCAAACTCATCGGCGACCTGCTCAGCGACCTCAGCGGCCTCCTCGGCGTGCTGGCCATCATCACCGCGCCCTTCGAGCCGCTGGGCGCGATCTTCGCCGCCGCGGCCGTCGTCACCAGCGCCGCCGCGCTGATCACCCACCTGATCGCCATGGCCGCGGGCGCCGACGTGAGCTGGATCAGCATCGGCTTCGACGCGCTGGGCGCGATACCCGGAATCGGCGCCTTCGCCAAGGGCGCCAAGGTCGCCGACGGAGCCATCGCCGCCACCCGCGCCGCCGAACTCGGCGAGGGATTCCGCGGAGTCACCACCATCAGCCGGAACTTCGTCGGCAAAGCGGGCGATTTCATCGCCGGCGGCAAGCAGATAAAGCTGTTCAAGAACGTCACGCTGGAGTTCGGCGGCCTCAAGACCGCCGGGCAGGTCATCTCCGACGGCAAGATCATCAATCGTATGCAGACGGTTTCCGAGCAGCTTTACCACGGTGGCCAGTTGATCGGTACGAAGGGCATCAAGATGGTCACCGGCGGCCGGGTGGCGATCGACGCGATGGGCAACGTGGGCCGCTCCATCGACGTGGGGCTCAAGCTCGCGCCGAAGCTCTACTCGATCCCGCAGCACATCGGCGAGGCCGTCCACCTCGGCGACCGCTTCGACCGGGCGGCCACCGCCAACTGACGACCGGCGCCGACCGGCGACCGCGTACGGTCGTATCCGCACGGCCGCCGCACGAGGGCTCCACGGCGACGTCGACAGCGACCCCGCACAGCGACTCAGCACAGCGACCCCGCACAGCGACTCCGCTCAGAGCCGACCGAAAGGCGCACGACGATGGACTGGTTCCCGGATCAGGACGAATCCACGCTGGTACGTACGCCGATCCGTTTCGCCACCGGTTACGCGCATCCGGTGGCGGGCTCGCGGTGGTTCCGGGACACCGAGCGGCGCGACATCCAGGCGGAGCTGCCGGGCTGGCCCGCCGGGCCGGAGTACACCCTGCACTCCAAGACGACGCAGAAGGTCGACCGGGTCGGCGGCGGGCTGCTCGGCGGCATCGTGACGGCGCTGCATGTCGCCGTCGAGGCGGTGACCGGCGGCAACTCGGTGCAGGTCGGCGGGGCGTCGCGGTCGGCGCCGCAGGACCCGGCGAACGAGTCCGAGGACTTCCCGGTGATGTGGGCCGCGCCGGGGACCGTCGCGCGTACCGTGCCGTGGCAGTTGGACCCCGCGCGCAGCCCGGAGCGCACCCGCGTGGACGCGGTCGTCACCGAACGCCGCTTCCTGCTGCTGGGCGTCGGGCCCGACCTCACGGCGTCCGCCACCGTCCTGTGGGAGACGCCCCGCGAGTCGGTGGGCGGCGCCGAGCAGTTGGCGTTCAGCGAGGGCGGGCACGATGTGCGCGTCACCTTCACCGACGGGTCGTGGGTGCGGCTGTCCACCGGAGCGGCCGACAAATTCGCCGGGGTGCTGGCCGAGCGGCGCAAGCCGCTGCCCGAGTCCGAACTGACCGCGGGACAGCGCGAGCGGCTGGCCCGTTTCGTCGGCGAACTGCCCGCCACGGCGCAGCCGCCGCGCGCCTTCCGGCTGGCCAGCGGCGCCGTCCTCGTCGAGTCCCAGGTCCCGGCGAAGGTCGGCAAGGGGCTGTTCGAGACCCACTCCGTCATCATGGGCGAGTCCGGCGAACCGGCCCGCCCGCAGCCCGGCGACCTCTGACCCCGACGGTCCTCGGCCGCCGTCCGAAGCCCCACCGCCCGAAACCCCACCGCCCGACGCCCCGCTGTCCAAGGCCCCGACGCCCGACGCCCCGACTCCCCTTGACGACCTCTGCCGTCCAGAACCTCTAGGCGAGACCACCATGACGACTCCCCCTCCGGACGCCACCACCCCGGAAACCCCCGCCGCGGCGGGCCCGACAGCCGCGGCGGACGACACCGGCCTCGAACTCCAGGCCGTCGAGATGTCGGACGTCCCCCCGCTGTCCTTCGTCGTCCCCGAGTCCTTCCACGGACTGCCGATCGCGGCCACCCCCGAGGAGCGCGCCGCGCTCGCCGAGGAGTTCGTACGGGAGATGTACCCGGAGGGCAACGACGACCTGTGGACGCCCGCCGCCCCGTACTACGCGGCGCTCGGCGAGGCGATGGGCGACCGGGGACTCGCGTACTCCGCGATGGGCCTGTTCTCCATCGACGAGGGCATAGCCCACTGCTCCTTCACGGTCGCCGCGATCGCCTCCGACCACCCCTCCCCCGAGGTCGCCGCGCTCGGCATCCGGGAGATCCTGGTCCGCGAGGAGACCAACGACGCCCGCTGGCTCGACCTGCCCTGCGGCCCCGCCGTCTCCTGCGTGACCCTGCGCGAATACGTCATCGGCGCCGAACTCACCGCCAGCGGCGAAGAGGTCAAGCTCCAGATGGGCCAGGTGCAGGTGTACGTGCCCTTCCCCACCGGCCCCTACACCGCGGTCTTCACCCTGGACACCGCGGCCGTCAACTACTGGGGCGAGTTCAGCGAGCTGACGATGGCCATCCTGCGCAGCGTCAGCTTCGCGGACGACGACGGCACCGTCGGCGACGGCACCGCAACGGCATCCGCGGCCGAGGACGGACCCGCAAGCGGGAACGGAAACGGGAACGGCCAGACCGTGACGCCGACCGGCCCCGGCGCGAGCACGGGCGCCGACACGGGCACGGGCCCCGGCACCGGCACAGCCACCGGCACGACCTCACCGCAGGCCGACCGATGACGGCGCCGCTTCCCGGCACGCCCCAGGACCCGGAAGCGGCAGGACCCCCCGCCGGACCCCCCACCGGATTCGCCCGCGTGTGGGAAGCGGGCCGGATCGGCTCCCCGACCCGCGGCGCCGCCTGGGCACGCTGCGCCGTCACCCTGCTGTTCACCGTGCTCGCCACCGTCGCGGTCGCGATCGGCTGGTCGCACGCCACCTACGCGGGCTCCTTCGCCGTGGCGGGCGTCGCCCTGATCGTGGTGACCGCCTCGGTCACCATGGTGCTGACGCTGTACTGGCTGCACGGCTCCATCGGTCAGGTCATGTGCGGTTTCCTCCTTCTGCTCTTCTGCATGTTCGTCGGTGGTTACGCCGTTTCCAGCGCGCTGTTCGCGGCGCGCGGTGAGGTGTCCACCGGTGTGATCACCGAGTACGCGAACCGCACGACGCTGCGTACGTCCTGGGAGTCGTGCCGGGTCCGGCTGGACAGCGGCGCCATGGTGGACCGGGAGATCCGCTGCGACCGGGCGTCGGTCGGCAAGCACGTCACCGTGACGCAGGACCCCTCCGGCATCGCCGCCCCCGCGTTCGGCGACCGCACCGACGGCTCGCCGGTCCTCTCCGGCTTCGTCGGCGGCGCCTTCCTCCTGCTCGTCCTCACGATCGTGCGCGCCACCGCCGTCGGTGAGCGCTACCGGCTGACCGGCGCCGCCAGCCCCGCCGAGGGCCCGAACCCCGGCTACTACCCGCGCCGGCTGGCCTCCCCCGACTACGGCTCCCGCGCCTCCGCCTGACCGACCGCCGACGCCTGCCCCACCGGCTGGGAGGCCGGGCGGCACCGCGGCCACCACTGCCTCCCCACCGGCACCCGCGACCCGCCGCCGGACGAACGCCCCCCGTACGCCCCGGTCTCAGCGGCTCTCCGCCGTCTGCGGCTCCGCCAGCGCGCCCCGCAGGAAGCCCTCGACCGCCTCGCACCACGCGTCGGGCTGGTCCCACGGGACGAGGTGACCGGCGTCCGGGATCTCCGCGTAACTGCCCCGGGGCAGCACCCGGACCATCTCCTGGGCCTCCGCGCGGCCCAGCTCGCCGTCGAGACCGCGGACGACGAGGGCGGGGCAGCCGACCCGCGCCAGCTCGTCCCAGTGGGCGTCACGTATCCAGGGGTCGCGGGAGCGCAGCAGATGGCGGGGCGCGTAGAGCGGGCGCCAGCCGTCGCCCCGCTCCTCCATGACCTCGGCGAAGAAGTCACCTCTGGCCGGATTCGGCGGATCGGCCCACGGGTCCTCCACGCCGAACCAGCGGCGCGCGTCGGCGAGCGTGTCGAAGGGCAGCGGCCAGGACCGCGTCCAGTCCTCCCACTCGCGCTGCCCGGCCTCGCCGAGCGCCGCCGCGCGCATGTCGCAGATGACCACCGCGGCCACGAGGTCGGGACGGCTCGCGGCGACCTGCCAGGCGGTGAGCGCCCCCATGGAGTGGCCGACCAGGGTGACCGGGCCGAGGTCGAGCTGTTCGACGGCGGCGACGGCGTCCGCCACGTACGCCTCCGGGGTGTACGGGCCCTCCGGCTTCGCGCTGCGTCCGTGGCCGCGCTGGTCGAGGGCGACGGCCCGGTAGCGCGAGGAGAGACGGCGGGCGGTCGGCGCCCAGTGCGAGGCGCGGCCGAGCAGGCCGTGCAGGAGGAGCACGCCGGGACGCCGGGCACCGGATTCGGGACCGGGCCCGGGACCGGCTCCGGAACGGGAAGGGGAGTCACCAGCGGAACGGGAAGCGGAACCGGCCCCGGAATCCACCTCGGCCGCGTAATCCCAGGCTGCGAGCCGGGCCCCGTCGGCCCCGATCACCTCGGTGCGCCGGGTCGTATGCCGCGTCGTGTGCCGAGCCGCCTGCCGCGTCGCGTGGCCGGCCATGTGCCCCACCCCCTTCCGTCGATCTCGTCCGTCCGGCCGCACGCTCGCGGCCGGCTCGTCCAGAACCCCCACGCTATCGAACTTTTATTCGAACAAGCTCGTCACGCGCCCAACACCGCTCTTTCGAGTGACAACGCTCAAGGATTGGCGGCTCAGGCCGAGGGGAGGACTTCTGCGGGGCGCGGCGCGCAGGGGAAGCGGGCCGCGGGAGGCACTCGGGAGGCTCGGGGTCCCGGGTCCTTCGAGGGGGTCCCAAGGGGAGGGACAAGGGGAGGAGGGGCCCCGACGCCGTTCGACGGCGCCGGGGCCCTCACCCTTCAGGAAGGCACGAAGCCGTGGGTCTACCGCTTGGCCACGAAGACGTGCGAGGCGATCTCGGCGTCCAGTTCGGCCGCCTCGCCGCCGCTGCCGACGAGCACTCCGCCCGCCGACGACGTGACGCTGACCACGGCGCCCGGCTGCACACCGGCCCGCCGCAGCGTGTACATCACCTGCGCGTCGGTCTGGATCGGCTCACCGATCCTGCGCACCACGACGCTCGCCCCGGCGGCGCCCGGCTGCAGCTCGTTGAGACTGACCATGCCGTCCTCCAGGAACGGATCGGCCTCGCCCTTCTCGCCCAGCTCCTCGAGTCCGGGAATCGGGTTCCCGTACGGCGACTCGGTCGGGTGGCGCAGCAGTTCGAGCACGCGCCGCTCCACCGCCTCGCTCATCACGTGCTCCCAGCGGCACGCCTCCGCGTGCACCTGCTCCCACTCCAGGCCGATCACATCGACCAGCAGGCACTCGGCGATGCGGTGCTTGCGCATCACGCGGGTGGCGGTGCGGCGCCCCTCGTCGGTCAGCTCCAGATGCCGGTCGTTGGCGACGTGCAGCAGCCCGTCGCGCTCCATCCGCGCCACCGTCTGGGAGACCGTCGGGCCGCTCTGGTCGAGCCGCTCGGCGATTCGGGCGCGCATGGGGACCACACCCTCCTCCTCCAGCTCCAGGATGGTGCGGAGATACATCTCCGTCGTGTCGATCAATCCGGACATGCGCGCCCCTCGTTTGTTCGTGCGTGGCCCTCAACCAATTCTGACCCATAGCGCCGACAACGGTCCCCGATCCGGTCGTCGCCCTTTCTTGACACCGGCTCGCGGGGGCCGCACGGTGATCCGCATGAGTGAGCCTCGCGAGTCCCTGGCCGACCGATACTTCGACGCCGCGATCACCCTTCTGCACCGGATCAGGGACGAGGAGGCCGCCGGGATCCAGGCCGCCGCGGACGCCGTCGCCGACGCCATCGCCGCGGACGGGCGGGTCTTCGTCTTCGGTGCCGGCCACTCCTCGCTGCCCGCCCAGGACGTGGTCTACCGGGCGGGCGGCCTCGCCCTCATCAATCTACTGGCTGTTCCCGGCGTCGTCGGCGTGGACGTGATGCCCGCCACCTTGGGCAGCGCCCTGGAGCGGGTCGACGGCCTCGCGGGCGCCGTCCTGGACACCAGCCCCGTGCGGCCGGGCGACGTCCTGTTCGTGATCTCCCTGTCCGGGCGCAACGCGCTGCCGGTCGAGATGGCGCAGAACGCCCGCGCCCTGGGCCTCACCGTGATCGGCGTCACCTCGGTCGCGTACGCCAAGGAGACGCGTTCCCGGCACGCCTCGGGCACCTTCCTCAAGGACCACTGCGACATCGTCCTCGACTCCAAGATCGCGGTCGGCGACGCGGAGCTGACCGACGACGCCATCCCCGCGCCCTTCGCCCCCGCCTCCACGGTCGTCATCAGCGCCCTGATGCAGGCCGTCGTCGCGACCGCCGCCACCGGGCTCGCCGCCCGCGGCGTCACCCCGCCCATGCTGCGCTCGGGCAACGTGGACGGCGGCCACGACTGGAACGGCCGGATCTTCGAGGAGTACCGGGAGCGGATCTTCTTCCGGCACTGACCGGCGACGGGCCACCCGCACCGGCCTTCCCACATCACCGACCGACGGCAGGCCGCCCGCACCGGCGCTCCGGCACCGACCGGCCGCAGGCCCGCCCGCACCGGCCTTCGTCCGCTGCCCGCCGACGCCCCGCGAAGGGCGTCGGCGCTCAGCGGTCCCCCGTCAGCCCCGCCAGGTCCAGCGCCATGGCGACCCGCGCCGCGACGTCCTCCGCGTACGCCGCGTCCGCCCGGTCGAAGAGCCTGCGGCCCGAGCCGCGCAGGAAGGTGAGCGCGCCGACCGTACGGCCCCTGCTGCGCAGCACCGTGGCCAGCCCGTGCACGGTCCCGGAGGGCCACCGCCTGGCCGCCGCCCACTCGTCGATCCGTTCACCGGTCGCCGGTTCGTCCGCCGTCAGCGCGCCGAAGCTGGCGCGTACGGTGCCGATCCGCTCCAGCGCCTGGAGGACGGGGTGGGCGACGTCGTAGCCGACCGGGATGGAGTTGTCCTCGGTGGCGTCGGCGGGACCGGGCTCGCCCGCCGGGGTCGCCGCGATCCGGATCAGGCGGCCCGCGTCGTCGGTGATGTCGACCAGGGCGTGGTCGGCGAATCCGGCCAGTGCGAAGTCGAGCTGCAAGGTCGCGGCCTCAAGGGCGCTCTCGCACTCGGCGGCGGCGCGGTCGGCGCGGTGGAGCTGCTGGTAGCGGAACCGCACCTGGGCCCCGTCCTTCTCCAGCGCCTTCTGCCGGGTGATGTCCAGGAAGAGCCAGCCCACGCCCAGCGGTACGGGTTCCTCGCCCAGCGGCGAACCGAGGCGGACGAATCCGCTGCGCCAGCAGTAGCGCCCGCCGGTCTCGTCGCCGCGCACGGTCACCCACAGGTCGGTGGTGGCGGGCGGCGCGCCCTCGGAGAGCACGTGCTGGAGTACGTTCTCCAACTCCTCGACGCCCTGGGCCAGCAGGTCGCCCAGCGGCCTGCCGAGCAGCGAGTCGCGGCCGGTGCGCAGCAGGCGGGCGGCGTGCGCGTTGACCACGGCGGGGCGCAGATCGGCGTCGATCAGTACCACACCCCATGAGGCGTCGGTGAAGAGCACTTCGCTGAGAGCGATCGACCGTTCCAGGTCGATCTGCGCGTGCACCTCGGAGAAGGCGCAATAGACGCCGCTCGGCTGCCCGTCGGCGCCCTGCACGGCCGCCGACTGGGTGCGGACGAGCACCCGGCGGCCGTCCTTGGTGACGAGCGCGAATTCGTGCACCTGGCGGCCGGGGCCGTCCATGGCGCCGAGCAGGCGTTCCTCGGTCTCGCGGGCGTCGGCCGTACGCGCCGCCCAGCCGGCGAATCCGTGCCGCCCGATCGCGTCCTGCGCGGTCCAGCCCAGGATGCGGACGGCTTCGGAGTTCCAGTGGGTGATCACGCCATGGCGGTCGAAGGCGCACAGGCCCGCTTCCATGCCGTCGAGGAGGGCGGCGAGCAAGTGCTCGTCGCCCTCGTGCCCGTCATGGGCCCCGTCCGGGGCAATGCCGTCGCCACCCCCCTGGCTCCCGTGGACTTCGCCACCGCTGTTGTCGCCACTGCCGCCGTCATCGAGCGGCTTTGATTGCGCGTCGAAAGGCTGCACGTCGCAACATTGAACTCTGGTGTGGGCTGCGTCACACGAGATTTCCATAAATAGGTTGTGCGGTTCCGGCCGGCTTCTTACTGTTGCGGGACACACGAAGGGAGGTGGTCTGACGCATGAAGTGCACTCGGACACGTGAGGTGGCTGCGGGCTAGCTCCGCGCACTGGGCGTGCGCGAAGCGCGCCAATCCCACGCAGTTCACCCGACCCGCGGGCTCGTCGGACTTGTCCGGCCGGTGCCCGGAGCCTCCTGGCTCCGGGGAGCAGCCCGCGGGTCGTTCGCGTTCCAGCAGGACCAGCGCTCCAGGACCAGCGCTCCAGGACCGGCCCTCAAGGACCGGCCTTCCGGGACCCACGCTCCAGCACCGGCGTTCCGGCACCCGCGTTTTACGGCGCCAGGCGCTCGATTCCCCATCCGCCGTCCGCACCGCGCGTATAGCGCAGCCGATCGTGCAGCCGGTTCTCCCGGCCCTGCCAGAATTCGACGGTGCGCGGCTCGACCCTGAAGCCGCCCCAGAACGGCGGTACGGGCACGTCCGTCCCTTCCGGCCAGCGCGCGCACAGCTCCGCGTAGCGCGCCTCCAGCACCTCGCGCGAGGCCACCACGGCCGACTGCTCGCTCGCCCAGGCGCCGATCCGCGAACCGTACGGGCGGCTGCGGAAATACGCCGCCGTCTCGTCCCGCGGCACGCGCGCCGCCGAGCCCCCGACGATCACCTGGCGGGCGATCGGATGCCAGGGGAAGAGCAGCGCCAGGTGCGGGTTGGCGGCCAGCTCGCGGCCCTTGCGCGACGCGTAATTGCTGAAGAAAACGAACCCGCGCTGGTCGTAGCCCTTGAGCAGGACCGTACGGGAGCTGGGTACGCCGTCGGCGTCGGCCGTGGACACCACCATGGCGTTGGGTTCGGCGAGCGCGCCGTCGTCCCGTGCCCGTACGGCGTCGGCGAACCAGCGGGCGAACTGCTCGTAGGGGTCGGCCGCCAGCTCCGGCTCGGTCAGTCCCGCGGCCCGGTACTGCTCGCGCATCGCCGCCGGGTCCGCGGCCGGGAGGGGCTGCACCTGGCGCTCTTCATGTGGTTGTCGCACGGGCACATCTTGCAGGACGGCGGGTCCCGGCGCCGACGTCCGCGAATGTGCCGGAACTCACGCTGTCCGGCGCGTCCGGCAGCAAGGAGAATGACCGGCCGGGGCCAGGTCCTGTCCGGCGGATCGTGGGACGGTCCAGGCTGATCCGGATGGAGCAGGGTGACAGCCCCTCGGGCGGGGCATGACCGTGGGGTCGGCCCGTCCGGCACACTCCCGCCCGCACACCCCCGGGCACCGTCGTCATCTCATTCATCAGGCACTGCCGCACCACCGCACTGTCGTGATCATCAAGAGGAGCCGCCTCATGTCCGACTTCGTACCCGGACTCGAGGGAGTCATCGCGTTCGAAACGGAGATCGCCGAGCCCGACAAGGAAGGCGGTTCGCTGCGTTATCGCGGTGTCGACATCGAGGACCTGGTCGGCCATGTGTCCTTCGGGAACGTGTGGGGCCTGCTGGTCGACGGGAAGTTCAACCCCGGTCTGCCGCCCGCCGAGCCCTTCCCCATCCCGGTGCACTCCGGCGACATCCGGGTGGACGTGCAGTCCGCGCTCGCCATGCTCGCCCCGGTGTGGGGTCTCAGGCCGCTGCTGGACATCGACGAGGCGGAGGCGCGCGACGACCTGGCGCGCGCCGCGGTGATGGCGCTGTCGTACGTCGCCCAGTCCGCGCGCGGCCAGGGGCTGCCCATGGTGCCGCAGAAGGAGATCGACAAGGCGCACTCCATCGCCGAGCGGTTCATGATCCGCTGGCGCGGCGAGCCCGACCCCAAGCACGTCGCGGCGGTGGACGCGTACTGGACGTCGGCGGCCGAGCACGGCATGAACGCCTCCACCTTCACCGCCCGGGTCATCGCCTCGACCGGCGCGGACGTCGCCGCAGCGCTGTCCGGCGCGGTCGGCGCCATGTCGGGCCCGCTGCACGGCGGCGCGCCGTCCCGCGTCCTCGGCATGATCGAGGAGATCGAGCGGACCGGGGACGCGGAGGCGTACGTGAAGGCCGCCCTCGACAAGGGTGAGCGCCTGATGGGCTTCGGCCACCGCGTCTACCGCGCGGAGGACCCGCGGGCGCGCGTGCTGCGGCGTACGGCGCGCGAGCTGGGCGCGCCGCGCTACGAGGTCGCGGAGGCGCTGGAGAAGGCGGCGCTCGCCGAGCTGCACGCCCGCCGCCCCGACCGGGTGCTCGCCACGAACGTCGAGTTCTGGGCGGCGATCATGCTGGACTTCGCGGAGGTCCCGGCGCACATGTTCACCTCGATGTTCACCTGCGCCCGTACGGCCGGCTGGTCCGCGCACATCCTGGAGCAGAAACGTACCGGCCGCCTTGTCAGGCCCTCGGCGCGCTACGTGGGGCCCGGTGTCCGCGGACCGCGGGACATCGAGGGTTTCGCGAGCATCGCGCACTGAACCGCGGCGCATTTCGGCGCAGGGCGCGGGAGGGCCGTCGGGCCGGTCCTCGCGCGCCCCTTCGCTGTTTCGCGCGCCGGTGCGCGACGTGGGGCCAGGTGCCCGGCCGGCCGGGGCGCACACCCTGTGTGACACCGTCTCACCCGATGGAACGCTCCCGGAAACACGCCCGTGACGGACTACGCTGCGACCGTGGCCGATATCGAGATTCCCGCTGACATCAAGCCCGCCGACGGACGATTCGGGGCGGGCCCCTCCAAGGTGCGGACGGAAGCGCTCGAAGCGCTGGCCGCGACCGGGACGTCCCTGCTCGGTACCTCCCACCGGCAGGCGCCGGTGAAGAACCTGGTGGGCCAGGTCCGCCAGGGAGTCAAGGAGCTCTTCTCGCTGCCCGACGGCTACGAGGTGGTGCTCGGGAACGGCGGCTCGACCGCGTTCTGGGACATCGCCACGCACGGGCTGATCGACAGCAAGTCGCAGCACTTGTCCTTCGGCGAGTTCTCGTCGAAGTTCGCGAAGGCGGCGCAGCTCGCGCCGTGGCTCCAGGAGCCGACGATCGTGAAGTCGGAGCCGGGTACGCACCCGGAGCCGGTCGCCGAGGCGGGCGTCGACGTATACGCCTTCACGCACAATGAGACGTCCACGGGTGTCGCGGCGCCGCTGCGCCGGGTCGCGGGCGCGGACGCCGGGGCCCTGGTCCTGGTGGACGCCACCTCGGGCGCGGGCGGTCTGCCCGTCGACATCACCGAGACGGACGTCTACTACTTCGCGCCGCAGAAGAACTTCGCGGCCGACGGCGGCCTGTGGGTCGCCGCCTTCTCCCCCGCCGCGCTGGAGCGGGCGGCCTCGGTCGCCGCGTCCGGGCGGCACATCCCGGCGTTCTTCGACCTGCCGACGGCGATCGACAACTCGGTGAAGAACCAGACGTACAACACCCCGGCGCTGTCGACGCTCTTCCTGCTCAAGGAGCAGCTCGAGTGGATCAACGGCCAGGGCGGTCTGGAGTGGGCGGTCAAGCGCACCGCCGACTCCGCGTCGCGGCTGTACGGCTGGGCGGAGAAGTCCTCCTTCGCGACGCCGTTCGTGGCGGACCCCGCGCAGCGCTCGCAGGTCATCGGCACCATCGACTTCGAGGACGGCGTCGACGCGGCGGCCGTCGCGAAGGTGCTGCGGGCCAACGGGATCGTGGACACCGAGCCGTACCGCAAGCTGGGCCGCAACCAGCTCCGGGTCGCGATGTTCACGGCCGTCGACCCGGCCGACGTCGAGGCGCTGACCGCCTGCATCGACTACGTCATCGGTCAGCTCTGACCGCTGCCACACATACGGCAACCGCGACCCCGGCCAGGCAGGACGGCCGGGGTCGCGGCATACCGTCGTATTGTCGGCCCGCCCATCCCGCTCGTACCGCCCGTACGCCCGTACCGCCGCGCCCAGTCGGCGTCAGTCGCGGTGGCGTTCCCGGTTGCGGCGCAGCAGCTTGCGGGCGCCCACGCCGATGGCGCCGATCACGGCGAGCACCCCGATGCCCACGACCCTGCTGCCGGTGCTCGTGGTGCCGGTGTCCTTGGCCGTGCCCGGTGAGGCCCCGGGAGAGGCTGCGGAAGAGGCTTGAGAGCCCTTGTGGTCGTCCGCCGACGCGCTCGCCGAGGCGGCCACGCTGTCGGGCAGTTCGTCGCCGCTGAGCGGCGCGCGCCACACGTCGCTGTTCTTGCCCTCGCTGCCGAACATCAGATTCCGGCCGTCGGTGGTGAAGGTGACGGACTCGCCCTGCCGTTGCATGGGGACGTCGAGGCTGCCGATCTTGTGCGGGGCCCCGTCGGCCCAGCGGTAGCCGGTCGCCCCGAGGTAGCCGCGCAGCACCAGTCGGGTGCCGTCGGGCGAGAAGGCGCCGTCGGTCACCCAGGGGACGTCGGCTATGCGGTGGAAGGTGTTGACGCCGCCCGCGCTGAGGTCGGCCGGACCGGCGTAAAGCGCGCCGCCGTCCTGATCCTTGCTGGCGATGTACACCCGGCCCGTCTTCGGATGCACCATCAGGGCCTCGGCGTTGCGGGGTCCCGCGTCGTAACGGACGGTGTAGCGGGTGACGTCGACGGTGCGGTCGCCGAGCTGCTTCGGCTCGGGGAAGCGGTAGATCCAGACCTCGGGCCAGGTGCCGCCCAGATTGTCGCCGATGTCGCCCACGTAGAGGTCGCCGTCGGGGCCCAGGGAGATCGCCTCCACGTCCCGCGCGTGGATGCCGCGCATGGTCACCCTGGCCATGGTCTTGCCGGTGGCCGAGTCGACGGCGTAGACGTACGGGCCGTCGTCGCTGTCGTTGTGCGTCCAGTACACGCCGGGGTGGAGGCGGCTGGCGGCCAGGCCGCTGGACTCGGTGATCCGCGGGTCGCGGAGGGAGAAGGCGACCGAGGGGCCGCTGTCGGCGACGGCGGGTACGGCGGTGCCGCAGGCCAGGGCCACGGCGGCGCACGCGGCGGCCGTCAGGAGATACGCACGCATGCACCCCAGTGTCCCTGGTCGGCGGGCGGTCGGGGATGATGCCCGGCATGCGTTACCTATTCGTCGGCGACTCCATGACCGTGGGCGCCGCGGGCGACTACACGTGGCGCTACCGCATGTGGCAGCACCTGAACGAGCTGGGCGAGCCGTTCACAGTGGTGGGGCCGCGCACCACGCTGTACGACACGGCGGCCGGCGCGGCCGTCTCCTCCGACTACGCCGACCCGTTGTTCCCGGAGCGGGCCAGGCGGCATCTGGCGGGCTGGGGCGAGGGCTGGCACCACATGGTGCCGATGATCGGCGACGTCGTACGGGAGCACCGCCCGGACGTGCTGCTGATATCGCTCGGCCTGATCGACCTCGGCTTCTACACCGACGCCGAGCAGACCGCGCGCAATGTGGAGCGGTTCATCGCGGCGGCCCGCGCGGCGGGCCCCGAACTGCGGATGGTGCTGCTGCCGGTCATCCCCAACACCAGGGCCGATCTGGATCCGGGCTTCGCGGACCAGTGCGCGGAGCTGAACACCCGCATGGCGAAGGCGGTCGCCGAGCACGACTCGCCCGCCTCGCCGCTGCTGCTGGCCTCCCGCCCCGAGGGGTACGACATCCTGCTCCACACCTATGACGGCACCCATCCCAACGCGGCGGGCGAGCACAAATTGGCGGCGGCTTTCGCGGACGCGATGTACCAGGCGTGGGACATCGGGGCGCCCTACAACGAGTACTGAGCCGAACGGCGCCAGGACCGCGGGCCGAACGGCGGACGACGCCGCGGGTGCCCCCCGGATTGCCCCTTGATTCGAGCGCACTCCAAGAGCTTGGCTGAACGCCATGGAGTACACACAGCTCGGACGTACCGGCCTCAAGGTCAGCCGTCTGGTTCTCGGCACGATGAACTTCGGCCCGGAGACGGATGAGGCGGACAGCCACTCGATCATGGACGCGGCCCTCGCGGCGGGCGTCAACTACTTCGACACCGCCAACGTCTACGGCTGGGGTGAGAACAAGGGCCGCACCGAGAAGATCATCGGCACCTGGTTCGCCAAGGGCGGCGACCGCCGCGACAAGACGGTGCTGGCCACCAAGGTGAACGGCTACATGGGCACCGACGACGAGCCCTGGCCGAACCACGACAAGCTCAGCGCGCTCAACATCCGGCGCGCCGTCGAGGCCAGCCTCAAGCGGCTGAACACCGACTACATCGACGTCTACCAGTTCCACCACGTCGACCGGGACACTCCGTGGGAGGAGATCTGGCAGGCGATCGACGTCCTGATCCAGCAGGGCAAGATCCTCTACGCCGGGTCGAGCAACTTCGCGGGCTGGCACATCGCGCAGGCCAACGAGGCGGCGGCGCGGCGCGGTTCGCTCGGTCTGATCACCGAGCAGTGCCTGTACAACCTGGCGGAGCGGCGGGCGGAGATGGAGGTCATCCCGGCGGCGCGGCACTACGGCCTCGGCGTGATCCCCTGGTCGCCGCTGAACGGCGGTCTGCTCGGCGGCGCGCTGCGCAAGCAGCGCGAGGGCGGCGGCGCGCGTTCCACCAGCGGGCACACCGCGAAGGCGCTCCAGGACGGCAAGCTGCGCGACCAGGTCCAGGCATACGAGGACCTGTGCGACAAGCACGGCCTCCAGCCCGGTGACGTCGGTCTCGCCTGGCTCCTCACCCGTCCGGGTGTGACCGGTCCGATCGTCGGCCCGCGCACCCAGGACCAGCTCGACTCGGCGCTGCGCGCGCTGGAGCTGGAGCTGTCGGAGGAGTTCCTGGCGGCGCTCGACGAGATCTTCCCCGGTCCTGGGCCCTCCCCGGAAGCCTTCGCCTGGTAGGTCCCGGCACCGAGGGAACCCAGAGGAGCCCGGAGAAACACGGCGGAGCCCGGAGAAACACGGCGGAGCCCGGAGAAACACGGCGGGTACGGCGGGCGCGGCGCTCGGAACAGCCGCGGCGGCCGTGCCCGCCGAGCCGTGATCCGGCCCGGACGGCCGGGTGGTGTGGACGGACGGTCCGGGGTGCCGCCGCGGGTCAGCCCAGCGCGGCGGCGACGACCACCACCACGAGCATCAGGACGAAGGCGGCGGTCATCACACGAGTACGGGTCTTGGGGTCCACACCCCGAGGTTAACCGGCCCCGGTCACCCCTCCGGCCGGTGGGCCGCCGGGCGGCCCAGCCGCCAGGACTCCTGCGTCGTGTAGCGGGGCTGCTCGCCGGGGACCCCGGAGCGCGGCAGGGCGCTGCTGACCAGGTGGAGGGTGTCGGCGCTCCAGGCCGCCCCGTGGAGGGCGGCGAGGGCGTCGGCGAAGGGCCGCAGGCTCACCGCGTGGCCGCGCTGGGTGCGGGCCAGGGTGAGATGGGGCCGGAAGGCGTGCTCCGCGTCGGGTGGCGCGCCCGCCCGCCGGGCCGCGGCCCGTACGGAGCCGGCCAGCGCGGCGAGACCGGTCAGGTCGCCGTCGGCGCCCGCCCACAGCGCGCGGTCGCCGAACCGGCCGCCGCCGGACAGCCGCAGTGCGCAGGGTTCGTGACGGGCGGCGGCCCGGCCGAGGCGTTCCGCCAGCTCGGGTCTGACGGGGTCGGCCACCTCGCCGAGGAAGGCGAGGGTGAAGTGCCAGCTCTCCCGGGCGGTCCAGCGCAGCGCCGAGGCGTCGGGCAGACGCCTCAACGGGCCGACCGCGTCGGCCAGTTCGTCGGCGACGAACGGTGGCGGCAGCAGCGCGACGAAGAGCCTCACGGCACCGGCCGTACCGGGACCGGGCGAGCCGTGGCCCAGCGAGCCGTGACCGGGCGGCGGCCCGGAACACGCCGGGCCGGAGCGAGGCGTGCCACAAGCAGACGTGCCGTAACCAGCCGTGCCCGAACCGACCGGGCCGGAGCGAGGCATGCCGTAGGCAGACGTGCCCGAACCGACCGGGACGGAACTGACCGTGCCGGAACCGACCCGGCGGGGGCCGCCGCCTGCACCGGTCCCGTGAGCCCGCGCGGGCTCATACGGGCCGCGCCTGGGACCGGGTCCGGGACTGAGCCTGGGACCGGTCCCGCGCCTGGGCAGCCGCCCGCACCGGCTCCGTGAACCCGCGCGGTCATACGGCCGGGGTGAGCCGGGGTGCCGACTCGTCGCCCTGAGGCTGGGTCTGAGGCCGCGCCTGGGACTGAGACCGGTCCCGCGCCTGGGACGTGGCCCGCGCCTGGCCCTGAGGCGTCGGCGTCTTCGCGTCCGGGCCGGGCGCCGGAGCGCCCTCCCCCGCCGCCTCCGGCGCGTCCTCGGCGTCCACGTCGCCGGTGACCGGCTCGCGGGGCACGAAGGAGAGCAGGGGCCGGCCCTTGGTCCTGCCGCGGCGCAGGTTCAGACGGGGCCGGAGGCCCCCGATCCGCGCCAGGACGATGGCGACGGCCACCGCGGCCGCCGCGGAGATCAGGCCGCCGGACAGGAAGCCGACGCGGGCGCCGTAGGTGTCGGTCACCCAGCCCATCACCGGACCGCCGATCGGGGTGCCGCCGACGAAGACCATCATGTACAGGCTCATCACCCGGCCGCGCATGACGGGTTCGGTGGCGAGCTGGACGGTGGCGTTGGCCGTCGTGTTGAAGGTCAGGCCGAAGATGCCGATCGGGACCAGCAGGACGGCGAAGATCCAGAAGGCGGGCGCCACGGCCGCGGCGGCCTCCAGCAGCCCGAAGACGCAGGCCGCGGCGACCAGCATGCGCAGCCGGGTACGGGTGCGGCGGGCGGCGAGCAGCGCGCCGAGCAGGGAACCGGCCGCCATCAGGGTGTTGAGCAGGCCGTAGGTGCTGGCGCCGCTGTGGAAGACCTGGTTGACGAAGGCGGAGAGCCAGATCGGGAAGTTGAAGCCGAAGGTGCCGATGAAGCCGACCAGGACGATCGGCCAGATGAGGTCCGGCTTGCCCGCCACGTAGCGCAGGCCCTCGCGGAGCTGGCCCTTGCCGCGGGGCACGCGGTCGACCCGGTGCAGCTCGGAGGTGCGCATCAGCAGCAGGCCGACGAGCGGGGCCATGAAGGACAGGCCGTTGAAGAGGAAGGCCCAGCCGCTGCCGACGGCCGTGATCATCACACCGGCGACGGCGGGGCCGATCAGGCGCGCGGACTGGAAGTTCGCGGAGTTGAGCGAGACCGCGTTGCGCACATGGCTCGGGCCGACCATCTCCATGACGAAGGTCTGCCGCGCGGGGTTGTCGATCACGGTGACCATGCCGAGCAGGAAGGCGATCGTGTAGACGTGCCAGACCTGGACGACACCGCTGAGGGTGAGGGCGGCCAGCAGGAGTCCCAGGAGGCCGAGTACGGCCTGGGTGAGGATCAGGATCTGCCGCTTGGGGTAGCGGTCGGCGATGACGCCGCCCCAGAGGCCGAAGAGCAGCATCGGCAGGAATTGCAGCGCGGTGGTGATGCCCACCGCGAAGGACGAGCCGGTGATGCTGAGCACCAGCCAGTCCTGGGCGATCCGCGACATCCAGGTGCCGGTGTTGGACACCACGGCGCCGGTCGCGAAAAGCCGGTAGTTGCGGACCTTGAGCGAGCTGAAGGTGCTCGTCCTGCCGTCCGCGGGTCGGTCAGGTTCGGTTGCGGTGCCTGGTCCGGCTGCCGAACTCAATCGGGTCTCGCCTCCCCTTCAACAGGTGGTCGGTCATGCTGTCCGATGGCTCGCGCGGCACAGGTGTCGTACGGGTCATACAGCTCGTGCGGTGCATACGGTCGTGCGGTTCGTGCTGGTCGTGCTGGTCATGCAGGTCCTACGGTTCGTGCAGGTCATACGGTCATACGGTTCACGCGCGTCGTACGACGTCCTACCGGTCACAGGTGAGCGAGCTTCTCCAGGACGGGAGCCGCCTCGCGGAGCACCGCGCGCTCCTCGTCGGTCAGCCCCTCGGTGAGCCGGGCCAGCCAGGCGTTCCGCGTGTCGCGGGCGTCGGCGAGGATCGCCTCGGCCTGCTCGGTCTGGCTCACCACGACCTGGCGCCGGTCGTCGGGGTGCGGTTCCCGGCGGACCAGCCCCTTGGCCTCGAGCATCGCCACGATGCGGGTCATCGACGGCGGCTGCACGTGTTCCCTGCGGGCCAGTTCGCCAGGGGTGGCGGACCCGCAGCGGGCCAGGGTGCCCAGCACCGCCATCTCGGTCGGGCTGAGCGTCTCGTCGACACGCTGGTGGCGCAGTCGGCGGGACAGGCGCATCACCGCGGAGCGCAGCGAATTCACCGCGGCGCGGTCGTCCTCGGACAGTTCGGTCACGTTCATTAGGTTAGCTCATTAGCTAATCTAAGTAAAACTTGGCCAAGCGGGACCCCACTCAACCCTCATGTGCCCTTATCTCACCCATACGGGTGAGATGGCCGCCGAAAGCCCCCCGCGGCGGCCCCCCGTCCGGGGACCTTTGGGCGTATGGCATCGAGAGTGCTCAGCCTCCGCATAGACGCAGACCTGTGGGACCGGATCCGCGACCATGCCGCCAAACGCGGAATGAGCGCCCAGGACTATGTGGTCCAGGCGCTCATCCGTGACGACTTCGACGAACGGTTCAAGACGGCCGTCGACGAGACGGAGCGGTTCTACGGGCAGGACGGGCCGCTGAGCGGACCCGCCCCCACCCCTCAGGCACCGGCTCAGAGCAGGCCGAGCGCGGGCATCAGGTAGTAGAAGGCGAAGACCGCGGCCACGGCGTAGAGCGCGACCGGCACCTCGCGCCAGCGGCCGGCGGCCAGCCGCAGCAGGCAGAAGCTCAGGAAGCCGATGCCGATGCCGTTGGTGATCGAGTACGTGAACGGCATCATCACCATGGTCAGGAACGCCGGCACCGCGATGGTGAAGTCGCTCCAGTCGATCTCCCGGACCGAGCCCGCCAGGATCAGGAAGCCGACCGCGACCAGGGCGGGCGTGGCCGCCTGGGCCGGGACCATGGTGGCCAGCGGTGTGAAGAACAGCGCGAGCACGAACATCAGACCGGTCACGATGCTGGCGAGACCGGTCCTGGCGCCCTCGCCGACGCCCGCCGTGGACTCCACGAAGCAGGTGTTGGCGGACGAGGAGGAGGCGCCGCCGACGGCGGTGGCGATGCCGTCGATCATCAGCACCTTGTTGATGCCGGGCAGGTCGCCCTTCTCGTCGAGCAGATCCGCCTCGTCGCTGACGCCGAGGATGGTGCCCATCGCGTCGAAGAAGCAGGACAGCAGCACGGTGAAGACGAAGAGCACGCCGGTCAGGATGCCGACCTGGTGGAAGCCGCCGAAGAGGCTGACCTTGCCGACGAGGCCGAAGTCGGGGCTGGCGACCGGATTGCCGGGCCACTTGGGAACGGTGAGGCCCCAGTTGGCCGCGGGGATGTCGGCGACGGCGTCCACGATCACCGCGAGGACCGTCATCGCGACGATGGAGATCAGGATCGCGCCCGCGACCTTGCGGATGATCAGCGCCAGAGTGAGCAGCGTGCCGAGGATGAAGATCAGCACGGGCCAGCCGTTGAGGTGGCCGTCGGAGCCGAGCTGGAGCGGCACGGTGGTGTGAGCGGCGTCCGGGATACGGGTGACGAAGCCGGAGTCGACCAGGCCGATCAGCATGATGAACAGGCCGATGCCGATCGCGATGCCCTTGCGCAGGCCGAGCGGCACCGCGCTCATCACGCGCTCCCGCAGCCCGGTGGCGACCATGATCATGATCGCGAAACCGGCGAGCACGACCATGCCCATCGCGTCCGGCCAGCTCATCTTGGGCGCGAGCTGGAGGGCGACGACGGTGTTCACACCGAGCCCGGCGGCGAGCGCGATCGGCACATTGCCGACCACGCCCATCAGCAGGGTGGTGAAGGCGGCGGTGATCACGGTCGCGGTGACGAGCTGGCCGCCGACCAGGTGGTGGCCGTACTTGTCCACGGCGGTGCCGAGGATGATCGGGTTGAGCACGATGATGTACGCCATCGCGAAGAACGTGGCGAGACCGCCGCGAATCTCCCGCGGGATGCTGGACCCGCGCTCGGAGATCCGGAAATAGCGGTCAAGGCCGGGGGCGGCGGGCGGCATACGGGTCCTCAAGGTGCTCAGCTTGGATGATCATACGAACAAATTCGGCCAGCGCGTGGCTGCTTCAGTATGAATAAACAACTTGTCAAACGCCATCTGCGCGCGTAGATCCTTGAACCGCACGGCCGCCACCACCTCGCGGGCGCCGCGACCGGCCCCCTTACGATGGGCGCATGAGCAGCAACCGGACCCCCCTGCGCGAGGCCCCAGAGCCGCTGGAGGCCAACGATGTGGCCACTGTCACAGTCGGCACGATCATCTGGGCCGTGCTGTTCGTCGTGCAGCTCCCCTTCTACGGCTGGTACGCGGATCACGGCCATACGTGGCTGATCTGGACCTGTCTGGCGGGTGCGGGGCTCGGGCTGATCGGCCTGAAATACGTCACCGCGCGGCGGGCCGCGATCCGTCGCGCCGCCGCGGCGCGCGGTCAGGAAGGGACCTCCGCCGGGTAGAAGCGCCGGGCGCCACGTACCGTCGGACCCATGACGGAACGCACGGACACGGAGGTCGTCACCCGGAAACCGGGACTGACCGGCGGCGAGGTCGCGGAACGCGTCGCGCGCGGCGAGGTCAATGACGTACCGGTACGCTCCTCCCGCTCAACTTCCGAGATCGTCCGGGCGAATGTCTTCACCCGGTTCAACGCGATCATCGGCTTCCTTTTTCTGATCATTTTGGTGGTCGGTCCGATCCAGGACGGCCTCTTCGGTTTCGTGATCGTCGCCAACACCGCGATCGGCATCATCCAGGAGCTGCGCGCCAAGCGGACCCTGGACAGCCTCGCCGTGATCGGCGAGTCCAAGCCCTCGGTGCGCCGTGACGGTGCGTCGGCCGAGATCCACACCTCGGAGATCGTCCTCGGCGACCTCATCGAGTTGGGCCCCGGTGACAAGGTCGTCGTGGACGGCGTCATCGAGGAGGCCGACGGCCTGGAGATCGACGAGTCGCTGCTGACCGGTGAGGCCGACCCCGTGCTCAAGCACGCCGGGGACCAGGCGATGTCGGGCAGCTTCGTGGTGGCGGGCGGCGGTGCCTTCACCGCCACCAAGGTCGGCCGGGAGGCGTACGCGGCGCAGCTCGCCGACGAGGCGTCCCGCTTCACGCTGGTCAACTCCGAGCTGCGCAACGGCATCAGCCAGATCCTCAAGTACGTGATGTGGATGATGGTGCCGACCGCGGTCGGCCTGATCATCAGCCAGTTCACGGTGGAGAGCCACGACGGCAGCGAGGCCGTCCGCCGTACGGTCGGCGGCATCGTGCCGATGGTGCCGGAGGGCCTGGTGCTGCTGACCTCGGTGGCCTTCGCGATCGGCGTGATCCGGCTGGGCCGCAAGCAGTGCCTGGTCCAGGAACTGCCCGCGATCGAGGGCCTGGCCCGGGTGGACATCGTCTGCCTGGACAAGACCGGCACCCTCACCGAGGGCGGCATGGACGTCTCGGACCTGCGCCCGCTGGACGGCGCTGACCGCGACTACGTCGCCCGCGTCCTGTCCGCGCTCGGCGCCTCCGACCCGCGCCCCAACGCCAGCCTCCAGGCCATCATCGACGCCTACCCCCGGCCGGGCGGCAGCGCTTCGAAGGACGGCTCCAAGGCAGGCTCCGAGGACAGCGACCAGGACAGCGCCCAGGACAGCGACCAAGTCGGCGACCGGGACGACAGCGCCGCCAAGGACACCGCCGCGGACGGCGGTTGGCGCTGCACCGAGGCGCTGCCCTTCAGCTCGGCCCGCAAGTACAGCGGCGCCGCCTTCAACGAGCCCGACGGCACCAGCAGTACGTGGCTGCTCGGCGCGCCCGACGTGCTGCTGCCCACCGGGCACGGCTCGCTCGCCGAGATCGACCAGCTCAACAACGAGGGCCTGCGGGTGCTGCTGCTGGCCCGCACCGACCGCCCGCTCGACGACCCGCGGGTGGCCGAGACCGTCACCCCGTACGCGCTGGTCGTCCTCGAACAGCGGCTGCGGCCCGACGCCGGGGACACGCTGCGGTACTTCGCCGAGCAGAATGTGCAGACCAAGGTCATCTCCGGCGACAACGCGGTGTCGGTCGGCGCGGTCGCCGGCAAGCTCGGGCTGCCGGGCGCGGACGCCCCGGTGGACGCCCGCCAACTGCCCACCGACCAGGACGAGATGGCGCAAGTGCTGGAGGACGGCGCCGTCTTCGGGCGGGTCACGCCGCAGCAGAAGCGGGACATGGTCGGCGCCCTCCAGTCCCGCGGGCACAACGTGGCGATGACCGGCGACGGCGTCAACGACGTACTCGCCCTCAAGGACGCCGACATCGGCGTGTCCATGGGGTCGGGTTCCGAGGCCACCCGCGCGGTCGCGCAGATCGTGCTGCTCAACAACAGCTTCGCGACGCTGCCTTCGGTGGTCGCCGAGGGCCGGCGGGTGATCGGCAACATCACCCGGGTCGCCACGCTGTTCCTCACCAAGACGGTCTACTCCGTGCTGCTCGCGGTGCTCGTGGTGTGCTGGCAGGTGCCGTACCCCTTCCTGCCGCGGCACCTCACGCTGCTGTCCACGCTCACCATCGGCGTGCCCGCCTTCTTCCTGGCGCTCGCACCCAACAAGGAGCGGGCCAAGCCGCATTTCGTCCGGCGGGTCATGCGGTACTCGACCCCCGCGGGGATCATCTGCGGGCTCGCGGCGATGCTGTCGTACCTGCTGGCCCGGCACCACTACTCCGGCAGCGGGGCGCTGGACGCCGAGACCAGCGCGGCCACGCTCACGCTGTTCCTGCTGGAGGTGTGGGTGCTGGCGATCGTGGCCAGGCCCTACACCTGGTGGCGGATCGCGCTGGTGCTGGCGATGGGCGTCGGCTTCCTGATCGTGCTGGTCGTCCCGTGGCTCCAGTCCTTCTTCGCGCTGAAGCTGGTGGGCGCGCAGATGCCGTGGACGGCCGTCGGTATCGCGGTGGCGGGCGGACTGGTGCTCGAAGTGGTGTGGGGGTGGGTGCGCAGGCGCGACACGGCGTGAGCCCCCACGCCTGAGGGTCCGTCAGTCGAACCAGCGGTTCATGGCCAACTCCTCGGTACGGGTGGGGTCTTCGAGGAGTGCGGCCAGTTCGAAGCGGCGGTGCCAGTGGGCCGTGGCCCACGCCAGGCCCGCGGCCACGCCCTCGACCGTGGAGGCGTGCAGGGTGCCGTCGACGTAGCGCCAGGAGAGTTCGACGTCCCCGGTGACGAGCAGTTCCTCGTGCTCGATGTACGTGGCGGGGGCGCCGGGGAGCAGGTCGTGAACGGCGGGCAGCACGTCGTGGATCTCGCCCTCGGAGACGACACGGGCCTCGACGGCGTCGCTGAGGCGGCGGACCTGGAAGAGGTCGGCGAGGTCCGCGGCCAGCCGCGGCGGCACGGGCAGCAGGGCGCGGCCCGCGGCGAGCGGCAGCAGGTCGGGGGCGTCGGCGACCAACGCGTCGGCGGCGTCGACCACGCGGGGCACGCCGTCCACGACGGCCCGCAGGTCGTCGGGGAGCGTGACCTGCTCGGGGTCGAGTTCGGCCAGCGCCGCGTAGAGGTGGTGGAGCTGGGCGGGGGTGACCCGCCGCTCGGGGTCGGCCAGCCGCGCGAGGAGTTCGGCGGCCCCGCCCGGTTCGTCCAGCAGCGCGCGTACGGAGGTGCGGACGCCCAGCGCCCGCAGCACCTGCTCGTCCACGGCCGTGCCGGTGGCGGCCTCGTCGTAGAGCCCGGCGAGCAGCGGGTCGCCGCCCGCCGCGCGCAGGCCGACCGGGCGGCGGCCGTCGAGCACGGGGTGGTCGCGGAGCCACCAGGCGGCGTAGGGGCGCACGGAGTCGGTGGTGCCGTCGGGGAGCAGGACGCGTACGGGCGCGGTGATCGCGTCGCGCAGCGGGGGGCGGGAGAGCAGCGCCAGCGCCTGCGGCCAGGCGTCGTCGTCCACCAGGTCGAGGTCGCGGACGCCGATCACCTCGGTGGCGACCGGCGGCACGTCGGTCTCGGGGAGGCGGTCCAGGACGTCCTCGCACCACACGTCGACGGCGTCGAGCAGGCCGATGTCGTCGGGCTCGGCCCAGTCGCTGTCGCGCGGTTCGAGGTCGTCGGGGTCGAGGACGACGTCGGCGGCGCGGACCAGCGCGAAGGTGGCGAGCACCCCGACCGCGGCGAGCGGCTGTTCGCCCCAGCGCTCGGCCAACTCGGCGTCCACGGCGGCCAGTTCGCCCTCGCGCAGGACGGATTCCAAGGCGCTGCCGGGGAAGACCAGCTCGCCGGCCGGGGCGAGTTCGCCCTCCTCGTCGGGCAGCGCGAGGGCGGCGAGCCACGGCTCCTCGCCGGGCGCGAGCCCCGCCGCGCGGGCCAGAGCGAGGACGGTGTCGGCCAACTCCTCGGTGTCCAGGGCGTTCTCGTCGTCCCAGGCGGCGCCCTCGTCGTCCAGCGAGGCGGCCACGGCGGCCCTGACCTGAGGGGTGGTCAGGACGGCACGCGGGGTGGCGGGGGACGCGCCGAGCTTTTCGAGCAGCGGGTGCACGGCGTCGGCGTGGGCGACGCGCAGGCCGAGGCGGGCCAGCGCGGCGGGGTCCACCGCGCCCGTGTCGCCGTCGTCCCCCTCCCCCGGCACCGGCAGCAGCACCTGGCGCGGGCCGACGACCGTACGGCCGTCGGCGAGCGGCACCGGGAGGCCGCTGAGGACGTCGGCGTCGGTTCCGGCCAGCGCGTCGTACAGGCGCCACCACCAGCCCGCGGGGCGTTCGGTGCCCGCGAGGCGGTCCACGGCGTCGGCGAGGGTCAGCCGGGCGACGCCCAACTGGCGCAGCGCGGGCCGCCGTTCGAGCGTGGAGGGGACCAGCGTCGGCAGCACCTCGGCCAGGACGCGTACGGCCTGCGCGGTGGCGCCCTCCACGACCTCGGCCTCGACCGGGCGCAGCGCGGGCGCCTCACCGGCCAGCGGGCCGCCGCCGTCCCAGGAGCCGTCGTCCGCGGCCTTCTGCGCCGCCTCGGGGCCGTCGGGGCCGTCGTCGGGGCGCGGCTCGGCGGCGCGCGGCAGGAAGGCGGTACGGGGCAGCTCGGCGAGGATTCTGCGGCGCAGCTCGGCGTCGAGTTCGCCCTTGCCCAGCGGTCCCGGCACCAGGTCGACCACGCCGGTGCCGACCGGCCGCCAGCCGGCCAGCAGCGCCACGTACGACTCGGCGGCGCGGGCCAGCAGGAAGTCGGTGAGCGGGCCGAGGGCGGCGTGGCGGCGGGTCGGGTCGAGCGGGAAGGAGGCGAGCAGCAGCGCGGGCAGGCCGAGCGGTTCGTCGGTGGGCGTGGGCGCGTGGACGACGGGCGCGGTGCGGGGCGCGGCCGGGGCGCCCTCCTCGTCCACGGGGACCGCCCAGGTCACCGACCAGACGGGGCGCAGCCGTTCCTCGACCGGGCGGTCGGCCAGCAGGTCGGGGGTGAGGGCGCCGGAGGCGGACGACACCCGCCAGCGGGCGGCGCCGTCGCGGTCGCTGTCCTCGATGACCACGTCGCCGTCGTCGGTCTGACGGCGGGTCAGGGTCCGTACCCCGTCCGGGGTTTCCACCACGACCTCGGACAGGCCCGGCAGCGCGAGCAGCAGCGCGTCGTCCACGGCCGCCAGCAGCCGGGCCGCGAGGTCGCCCGCGGCGCCGTCGCGCAGCGGCAGCAGCACGACGGTGTCGTACGTGTCGGGCGCGCGGCCCTCCGCGGGGAACGGCAGGCGCAGCAGCGGGACATGGCCGTCGCGGCGCCGCAACTCATCGGTCAGGCCGGGGACTTCGGCGGCCAGCGCGCGGGCCTCGGCCAGCGACCAGCGGACGCCGCCGGTGCGGCCCACCACGGCCGGTTCGTCGCTGACGGCCAGCACCGCCGCGAAGCCGACGCCGAAGCGGCCGACGGCGGCCGGGCCGTCGTCGCGCTTGGCGGAGGCGCGGAGCGTGGACAGCGACTCGACGGCGGCGGCGTCGAGCGGGGCGCCGGTGTTGGCGGCGGCCAGCAGGGCGGGGTCGTCATCGCCCTCACCGGCCCCGTGGAGGGTCAGCCGCAGGCGGCCGGGGACACCGGCCCGTACCGCCGCGTCGGCGGCGTTCTGGGCCAGTTCCACGACGAGGCGGTCGCGGTAGCCGCCGAGGGCCAGGTCCTCCTCGGCGTTCGCGTCCTCACGGAAGCGGGCGGCCGACGCGGACCAGGCGGTGGTCACGCCCGCGCGGAGCGCGGCGGTGCCGAAGGGGTCGCTGGTGGCTTCCGTGACGACCGTCGGTCGGGTCCCTGCGCGGCTCACGTGGCCCTCCGGTTGTTGCTGCGGCCCGCGGCCGGGCCCCTGTCGGGGCGACCGTACCGCCAATGGCGCCGCGCCCGCGCGGCGCGGTCGCCCGCACGGGGTTCACCGCCGCCCCCGGCCCGCCGGCCGGGGGTACCGCGGCTACGAGCGGCCCGGCCCGTCCGCCGCGGCGGCGTCGTCGTCCGCCGGGGACACGCGGCCGGGGTGCAGGGAGACCTGCTCGGTCTCCTCCATGTCGTCCAGGACCATCGGCGGCGGGGTGGGGGTCTTGGGCATCACGGCGGCCTCGGAGTGGCCGCCGCAGCCGTAGGACAGGGAGACCAGGCGGCCGTCGGCGGGCGAGAACTCGTTGGCGCAGATCCCGAACGCCTGGCTGAGGGAGCCCTTGATCGCGACGAGGAAGCCGCAGCTCACGCAGTTGGCGGGCGCGGCCTGGGCCATGGGCGTCTTGGCGCCGAACTGCTCCTCCCAGCGGTCGGCGGCGGCGTGCAGACCGTAGCGGGAGAGCACCCGCGGCCGTCCCATGCCGATCTCGGCGGCGACCGCGGTGATCGTCGCGGGCGTGGGCACCACGAAGTCGGCGTCGGAGGAGTCCGCGGCGCTCTCGGGACCCGCGGAGCCGTCCGGGGCGTCGGCCGACCCGTCGGGGAAGCCCGGGAAGCGCTCGTCGTCCTCGCCGGTCCACCCCGGCTCCAGGCGCAGGTCGTCGGCCTCGGTGGGCAGCAGGTCGCCGGGGCCCATGTCGCCGGGCCGCAGCCGCTCGCTCCACGGCACCCATTCGGGCGCGAGAATCGCGTCGTCGCCCGGCAGAAGCACCGTCTCGTCGATGGTCACGACCTTGGCGCGGGAGGCCCGCGTGAGGGTGGTGGCCCAGCGCCAGCCGCGGTAGGCGGGCTCTTTACAGGCGAAGTAGTGGGTGACGACGCGGTCCCCCTCGGCGACGACGCCGAGGTGCTCGCCGACGGACTGCGGCCCCGCCGCCTCCTCCGTCACAGCCAGCGCGACATCGACCGCCTCGGCGCACAGGCGGTCAGGGGTACGGCTTCGCATCGCAGCACTCACAGAAATCGTTTCTCTCTCTACGCCGTCTCACGTGTGCGCCGCGACGCGACGGACCCGACGCGGAAAACCGGGGCGGAGCGGACCTGCGGACCGCTTCGACGCCTTGGTTTTCTGCCTTCGTGGCCCTGCCCGAGCGTCTTCGGGCGCACCTGTTGTCACCCATTCTGCGCGATCGCACGCTACCTGTGCGCACCACGTGCGCAAAGGAGGGGGTGCGTGGTCTTCCGATTGGGGCAGGATTGCTGTCGTGGCACGAACGGTGACTGCGGGCCCAGGGCCCGTGCGCAGGGCCGGACGCGCCCTCGCTAACGGCGTGGGGCGGTCCGGCGGTGCCTTGCGCCGTCGTATCAGGCGTACGACACACGCGGGCGGCGCGGGCGAGTCGGGGCTGGCGAAGCTGATCGAACTGCACGCCGTGAACTCGGCGGGCGACATGTTGATCACGATCGCGCTCGCGAGTTCGGTGTTCTTCTCGGTCCCGACCGGACAGGCCCGCGGCCGGGTCGCGCTCTACCTGCTCGTGACGATGGCGCCGTTCGCGCTCCTGGCCCCGGTGATCGGTCCGCTGCTCGACCGGCTCCAGCACGGCCGCCGGGCGGCCATAGCGATGGCGATGATGGCGCGCGGCGTGCTGGCCTGGACGATGGCCGGGGTGATCAGCACCGCGGGCCTCGGCCTGTATCCGATGGCGCTGGGCGTCCTGGTGGCGTCGAAGGCGTACGGCGTGGTGCGAAGCGCGGTGGTGCCACGGCTTCTGCCGGACAGAACGACACTCGTGAAGGCCAATTCACGGGTGACGCTGGCGGGTCTGCTCGCGACGGCCATCGCCGCGCCGGTCGGCGCGGGGCTGCACGCCTTCGGCCCGCAGTGGCCGCTCTACGGCGCCTTCGTGATCTTCATCGTCGGCGCGCTGCTGTCGATGTCGCTGCCCTCGAAGGTCGACTCCTCGCGCGGCGAGGGCAAGGTCCGGCTGTCGGCCGACGAGGAGGCGCCGCCGGAGCCGTCGGGGATTCCGGGCAAGCGGCCGAGCCTGCTGGGCGTCGGCTCCTCGGTGCTGCACGCCCTCCAGGGCAACGCGGGGCTGCGCTCGCTGTCCGGCTTCCTGACGATGTTCCTGGCGTTCATGCTGCGCGAGCATCCGCTGGGCGGCCTCACCGCGGCGACCTCCCTGGGCGTCGTGGTCGTCTCCGCCGGCGCGGGCAACGCGCTGGGCACGGCGCTCGGCGCGTGGCTGAAGGCGCGCGGCCCCGAGATCATCATCGGCAGCGTCCTGATCTGCTCGCTGACGGCGACGATCGCCGCGGCCACCTGGTACGGGCTGGTCACCGTCGCCGCCGCGGCGGCCGTCGCGGGCATCTCGCAGGCCCTGGCGAAGCTGTCCCTGGACGCGCTGATCCAGCGCGACGTGCCGGAGTTGGTGCGCACCTCCGCCTTCGCCCGCTCCGAGACCGCCCTCCAGCTCTCCTGGGTGGTCGGCGGCGGCCTGGGCATAGTGCTCCCGCTCAACGGCCAGCTCGGCATGTCGGTCGCGGCCTGTCTGGTGCTGGTGGCGTTCGTGGTGTCGGTACGCGGCCTGTTCGGCTCGGCGCGGCGCGGCGGCAACACGGCGTCGGCACGGGTGGCGTAAGGACACCGGCCGTACGCGGTACGGGCTCTGGCGTACGCGGCGGAGGTCCGGCCGTAACCGGTACGGGTGTACGGCGGCGGTGATCGCCGGGCCGTCGCGGGACACGTCCCACCCCCGCGCAGCCTGGGGGCAACAGCCCGGTAGCCTCCTGCCATGAGCATTCGCCGCGCTGCCACCACCATCGGTGCCGTCTCCCTCGGGCTCGTCGCCCTGACCGCCTGCGACAAGCCGACCCCCCTGGCAACCGTGACCGTGGGCACCCGGTCCGTGACCGCGGAAGCCGTGGACAAGTGCTACGCCCACGGCAAGCTGCTCCCCCAGGCGATCTTCGAGGCGTGTCTGACGGCCGCCCCCAAGCACCACCTCACGGTCGGCCTGGGCGACCAGGTACGCATCGGCGTCGACCCGAAGCTGGCGAAGAAGGGCTGGCTGCTCGCCAACGGCACCCAGCTCGTCACGCAGGAACTGCTCAAGAACCAGACGTACTGGACGCTCGACAGCGGCACCCTGTTCACCGTGCAGGACCAGCAGACCGGCCAGTCCACGCAGGTCAAGGAAGTCACCTTGAACATCGTGGAGTCCGGCGACCTGACGGGCCGCAAGACGTACGGCATCTGGAAGATCAAGCTCGTCCGCGGCAAGTGACACCCGACCGCGCCGCCGGTCCCGCGCCCGGCCCGGAACCCGGTCCCGCGCCCGCGCCTTACGGCAGGCTCCTCGTCGTGACCGCGGTGGACGCCGAACGCGCGGCCGTCGAGGCCGGGCTGAGCGCGGCGCCACCGCCCACCGCCGTGACGGCGGACGTGATCGCCGCCGGTGTGGGTCCGGCGGCAGCGGCGGCGGGCACCGCGACCGCGCTGGCGCTGGCCGAGGCAGCGGGCGCTCCGTACGGCCTGGTGGTCTGCGCCGGGATCGCGGGCGGTTTCGCGCCGGTCGCGCCCGTGGGCCATGTGACGGTCGCGGAGACGGTCGTGGCGGCGGACCTGGGCGCGCAGACCGACGAGGGCTTCGTACCGGTCGTGGAGCTGGGTTTCGGCACCTCTGAGCACCGGCCGCCCGCGCGGCTGAGCCGGGGCGTGGCGCGGGCGCTGGGCGCGGCGTACGGCCCGCTGCTGACCGTGAGCACGGTCACCGGCAGCGGGGAGCGGGCCGCGGAGCTGAGCGGCCGTCACCCGGGCGCCGTCGCGGAGGCGATGGAGGGCTTCGGGGTGGCGGAGGCCGCCGCGGCGCACGACGTGCCGATGCTGGAGATCCGCGCGGTGTCGAACGCCGTCGGCCCCCGTGACCGCGAGGCGTGGCGGATCGGCGACGCGCTGGCGGCCCTGACGGTGGCGTTCGGGAAGCTCCCGGCCGCCTTGGAGGTTGAAGCCACACATGACGACTGACACCGCGAACACGGGCCCGGCCGGGGCGCCGCACGACGCCGCGCTGCGGATCGCGTACTCCCCCTGTCCCAACGACACCTTCGTCTTCCACGCGTGGGCGCACGGCCTGGTGCCGCAGGCGCCGCCGCTCGACGTGACCTTCGCGGACATCGACATCACCAACGGGATGGCCGAGCGCGGCGAGTTCGACGTGCTGAAGGTGTCGTACGCGGTGCTGCCGTGGGTGCTGGACGAGTACGCGCTGCTGCCGTGCGGCGGGGCGCTGGGGCGCGGCTGCGGGCCGCTGGTGCTGACCCGGGAGCCTGGCGCGGACCTGGCGGGCAAGACGGTCGCGGTGCCCAGCGAGCGGTCGACGGCGTATCTGCTGTTCCGGCTCTGGGCGGCGACCGAGGTGCCGGGCGGGGTCGGGGCGATCGTGGTGCTGCCGTTCCACGAGATCATGCCCGCGGTACGGGACGGCCGGGTGGACGCCGGTCTGGTGATCCACGAGGCGCGCTTCACGTACCGGAACTACGGCCTGCACAAGCTCGCGGACATGGGTGAGCACTGGGAGGCGACGACCGGGCTGCCGATCCCGCTGGGCGCGATCATCGCCAAGCGCTCGCTCGGCAAGGAGCGGCTGCACGCGCTCGCCGAGTCGGCCCGTACGTCGGTGCGGATGGCGTGGGACGACCCGGAGCCGTCGCGCGACTACGTGCTGGAGAACTCGCAGGAGATGGACCCCGCGGTCGCGGACCAGCACATCGGGCTGTACGTCAACGAGTTCACCGCCGATCTCGGCGAGGACGGATACGCCGCCGTACGCGGACTGTTGACGCGGGCCGCCGCCGAGGGACTGGTGCCGCCGCTCGCCCCCGACGCGCTCGCATTCTGACCGAGATTTTCGTCGGGTGGCCGGAATTCACCGTGCCCGTTGCGCACTTGCGCACTTCGGCACTTGCGTACTTCGGCACTTCGCCGCTTTACCGGAAGGCGGGCTTCCGGCAAAGCGGCGCTAAAAACGGTCGACTTCCCTAGGTCATAGCGGACTCATACGTCGAGCTGATCGGCGACAACGCGCAGTACGGAAGCGATCTTGTGTCCGTGCGCCTTGTCGGGATACCGGCCGCGCTGGAGGGAACGCGCGACGTCTTCGAGCAGCGTGGTGAGGTCCTGGACGATCGGCAGCAGCTCATCGGGTTTACGGCGCTGTGCCGCCGCCACCGAAGGAGCGGGATCCAGAAGTGTCACCGAAAGCGCCTGATCACCGCGCTGTCCTGCGACGACGCCGAATTCCACGCGCTGGCCGGGCTTGAGCGCAGCGACTCCGTCAGGCAGCACCGACGAGTGCACGAAGACGTCGCCGCCGTCATCGCGGGAGAGAAAGCCGAAGCCCTTCTCGCTGTTGAACCACTTGACTTTGCCGGTAGGCACGTCCGACCTCGTCCTCATTGCTCGAAACGACTCTGAATAAGACTTCAGCGGGTCCATCGGAGACCCGCTGGCACCAAGGCTAATGGCCTGGTGCTGTGTGACAAGACGCCAAGGTCCCGTTCCCCGGCCGTTCGACCGCCCCCTGAACGGATCTACCCTTGTCCGGTGAGCAAACAAACCATGGGCGCCGGTGACCTCCTGGTCCGTGTCGGCGCGATCGTCTTCCTCGTGGGCGCGGTCGGCACTCTTGTCACCGTCGCGCCGCTGTTGCTGGGCACGCATACGCTGCCGACGCCCGCGTATTTCGTGTCCATGCTGATGGGCGTGGGTATGGCGGTGGCGCTGTGCGGGCTGCTGCGGTCCGCCCTCGCGCAGCGGCAGACCTCACGGGAGCGGGGCGCGGCCGGTTCCTGAACCGGCCGCCGGGCTCTCCCGCCGAAGCCGGCGGCGGCTTGCGCCGTCCCCGGCGCGCTCAGGCAGCCGCGGACGTGTGGGCCGCGAACCAGGCCGGAAATTCGGTGAGATCGTCCAGGACGACATCGGCTCCGGCCGCCCGCAGCTCCGCCGCGTCGCACGGGCCCGTGGCCACCGCCACCGACAGCGCGCCCGCCTTCCGCGCGCCGCGCACGTCCCCGACGTGGTCGCCGACGTACACGCTCGCGCCGTACTCGATCAGCGCCTGCGCCTTCTGCTCCGCCCACAGCCAGCCGCGCACCTCGGCCTCGATCCCGACGTGCGCCAGGTGCAGTTCCGCGTTGGGCCCGTACTTCGCCGTCACCACCACGGGCCGCCCGCCGCCCGCCCGCACCGCCGCGACCGCCTCCGCCGCACCGCGCATCGCGGGCGTCGGCGCGATGGCGTGGTCCGGATACAGCGCCCGGTACAGATCGCCGATCTCGGCCACGCGCTCCGCGGGGAACCAGTTCGCCAGCTCGTCGTCCAGCGGCGGGCCCAGCCGCGTGACCGCCAGCTCCGAGTCGATCCACACGCCGGTTTCCGCCGAGAGCCGGTCGTACACGGCCTTGATCCCCGGGCGGGAGTCGATGAGGGTCATGTCGAGGTCAAAGCCCACCGTGAGGGTGGGCCGGGGCGGTACGGGGCTGAGGTCGCTGGTCACGCCCTCCATTCTCCCCTGCCGGGTCAACCCGATTTCGGGGCCCCCGGCCCGAACGGTCACCTTCCGCAGGTGCGGTCCGCCCCAAAGGGGCGCGGGGAACTGCGCGACCAGCCCCCACCGGCCGGTGGTCGGGACTCCATCGAATTGCCCCTCTGGGGCCGGTGGTGACCTGCGGGAGCATCGTGGCTGAGCGCGCAGTTCCCCGCGCCCCTAAAAGATCGGCCCGCCGCCCAGCGCAAAGGGACCGCCTGGGGCCGCGCCCCTAGAAGATCGGCCCGCCGCCCAGCGGAAAAGGACCGCCTGGGGCCGCGCCCCTGAAAGATCGGGCCGCCGCCCGGCGCAAAGGGGGCGATCGGGGCCGCGCCCCGGGGAGGACCCGCCTTCGCGAGGGGGGCGTACCGGGGCGGAGCCCTAGGCGCGGCGGCGGGCGCGGAGGATCAGGTAGAGGGCGGAGCCAACGGCGGCGACGCGGACCGCGAAGGGATAGGCGTCCTGGAAGGCGTGGCCCATCTGCCCCTGGGCGATGGGATCGCCCCATTTGCCGGTGTCGCGCCCCCAGACCCAGACGACGAGCCCGAGGGCGGCGGCCCCGGGAATCCCGAGGATGCCGAATTTGGCCTGGCGGCGGGTGAGTTGGCGGGAGAGATAACCGGCGAGCCAGCCGAGGCCGAGGGGAATCCAGGAGCCGATGACGGCGCCCGCGACGAGAAGGGCGGCGGCGAGCAGGAGCAGCGGGCTGCCCCAGGTGACGGTACGGGCGGCGCGGCGGCGCGGCAGCCAGCGGCGGCGCGGACGGGCGGCGACCTCCTCCTCGTACTCGGCCTCCTCCTCGGCCTCTTCCTCGACCGGCGCACGCGGCGCCCCGGGCCTGACCCTGGCCCGGGTGTCACCGTCGTCGTCCAGATCCTCGTCGTCGAAGGGGATGAAGACGCCGCCGGTCATACCGGGCAAGCCCGTGAGTTCGTCACCGGCCCTGAGGTGACCGTCGCGGCGCTCGTCCCGGTCCCACCAGTCGTCCTTCTTTCCCGCGCCCCCGCCGCCGCCCCTGCCGCCGCCGCCCTTGCCGCCGTCGGCCTTCTCCGTACCGTCCCTGCCCGCCGTCTTCCGCATCGACGGCACGCCGTACGGGCCGTAGGAGCCCCCGGCGGGCGCGGACGGGGACGAGGGCGGGGCCGGGACCTCGGGGGCGGCGGCGCCGGACGAGGCGTCGCCGGAGCCGCCTGCCGCGGCCTCCACGACGGCGTCCGGGCTGCCGATCCGGCCCAGGATGCGGCGGACGGTCGCCGGGTTGTCGCTGTCCTTGCGCTCCCGGTCGATGTCGGTGCGGAGCTGCGCGACCAGCCGCATGCGCTGGGAGGCGGGCAGCGCGGTCTGCGCGAGGTCGCCGATCCGGCTGAGGTAGTCGAACACCATCTGGTCGCTCTCGACACCCACCGCCAAGCCCCTTTGTCCGCGCCCGTGTCCGACCCTGCACCGACCGTACCCGTCCGCCGTCACCGCTGTCCTCATCCACGGCCGCCGTCCATGGCCGCCGCGACGAGGGGGGCTAATGTGGAACGGATGACGACCGGAGGGCAAGGATCTGTCCCGCGCACGCTCGCGGAGGACCTGCGCGCACGTGACGACGAGGCGCTGGGGCGGCTGCTGCGCGCCCGGCCGGACCTGCTGAGCCCCGTACCGAACGACCTGACGCAGCTCGCGACCCGCGCCTCCACCCGTACGTCGGTGGTCCGCGCGCTGGAGCACCTGGACCGCTTCACGCAGCAGGTCGCCGAGGCCCTGTCGGTGACGCGGGACCCGTGCTCGTACGGGACGCTGCTCACGCTGATGACGGGCGGCCCCGAGGGCACCGGCCACGCGGAGCCGCTGGACGCGGAGCTGGTGGCCGCGGTGACCGCCGCGCTGCCGCGCGCCGTGGACGTCCTGCGGGCGCGGGCGCTGCTGTGGGGTCCCGACGACCGGCTGCGGCTGGTGCGCACCGCGCGGGACGTGCTGGCGCCCGCCGCCACCGTGCCGTCCGCGACCGGCCTCGGGCCCTCGGTGAGCGAGGCGACCTCGGGCATGTCGCCCTCCCGGCTCCAGGAGATCCTGGCGGACGCCGGGCTCGATCCGACGCACGACCCGATGAGCGCGGTCACCGCGCTGGCCGGACTCTTCGCGGACCGCGACCGCACGGCGGCGCTGCTGGACACCGCGCCGGACGGGGACGCGCGCAAGGTGCTCGACCGGCTGGTGTGGGGGCCGCCGTACGGCGAGGTACGGGACGCGACCGTGCCGGTGCGGGCCGCGGACGCGGTGACGCCCGTGCAGTGGCTGCTCGCCCGCGGCCTGCTGCTGCCCGCGGGCCAGCACAATGTGCTGCTGCCGCGCGAGGCCGCGCTGAGCCTGCGCGGCGGCCGGGCGCACCGTACGCCGGAGCCGCTGCCGCCCGCCGTCGCGCCGGTGCCGCGTACCGAGCGGACCGTGGACATGACGGCGGCGGGGCAGGCGTTCACGGCCGTCAGCACGGTCGGCGAGCTGCTGAAGGAGTGGCAGACCGGCGGTCCTTCGGTCCTGCGCGCGGGCGGCATCAGCGTCCGCGACCTCAAGCGGACCGCGACCGCGCTCGACCTGACCGAGGCGCAGGCCGCCTTCTGGCTGGAGCTGGCCTACGCGGCCGGGCTGATCGCGACGGACGGCGAGCTGGACGAGGCGTACGCGCCGACGCCCGCGGCCGACGAGTGGCTGCTGCTGCCCGCGCAGGAGCGGTGGGCGACGCTGGCCGCCGCCTGGCTGACGGCGACGCGGACGCCGGGCGTCGTCGGCAGCAAGGACGCCAAGGGCCGCGCGCTGTCGGCGCTCGGCCCCGACCTCGACCGGTCGCTCGCGCCCCGGGTGCGCCGCCGCGCGCTGCGCGTCCTCGCCGATCTGCCGCCGGGCTCGGCGGCGGCCCCCGACGAACTGCTGGCCCGGCTGCGCTGGGAACGGCCCTTGCGGCCCGGCGCGGACGCGCTCCGCGCCGACCTGCTGCGCTGGACGCTCCAGGACGCCGAGAATCTGGGCCTGACCGGGCGCGGGGCGCTCGCCGCGCACGCCAGGCCGCTGCTGGGCGGCGCGGGGACCCGCACGGCGGCGGAGTCCGCCGCGGCGGCCGGTGCCGCGGCCGGGCTGCTCGCGCCGCTGCTGCCCGAGCCGCTGGACCACGTACTGCTCCAGGCCGACCTGACGGCGGTCGCGCCGGGGCCGCTGATGGCGCCGCTCGCCGAGACGCTCGGGGTGCTGGCCGACATCGAGTCCAAGGGCGGCGCGACGGTCTACCGCTTCACACCGGAGTCGGTACGGCGCGCCCTGGACGCCGGGCGCACGGCGGCGGAGCTCCAGGACTTCCTGACCTCGCACTCGCGCACGCCGGTGCCGCAGCCGCTGAGTTACCTGATCGACGACGTGGCGCGCAGGCACGGCACGCTGCGAGTGGGGGCCGCGTCGGCGTATCTGCGCTGCGACGACGACGCGCTGCTGACCGAACTGCTCGCCGACCGGCGTGCGTCGGGCCTCGGGCTGCGCCGCCTGGCGCCGACGGTGCTCGCGGCCCAGTCCGAACCGGCCGTGCTGCTCGACAAATTGCGCGCGATGGGTCTGGCGCCGGCCGCCGAGTCCGCGGACGGCGATGTGCTGATCACCCGCGCCGACGCCCGCCGCACCCCGCCGCGTACGCCGCCCACGCCCGTCACGGACGGGCCGCCGGTGCCCGCGGAGGCGCTGCTGGGGGCCGCGGTGAAGGCGGTCCGCGCGGGCGACCGCGCCTCGACCGCCGTGCGCCGCTCGCCGGACTCCGCGGTGTCCTCGACCGCCGCCGGGAGCGCGGACGGCGGCCTGCCCCGTACGCCAGCCGCCGACACGCTCGCCACCATGCAGGCGGCGGTGCTGAGCGGCGAGTCGCTGTGGATCGGTTACGTCAACGCGGACGGCGCGGCGAGTCAGCGGGTGATCGCGCCGGTACGGGTCGAGGGCGGCTATGTGACGGCGTACGACCACACCGTGGACGAGGTGCGCACCTTCGCGCTGCACCGGGTCACGGGCGTTTCGGAGCTGGCCGACGACCCGGCCTGACGCGCGCCCGCACGGTCCCTTCCGGCCGCGCGATCCCTTCCTGCCGCAGGCCCCGCCGGACGTCCCGGCGTCCGTCGCGGCGCCCGTCCTGGCGCGGTCCGCTGTCCGGGCGCCTGCGCTGCCACCAGTGGTGGCGGCGCGGGTAGAGGGCGCGGCCGAGGCGCAGGCCCAGCAGCAGGTAGCCGATGAGGGCGCCCGCGGTGTTGAGGATGACGTCGTCGATGTCGAAGGACCGGCCCACGATGATGACGCCCTGGGTGGTCTCCACCGTCAGCATCACCAGACCGGTCAGCACGCCCACCCTGAGCAGGCCGCGCGCCTTCGGGAACAGCATCGGCAGCAGGATTCCGAAGGGCACGCCGAGCAGGATGTTCCCGCCGATCTGCTTCACCGCGTCGCGCGTGCTCGGCCCGTTGAGGTAGGCCCTGATCGAGTGGCCCGGATGCAGATTGGAGTGGATCAGCGAGACGGACGCCGGTGACGGCACCAGCGTGACCTTCGCCAGCGCCACCGCGAAGGCCACCATCCCGACGATCGCCGCCGCGAGCACCACCACGCGGGCGAGCGTCGCGCCCCACGAACGGCGTTGCAGCAGGGGGACGTACGGCTCCTCGACCGGCTCGGGCTCCACGACGGGCGCGGCCTTGGGCTTCGGCCCGAACCTGGACTTCAGCGTGGGCCTCGGCTCGGGCTGCGGGGTCGCCTTCGGACCGGCCTCGGCGGCCGGGGGCGCGGCCTTCGTCCAGGGCCAGGTCCGGGCGGGCGCCGTGTCCCGAGCCGTCGTCCGTGCCGTCGGTGCCGTCTTCGCGGGTGCTTTCGCCGGTGCCTTCTGACGGGTCCTGGCCTGGGCGTTGGTACGCGGCTGGGCGGCCTTGCGTACGGGGGTGCGTGCGGGCTTGGCCGCGGACTTCGCCGTGGGGGCCGGGTCCGCCGTGGCCTTCGGCGCCTTCGCCTTCGGCCCGTCCTTCGGTTCCTTCGGCGCCGTGCGGAACAGCGCCATCCTCACCGCCATGAACCCTTGCCCCCCTCGGATAGGCACCGTCATGGCGGCGCATACCCGCGACCGGCCGCCGTACGCCGTCCGCACACGACGACTCGGACGGCCGATCTCCTTGGGCGGCAGGGGACTTCAGCCGTGGCGGCCCCTGCGGCGCGTCGCCGCGACGAGCAGCCCGCCCGCTCCCAGCGCTCCGGCCGCCGCGACGGCCAGCCACTCGGTCTCCGCACCGGTGTGCGGGAGGTGTCCGGGGGGCGAGGTCGGAGGAGACGTGGGCGGGGAGGTCGGGGGCGTCGTCCAGCCCGTCGTGGGCGGAGTGGTGGGGGGCGTCGTGGGGGGTGTCGTCGGAGGTGAGGTGGGGGGCGTGGTCGGCGGGGACGTCGGGGGCGTCGTGGGAGGCGTGGTCGGAGGCGAGGTGGGCGGCGAGGTGGGCGGCGTCGTCCAGCCCGTCGTGGGCGGGGTCGTGGGGGGCGTGGTCGGAGGCGAGGTGGGCGGCGTGGTCGGCGGGGTCGTCGGAGGCGTCGTCCAGCCCGTCGTCGGCGGCGTGGTGGGCGGGGACGTGGGAGGCGAGGTCGGAGGCGTCGTGGGAGGTGACGAGTACGGCGGGGTCGTCGGCGGGCACGACGTGCTCTCGCTGGGCGACGGCCACCCGGTGTCGGGGGCGGACGACCATCCCGTATCGCTGTACGAGGGCCCGTCCGCCGGGCTCGGGGCCGCGCCGGCCGCCGAACCGGGGAGCAGCAGCCCGGCCGCGGCCATGACCGCGGCGCCGACGACGGCTGTGGAGGCCGCTACGGCCCGCAGCTTCCCCCGCTCACGCGGGTCTGCGGGGGGAAGCGCGGGGGGAGGAGACAGTGGGTTGTCCATAGCGGGCAGATAACAGCAGGTCGGGTGCGACGCGCCGGTCGCCACGTACGCGATCGGCGCAGCTTCGCTCGGATGGCGAACGGTTGCGCGCAGGGTTGGCCGCCATCGGGGTGAACCGCGACACGCGGTCTTGACCGCCATTCGCAGTACAATTCTCTGTTCGGTCCCGTCAGCGGAGGTAATGCGTGTCCTGTCTCATCGTGCAGAGCGACAAAACGCTCCTCCTGGAGGTCGATCACGAGCAGGCGGACGCCTGCCGCCGCGCGATCGCGCCCTTCGCGGAGCTGGAGCGCGCCCCCGAGCACATCCACACCTACCGGCTGACCCCGCTCGGCCTGTGGAACGCGCGGGCGGCGGGCCACGACGCCGAGCAGGTGGTGGACGCGCTGGTCGAGTACTCGCGCTATCCGGTGCCGCACGCGCTGCTGGTCGACGTGGCCGAGACCATGGACCGCTACGGGCGGCTGCGGCTGAGCAAGCACCCCACCCACGGCCTGGTGCTGACCAGCACCGACCGCCCGGTCCTCGAGGAGATCCTGCGCTCGAAGAAGATCCAGCCGCTGGTGGGCGCCCGGATCGACCCGGACACGGTGCTGGTGCACCCCTCCGAGCGCGGCCAGATCAAGCAGGTGCTGCTCAAGCTCGGCTGGCCCGCCGAGGACTTCGCCGGTTACGTGGACGGCGAGGCGCACCCGATCGAGCTGGACGAGACCGGCTGGGCGCTGCGGCCGTACCAACGGCAGGCCGTGGAGAACTTCTGGCACGGCGGGTCCGGTGTCGTCGTGCTGCCCTGCGGCGCGGGCAAGACGCTGGTCGGCGCGGGCGCGATGGCCGAGGCCAAGGCGACCACGCTGATCCTGGTGACGAACACCGTCTCGGCGCGGCAGTGGAAGAGCGAGCTGATCAAGCGGACGTCGCTGACCGAGGAGGAGATCGGCGAGTACAGCGGCACCCGCAAGGAGATCCGGCCGGTCACCATCGCCACGTACCAGGTGCTGACGACCAAGCGGAAGGGCGTCTACGCGCACCTGGAGCTGTTCGACTCCCGCGACTGGGGTCTGATCCTCTACGACGAGGTGCACCTGCTGCCCGCGCCGGTCTTCAAGTTCACCGCCGACCTCCAGGCCCGGCGGCGGCTCGGCCTGACCGCGACGCTGGTGCGCGAGGACGGCCGCGAGTCCGACGTCTTCTCCCTCATCGGCCCGAAGCGGTTCGACGCGCCCTGGAAGGAGATCGAGGCGCAGGGCTACATCGCGCCCGCCGACTGCGTCGAGGTCCGCGTCAACCTCACCGACTCCGAGCGGCTCGCCTACGCGACCGCCGAGCCCGAGGAGAAGTACCGCTACTGCGCCACGACCGCCACCAAGCGGCGCGTCACCGAGGCCCTGGTCGCCCAGCACAAGGGGCAGCAGACCCTCGTCATCGGCCAGTACATCGACCAGCTCGACGAGTTGGGCGAGCACCTCAACGCCCCCGTCATCAAGGGCGAGACCACCAACGCCCAGCGCGAGAAGCTCTTCGGCGCCTTCCGCAACGGCGAGATCTCCGTCCTGGTCGTCTCCAAGGTCGCCAACTTCTCCATCGACCTCCCCGAGGCCACCGTCGCCATCCAGGTCTCCGGCACCTTCGGCTCCCGCCAGGAGGAGGCCCAGCGCCTCGGCCGCGTCCTGCGCCCCAAGGCCGACGGTCACGAGGCCCGCTTCTACTCCGTCGTCGCCCGCGACACCATCGACCAGGACTTCGCCGCCCACCGCCAGCGCTTCCTCGCCGAACAGGGCTACGCCTATCGCATCATCGACGCCGACGGCCTCCTGGAAGGCGAGACGGCCTAGACCGTTTCCGATCTCCTGGGCCGTTCCCGATCTCCAAGGCCACGAAGGGGATCTCCGTATGCGCGGGCACGGCGTCCGACGACCGGGGAGAGGGCGGTGAGCAGCGCTTCATGCCACACGGGACTGCGCTCACCGCGCTGAGGGACGCCGTCGCCACCGGACGCGACCAGTATGAGGTGCGGCTCACCTCTCCGGGCCTGAGGAAACTCGCCGCCTACGCCTATGTGGCCGAGCAGTTCGGCTACCGGTACGCGGGCCCGGCGCCCGGCAGCCGTTCGATGAACCAGCCGCTGATGACCTTCCGGCGGAGCCCGGAGTCGGGGGATCTCGCCGCGCGGACCGCGGCCCGGTATCCCGACCCGGCCGGGGGCGGTCCGCTGCCGGGGATGGTCGAGGGACGCGGACTGCGGCCCGCGAAGTCGGCGGCGGGTGACGTGCGCCTGATCCATTCGCGGATGGTCGTCGACGCGTGCCTGCGCTACGGGCGACGGGTACTGAAGAACATCCTGGTGCTGCTCGTCGTCATAGCGGTCGTCCTCTTCTTTCCCGGATACACCGTGCGTCACGTCCTCGTCGGCGCGGGCGTATGGCTGGCTTTCTTCGCCGTGTACCTGATCGGGCTCGGCATCGCGCGGCTCAGACTCGCGCGGCACCGGAACCGCTTGGCGGCAAGCGGAGTCCAGTGGCCGCCGCCGTAGATCCAGGCGGAGGCGGGAGTCCGCGGCAGCGACTGCCGCCGCTGACCGCTGCCGTGCGGGCCCGGCGTCATGACGACGGGGCTCAGCCGGCGGCGGGGAGGTGGAAGTAGATCAGGAGGGTGGTGACGGCGAGGAGCGGGGCGGCGAGGGAGGCGACGGCGCGGGTCGTGCGGTGGCGCAGGCGCCAGGGGAGGGCCCAGGACACGACGAGCGCGACGACGGCGAGCAGGAGGACGGCGGGGGCGACCAGGAGCATGGTGGTCAGCGCCTGGCAGCCGTTCGGCGTGCAGGAGTCCGTCGCCATCGGGGAGAACATCGCGATCAGGCCGCAGAAGGCGATGACCGGGCCGCCGAGGACGGTGGCGATCAGCGGGGCGACGTAGGCGTGGCTGTCGTGGTCCGGCGGCCTGAAGCGGGGCACGAAGGGAGGCATGACGGGGGCGGGGCCGTAGGCGGGGCTCTGCCGGACCTGCGGACGGGCGCCCGCGCCGTGCTGCCACTCGTGCGGCTGCGGCGGGCCGTACGGGTCCTGCGGGACGTACGGGCGGCTGTTGGTCATGTCATCCATTCAACGGACCGGACGGCCGGGCCGGATCCGGCGTCGTACTCAGGTCGGCGTGGGCGGGTACTCAGGGCGGTGCCGGCCAGCAGGGCGAGGCCGAGCAGGGGGTAGGGGGCGGCGAGAGGCTGTTCCCACCAGGAGAAGCGCAGGTCGCGGTCGCCCTGGTGCGGCACGAGCCACATGCTGCGGCCGTAGAAGACGGCGGCGCACCCGAGGAGCGCGGCGCGGCGGCCGAGCAGGACGGCGGCGCGCGGGCCGCGCGACCGTGCCGTACGGGAGCCGGGGCCGGGGCCGCTGTCCGGGCCTGGGCCTGGGTCCTCTGCGGACAGGCGCGTGGCCAGGAACGCCAGGAGGGGCACGCACCAGACCCAGTGGTGGGACCAGCTCACCGGCGAGACCAGCAGCGCGGTGACGGCCGCGCAGAGCAGGCCGAGCGCGGGCCGGCCGCCGCGGTGGGCGCGGGCGGCGACGGCGAGTCCCGCGGCGGCGGTGACCAGGGCGGACGCGGCCCAGAGCAGGCCGGGGGCCGGGGTGTGCAGGACGCGGGCGAGCAGACCCTGGAGGGACTGGTTGTCGACGATCCAGACCTCGCCGACCCGGTCGGTCTCGTAGAGCCGGGCGGTCCAGAAGTCCAGCGAGGCGCCGGGCAGGACGGCGAGCCCGAGCGCCGCGCTCGCGGCGAATCCGGCGGCGGCGCGGGCCGCCTCCCGGCGGCGGCCGGTGAGCGCGAGGTGCACGGCCAGCAGCGCGGGCGTGATCTTGACGCCCGCCGCGAGGCCCAGCGCGAAACCCTTGCCGCGCGTGCCCTCGGGGCGGGTGAGGTCCCACAGGACGAGGACGGCGACGGCGAGGTTGATCTGCCCGAAGACCACCGTCTGGAAGACGGGTTCGAGCCAGAGCGCGCCCGCGGTGCCGAGCAGGACGGGCGCCGCGTACCGCCGGGACCGTACGGCGTCGGCGGCGGTCCCGGTGTCCGCGGCCAGCCGCAGGGAGAGGCGGACGAGGGCGGCCAGCAGGGCCAGATTGGCGGCGACGCAGGCCGCGCGGGCGGCCGACAGCGGGAGCCGGGCGACCGGGGTGAAGAGCAGGGCCGCGAAGGGCGGATACGTGGCGGGCAGCCGCCAGCGTGTGGCGCGGAATCCGTACAGGTCCCGGCCGCCGAGTACGGCGGCGCCTTCGGCGCGGTAGACCTGAAGGTCGGCCATCGGGACCGGGCGGCGGAGCCACCAGGCAGCGAAGAGGGCGAGGGAGAGCGCGAGCGCGGCGAGCGCCAGCGCGGTGGTGCCGGGACAGCGGGCGCTACGGGGACGGCGAGGGTCGGCGGGACGGTCGGCGGGGGGCGCCGGGCCGAGCGCGGGAGCGGTCACCGCGGCGACAGTAGTGGACCTGCCCGCCGGTGATCGTCAACGCGGCGCGGGGCCGCCGCTCAGTGGCGCTTGCCCTCGTTGCCGAGCAGCACCACTTCGACGGCCGTGACGGCGAAGACACGGACCGCGCGCAGCGTGCTTCCCAGCAGGTGGCGGGGGTGATCGGGGCGGGCACCGAGAGCGGTGCCGCCGTGGACGGTGGGACCTGGGGAAACGGTGGTGGTGGTCATGAATCCACCGTACGAAATCAGGCATACGGCCTACATCGGGCTCAGGGCTTAACTCGCACGCTCCGTGTCCGACTCTGGTCTGACACCGGACCCTGACCCGGGTATCAGGGTCACCCCTGAGGCCCTACGACCTGCGGCTCCCCCGGGCCCCCGATCCCCCGCGCCGCCGCGCCGACCGCACCCCGCCAAAGCCCCGCCCGAGCCCCGCCCAGGCCCCGCCCAGGCCCCGCCCGCGCCGCGTCCCCGCCCCGCCCGAGCCCCGCCCCCGCCCGGCCCGACCGCAGGTCGAACGGGGGGTGAAATTCATTCGCGGCTCCCCGCGCGGACGCGTATGATCGCCGGTCTTGCCGCCTCCCCACGGGAGTGCCGCCGGCCGGACGGAAACCGGTCGGCTCGTCGCCTCGCCGACGACCCCTCGCGTACGCACTCCTATCAGCCGGAGGCAAAGCCGTGCCCTCGCACGTCCCGACCCAGGGCAGCAGCCCCAGCCCGCAGGACCGCACCGCCCACTCCCCCGACCCGCTCGGCAGGGAACGCTCCCACCTCGCCTCGTCCCGTACCGCGCTGCGCGCCATGCGGCACGACGTGGAGTCGCTCGACATCACGGACGTGACGGGAAACTGGGTCAACGCCAAGATCCTCGCCGCCGAGATCGACGACCGCATCAAGGCGCTCTCCGACCTCGCCGACACCCCGCTCTTCTTCGGCCGCCTGGACTACCTGCACGCGCCCGGCACGGAACTGGCCGAGGGCGCGACCGGCGAGCAGTTCTACATCGGCCGCCGCCATGTGCACGACGCGGACGGCGACCCGATGGTGATCGACTGGCGCGCGCCGGTCTCGCAGCCCTTCTACCAGGCGTCGCGCCGCAAGCCGATGGACGTACGGCTGCGCCGCAGGTTCGGCTACACCGGCGGGGACCTGACCGCGTACGAGGACGAGTACCTCACCGACCCGCCGGAGGGCGCGGCGGATCCGGGGACGTCGAGCAAGCTGCTCCAGAGCGAGATCGAACGGCCCCGCGTCGGCCCCATGCGCGACATCGTCGCCACCATCCAGCCCGAGCAGGACGAGATCGTCCGCGCCGACATCACCGGCAGCGTCTGCGTGCAGGGCGCGCCCGGCACCGGGAAGACCGCCGTCGGCCTGCACCGGGTCGCGTATCTGCTCTACGCGCACCGCGAGCGGCTGGCGCGGACCGGCACGCTGGTGATCGGGCCGAACCGGTCCTTCCTCCAGTACATCGAGCAAGTGCTGCCCGCGCTGGGCGAGTTGCAGGTCAAGCAGGCCACCGTGGACGACCTGGTGGCCCATGTCGAGGTGCGCGGCACCGACTCGGCGGCGGCGGCCACGGTCAAGGGCGACGCGCGGATGGCGGAGGTGCTGCGACGGGCGGTGCGGTCCGGCATCCGGATGCCCACCGAGCCGGTGATGGTGGTGCGCGGCTCGCGGCGCTGGCGGGTCCCGGCGTACGAACTGGAGGAGATCGTCAAGGAGTTGGCGGCCCGCGACATCCGGTACGGCGCCGCGCACGACGCGCTGCCGCAGCGGATCGCGCACGTCGTCCTCGTACAGATGGAGCGCTCGGGCGAGGCGCCGGACGACCGCGTGCAGGACGCGGTGGCGCGAACTCCCGCCGTGAAGGCGGCCGTCAAGGCGTGCTGGCCCGCGGTCGATCCGGCCAAGACGGTGCTGCGGCTGCTGTCGGACCCGGAGTTCCTGGCCGAGGCGGCGGACGGGGTGCTGGACGCCGAGGAGCAGCGGACGATCCTGTGGGCGAAGCCCGCGCGGGGGCTCGCGTCGGCCAAGTGGTCAGCCGCCGACGCGGTGTTGATCGACGAGGCGTACGACCTCGTGCAGCGGACGTCGTCGCTCGGGCATGTGGTGCTGGACGAGGCGCAGGACCTGTCGCCGATGCAGTACCGCGCGGTGGGGCGGCGCTGCTCGACCGGGTCCGCGACCGTGCTCGGCGACCTCGCGCAGGGCACCACGCCCTGGGCCACCGGCTCGTGGGCCGAAGCGCTGGGTCATCTCGGCAAACCGGACGCCCGCGTCGAGGAGTTGACGGCCGGTTTCCGTGTGCCGCGCGAAGTGATCGCGTACGCCACGCGGCTGCTGCCGCAGATCGCGCCGGGCCTCGCGCCCGCCACGTCCGTCCGTGAGGCGGCCGGCACGATGTCGGTACGGGCCGTCGCCGCCGGCGCGCTGGACGCGGCCGTGCTCGCGGCCTGCGACACGGCGCTCCGGCACGAGGGGTCCGTCGGCCTGATCGCCGCCGACCCGCGGATTCCCGTACTGGCCACGGCACTTGAGGCCGCCGGAATCCAGTACGTCTCGCCCGGTGAGGAGACCTCCGCCGAGGCCCGCGTCACGCTGGTGCCCGCGTCCCTGGCCAAGGGCCTGGAGTACGACTACGTCGTGCTCGACGAGCCCGCGGACATCGTGGCCGCCGAGCCCGACGTCCGCACCGGCCTGCGACGCCTGTACGTCTGCCTCACCCGCGCCGTCTCCGGTCTCGCGGTGCTGCACACCGCGCCGCTCCCCGAGGCCCTGGCCCCGGCCTAGGCCGCGTCCGCAAGGTCTCGTCTGGCTGGCGCGCCGCTGCGCGCTACGCCTGCTCGATGCGGAAGAAGTTGCCCGCCGGATCCCGTACGGCGCCGTCCCGTACCCCCCACGGCTGGCTGGCGGGCTCCTGGAGCACCTCGGCCCCCGCCGCCCCCGCGACGGCCTCGAACGTCGCGTCGAGGTCGTCGCTGCGGAAGTGCAGCGGCCGCAGTTCCCCCTTGGCCAGCAGCGCCGCCAGCGTGTCCCCGTCCTCCTTCGACCGCCCCGCGTGCGGCTGCGACAGCACGATCTGGATCTCCGGCTGGCTCTTGGTCGTCAGCGTGATCCACCGGAAGCCGTCGTGCTCGACCTCATTGCGCACGGTGAGACCGAGGGTGTCCCGGTAGAAGACGAGGGCGGCGTCGGGGTCGTCGACGAAGACGTGCACGGCACTGATGGAAACGGTCATACGGCCGATGCTAGGGGCTGTGCGGCCGATATCGGAGGCGACGGGCGCGGGCTCACAGCGGCGAACGCGCGGCGGCGCCTCCCGTCTTGCGGGGGCGGGTCACCAGCATGACCTGGCAGCCGGGGACGACCTCCAAGTCGCTGTGGTCGCGGGCGCGGTAGGCGCTGGGGGTCTCACCGACGATCTGGGTGAAGCGGGCGGAGAAGGAGCCGAGGCTGGTGCAGCCGACGGCGAAGCAGGCGTCGGTGACGCTGACGTCGCCGCGCCGCAGGAGGGCGGTGGCGCGCTCGATGCGGCGGGTCATGAGGTAGGAGTACGGGGTCTCGCCGTACGCCGCGCGGAACTGGCGGCTGAAGTGGCCGGTCGACATCAGCGCGGTCCGGGCCAGGGCCGGGACGTCGAGCGGCTGGGCGTACTCGCGGTCCATACGGTCGCGGGCACGCCGGAGAAGCCGCAGCTCGCCCAGGTCCATGACGCTCATGGCTCCATTGTGGCGCGGGGGTACGACAACCGCCGGTACGCGCCCCGGCCCGGCGGGACCGTCCGGGGCGGCGCGACGGCCGTACCGCCCGGCCTCAGGAGACCGGGACCGGGGTGTCCAGGGCGGTGCGCCAGCGGGCGACGGCGCGGACGTCGACCGGGGAGGCCCAGCCCGCGGGGCGCACGGCGCCGCCGACGTGGAAGCCGTCGAGCCCGGCGCCGCGCAGGTGCGGCACATGCTCCAGGAGCAGGCCGCCGCCGACGAGGAGCTGGGGTTCGTACCCCGGCTCGCCGGTGCGCGCGGCCTCGTCGCAGAGCACCGGGAGCCCGGCGGGCACGCCGTCCGCGGCGCCCGCGGTGAGGTATGTGTCGAGGCCCGGCAGCCCGGCGAGCTGGAGGCGGAGCGCGTCGCGGTCGGCGGCGCGGTCGATGGCCCGGTGGAAGGTCCAGCGGCAGCCGTCGATGACGTCGACCAGCGCGTGCACGGCGTCGAGGTCGGCGCGCCCGCCGTCGTCGAGGAAGCCGAGGACGAACTCGTCGGCGCCCTCGGACCGCAGGGACTGCGCGGCGGCGCACAGGGCGTCGAGGTCGCGCGCGTCACCGGCGCTGAATCCGTCGGACAGCCGCAGCATGACGCGCAGCGGGATGTCGACGGCCGCCCTGATCGCCCCGAAGGTGGCGCGGGAGGGGGTGAGCCCGTCCGCGGCCATATCGGTGACCAGTTCGAGGCGGTCCGCGCCGCCGTCCCGGGCCGCTACGGCATCGTCCGCGCCGAGGGCGATCACCTCGAAGATTGGTCTAGACATATGAGCAAGGGTGCCACATGCGTCACTCCCGCGCGAGACGTGTAGCGCACAATTACCGGCATGTCCTTCACGCCCGCCGCCCCTCACCCCCGCTACGACGCCCTGCTCGCCGAGTGGTGCGACCTGCTGCGCCGCTGCCAGGAGCCGACAGCGGACGACGCGCCCGCCCCCGACCCCGCGCCGTACGGCGCCGATCTGCTCGGCCGCTGGGCCGAACCGCAGCGGCGTTACCACACGCTGGACCATCTCCAGGCGGTCCTGGACCACGCCACCGAACTGACCGCGTACGCCGCCGATCCGGACGCGGTGGCCCTCGCCGCCTGGTTCCACGACGCGGTCTACCGCCCCGACCGCTCGGAGAACGAGGAGCGCAGCGCCCACCTCGCCGAACGCGCCCTGCCCGAGGCGGGCGTGGCCGCCGACCGCACCGCCGAGGTCGCCCGCCTGGTGCGTCTGACGGTCACCCACGACCCGGCCGAGGGCGACCACAACGGCGAGGTCCTCTGCGACGCCGACCTCGCCGTCCTGGCCGGCGACCCCGCCGCCTACGCGGCCTACGCCGCCGCCGTCCGCTCCGAGTACGGCTTCGTCCCCGACGACGCCTTCCGCGCCGGCCGCGCCGCCGTCCTGCGCCAACTCCTCGCCCTCCCCGCCCTGTTCCGCACCCCTTACGGCAAGGACCAGTGGGAGCGCACGGCCCGCCGCAATCTGACGACGGAGCTGGAGCTGCTCACGGCCTGACGGAGCCGGACCTGCTCACGGCCTGACGTATTTGCGCCGCCGCAGGCCCGCGGCGGTCAGCAGGCGGACGATCTCCTTGCTGCCGGTCTCGACCGCGCCGAGGGCGACCGCGTCGGCGTACCGCTCGGAGGGGATGTCGTAGTGGTCGCGTTCGAAGGCGCGGGACGGGGCGCCGAGGCGGGCGGCGAAGGCGTGCAGTTCGGCGTAGGAGACGTCGCTGACCAGGTGGGACCAGTGGCGGCCGTGGCCGGGCCAGGTCGGCGGGTCGATGTAGAGGGTCATGAGGGGTCCGACTCGGTGTCGTGGGTCATACCGGGTTCACCGGGGTCAGGGCGCCGACGGGGGCGACGACGGCGCCGCGGGCCTCGCAGACCCAGCGCGGGTCGGGGCCGAGCTCGGGTTCGACGGCCAGGGCGTGCGGGTCGTCGCAGTCGGGGCACAGCGGCCAGCGCCCGTAGCGTTCGAGCAGGGCGTCCTGGACGTCCTGGGCGAGCAGCCCGGGGATGTACTCCGCGCCGTCCGGCCACTGCTCCAGCCACCAGCGGCGCTTGCTGACGGCGTCCTCGACCAGCGAGACGATATCGGCCTCCGCGACACCGCGGGCGCTGAGGTCGGACAGCACGAGAGCGCGGGCACCATGCAGCACGGTTTCACCTTCCATCCCTCCATTGTCGCAAGCCCGGCGGACGCGGACGCCGTGATCGTCGGGTGCCTTGACGTACGGCCGTCTCTGAAAATACCTTTCAGAAGGTGACCTATAGCGTGAAGGAAACTTTCTCCCCGAGCGTCCGCGCCCTCCGCGGCGTGTCCGGCGCGCCCGTCCTCCCCGTCACGCCCCCCGACCCGGGGGCCCTCGCCGCCAAGGTCCGCACCCTCGCGCCGTCGATGACCCGGTCCATGCACCGGGTCGCGGAAGCCGTCGCGGGTGATCCGGCGGGCTGTGCCCATCTGACCGTCACGGCGCTCGCGGTGCGTACCGGCACCAGCGAGGCGACCGTCGTCCGCACCGCCCGGCTGCTGGGCTACCCCGGCTACCGCGATCTGCGGCTGGCGCTGGCCGCGCTCGCCGCCCAGCAGGCCACCGGGGCGCCGCCCGCCGTCACCGCCGACATCGCCGTCGACGACCCGCTCGCCGACGTGGTCACCAAGCTGGCCATGGAGGAGCAGCAGACCCTCGCCGACACCGCCGCCCAGCTCGACATGGGCCAACTGGAGGCCGCCGTCGCCGCGTTGGCCGCGGCCCGGCGGACCGACATCTACGGGATAGCCGCGTCCGCGCTGGTCGGCCAGGACCTGGCGCAGAAGCTGCTGCGGATCGGCCTGATCGCGCACGCGCACGCCGACCCGCACCTGGCGGTCACCAACGCCGTACAGCTCAAGCCGGGCGATGTGGCCCTGGCCATCACGCACTCGGGCAGTACGCACGACGTCATCGAGCCGCTGCGGGCCGCGTTCGACCGGGGGGCGACGACCATCGCCATCACCGGCCGGGCGGACGGCGCGGTCACGCAGTACGCCGATCTGGTGCTGACCACGTCCACCTCCCGCGAGAGCGAGCTGCGGCCCGCCGCGATGTCCAGTCGTACGAGTCAGCTCCTCGTCGTCGACTGTCTGTTCATCGGCGTCGCGCAGCGCACCTACGAGACCGCGGCCCCGGCGCTGTCCGCCTCGTACGAAGCGCTCGCGCACCGGCACAGTCCCCGCTCGGGCCGCGCCTGACGGCCGGTCCGCACCACTCCACGACCCCCACAGCAGAAGGATGAACGAGCCGCATATGTCGCACTACACCGAGCTGCGCCGCGAGCTGGAGACCCTCACCACCGAGGCGTTCCGGCCCGAGCTCGCCGAGATCGACCGGATGCCCACCCTGGAGATCGCGCGGACCATGAACGGTGAGGACGCCACCGTTCCGGCCGCGGTCGCCGGGCAGTTGCCCGTGATCGCCGCCGCCATCGACGGGATCGCCGCCCGGATGGAACGCGGCGGACGGCTGATCTACGCGGGCGCCGGTACGGCGGGCAGGCTCGGCGTGCTCGACGCGAGCGAGTGCCCGCCGACCTTCAACACCACGCCCGGACGCGAGGTGCTCGGACTGATCGCGGGCGGCCCGTCCGCGATGATCACCTCCATCGAGGGCGCGGAGGACAGCAAGGAGCTGGCCGCCGCCGACCTCGCCGCGCTCGGACTGACCCCGGCCGACAGCGTCGTCGGCGTCTCCGCCTCCGGGCGCACTCCCTACGCGGTCGGCGCGGTGGAGTACGCGCGCGCCACGGGGGCGCTCACCGTGGGCCTGTCCTGCAACGCGGACTCGCCGCTCGCGGCGGCGGCCGACCACGGCATCGAGGTCGTCGTCGGGCCCGAACTGATCGCCGGTTCCACCCGGTTGAAGTCCGGCACCGCGCAGAAGCTCGTGCTCAACATGCTCTCGACCATCACGATGATCCGGCTCGGCAAGACGTACGGGAACCTCATGGTCGACGTGCGGGCCTCCAACGAGAAGCTGCGGGCGCGCTCGCGGCGGATCGTCGCGCTGGCCACCGGCGCGGACGAGGAGGCGATCGAGGACGCGCTGACCGCCACCGACGGCGAGGTCAAGCACGCGATCTTGACGCTGCTCGCCCATGTGGACGCGGCCACGGCGGCCCGGCTGCTGACGGAGTCGGGCGGCCACCTGCGGCAGGCGCTGGAGGCCGCGCCGAAGTAGCCGCGCGGGAGCGGGAGTTCACTGGCGCTTGGCCGACTCGGCCGCCATCAGCACCGAGGCCAGCCATTCGCCGTCGAAGAGGGTGGCGTCCGCCAGGCGGTGGGCGCCGCCGTACGCGTTGAGCATCGTCTTGGCGGCGCGCAGCGCGGCCGGGGAGCGGCGGAGCATGGGCCGCGCCCACTGGTCGACGGCGGCGTCCAGCCCGGCCTCGGGCACGGCCTTGTGCAGGACGGACAGCTCGACGGCCCTGGCCGCGTCGAACGCCTCGCCGGTGAGGACGAGTTCGCGGATGCGGGCGGCTCCCACCTCGTTGAGCAGCCGGGGCAGGATGCCGCCCCAGGCGGGCGGCAGGCCCAACGCCAGCTCGGGCAGCCGGAACCGGCTGGTGTCGGCGCCGACCCGCAGGTCGCAGAACATCGCGAGCGCCACGCCCGCGCCGATCACGTCGCCGTGCACCCGCGCGACGGTGACGGCGCCGAGCGTGGCGAGCGCCTCGCACACCTGCCGCGCCTTGTTGCCCATGGTCCGCAGGCCGGACCCCGTGGGGTCGGCGGCCAGCGACTCGGCGAATTCCCTGCGGTCGCCGCCGAGGCAGAAGTGCTCGCCGGCGCCGGAGAGTTCGAGCACCCGTATGCCGGGGTGGTCCTGCACCGAGCGCAGTACGGCCAGCAGTTCGTCCAGGACCGGGCCGGTGACGGCGTTCCCGGTCTCCGGGGTGTTCAGCCGTACGCGCAGCAGCGCTCCTTCCTGGCTGACGCGCAGGACCTTGAAGTAGTTCATCATGCTGTCGTTCGCCACCGGTTCTCTCGTACGGTCGTGCCGCGTGCGGCCTACAGGTCTCTGGGGCCCGCCTGTTCGGGGACGCGGGCGGACGCGGAGTCGGACACCGTCAGTGTCGTCATCCGCCGGAAGGCGACCCGCGGCGCCCACTCGGGGTCGCGGTGGACGCTCAGTCCCGGCAGCTTCCTGAGCAGCGCGGTCAGCAGCGCGGTGGCCTCCATCCTGGCCAGCGGGGCGCCGACGCAGTAGTGGATGCCGCCGCCGAAGCTGAGGTGGCTGACCTTGCGGCGGATGTCGAAGATGTGCGGGTCGGCGTACTGCGCGGGGTCGTGGTTGGCGGCGGCGAGCATCAGGTGGACGGTCTCGTCCTTGGGCACCTCGATGCCCGCGAGCGTCATGTCGTCGCCCGCGACCCGCGTCACGACGTGTATCGGCGGGTCGTAGCGCAGCACCTCCTCGACGGCGCCGGGGATGTCCTGCGGGTGGGCGCGCAGCCAGCCCATCTGGCGGGGGTGCTCGGCGATCAGCCACGTCATGGTGGACAGCAGATTGGAGGTGGTCTCCAGGGCGGCGAGCACCACCAGCAGCGCGAGGTAGTAGACGGCCTCGTCGGCGCGGTCGCGGTCCGGCTCCAGCCCGTCCCAGGTGCGCAGCCACTGCGAGACCGGGTCGTCCCCCGGTGACCTGCGCCTTTCGCGCACCAGCGCGGCGAAGTACTGGTGCAGTGTCACGGTGGCTTCGTCGGAGATCGCGAGCTGGCTCGGGGTGGGCAGCAGCTCCTGGGTGAACACCTGGGCGTGGGTCAAGTCCCGCAAAAGGGGGAAGTCAGCGGAGGGCAAACCCATCCACTCCCCTATCGCGCGCACCGGCAGCTCCTCGCTCACCAGTGAGACAAAATCGGCCACTCCGTCGCGCAGGCGTTCCGCGAGCCGGCCGACCAGGCGGTCCGTTGTCTTTTCCACCGATATCCGAATGTCACCGAGCGCCCTCCGGTCGAACATATTTCCGACCGAGCGGCGCATCAATGTGTGATGCGGTGGATTGAGCCGGACCAGAGTCTGACCGATCTGCCGTGAGGAAGGCGCGCTCCAGCGCGTTCCCTGGCCTTGCCTGGCGGCCCATTCGTTGTCGGTCACACGCCAGGCCCGGTCCCTCAGCACCTGGTCACTGAGGCCGAACGACGTGATCAGGTGGCCGCCCCAGGGCGCTGGGACGACATCCCCCATCGAGCGAAGCTCGTCGTAAAGAGGCAGCGGACTTTCCTGTCCGCCGGGCTTACGGAGTCGGGAAAAAAGTGATACAACTCTTCGCCGGTCGGTGGGGGCGACCGAATACGGTGTGACCATGGCGGCATTTCTCCTTGGTCCTCAATGCCAGGCCGGATTGACCTGTCCTGCATACCCTGGGCACGAGATGCGTATCCGATCGGACACTGCTCGTAATTGTGGCAAGCGTCACACCGTCGGCGATGATTTCCGGCCAGGTCCGTTCTTTATCGAAACCGGCCGACCGCAAAGCCGCGGTCGGCCGGTTTTCGACTTGTGCGTCGCCGCGTGTTACGCCTTGAGCCAGTTGAGGAACGAGCTCCAGCGGCTGGCCGCCTTCGGCTTGCCCTGCGTGTGGTCGGCCGGAGCCTGAGCCGACTGGCTCTCCTGCGAGCGCACCGGCTGCCGCGCCGGGGTGAACCGGGCGGGCAGCGAGGTGAGCGCGCGGTGGAAGGGGCCCGGACGCCAGGTCAGGCTCTCCACCGGCACCGCCAGGTCGATGTCCGGCAGCGTGTTGAGCAGCTTCTCGATGGCCCGCAGCGAGATCAGCGTGGCCGGGTCCTTGGCCGGGCAGACATGGGGACCCGCGCCCCAGCCCAGGTGCGCCCGCTTGCTCATCGTCTGGCCGCCGCCGCCCAGGCTCGGGTCGGTGTTGGCCGCCGCGTAACTGATCACCACGGGGTCGCCCGCGCGCAGCGTGATCCCGGCGAGGTCCACGTCGTGCACCGGGTAGTGCACGCCGTAGTTGGCCATCGGCGGGTAGTTCCACAGCACGTCGTTGAGCGCGTCCTCGACCAGCAGGCCCGCCATGTGCTGGCTGTCGGCGTACTTGTCGTCGGACAGCAGCAGCCGCAGCGCGCTGGAGATCATGTTCTGCACCGGCTCGGTACCCGCGGCGATCATCGGGAAGAGCTGGTGGATCATCTCCTCGGTGGTCAGCGCGGAGCGGTGCTGCATCATCCAGGAGGTGATGTCCTCGCCCGGCGTGGTCCGCTTCAGCTCGACCAGTTCGACCAGCGCCCCGGTCAGCACCTCCAGCGACTTCTCGACATCGATGCCATCGAAGATGCCGGAGATCCCGAACACCAGCCGGTTGCCGATGTCCTCGGTGCAGCCGAAGAGGTCGTTGAAGACCAGCAGCGGCACCTGCTGCGCGTAGTCGGCGACCAGGTCGGCCCGCCCCTTGGCGCTGAACTGGCTGATCAGATACGAGGCGACCTGGTCGACGTGCCGGCTCAGCCGGTGCGAGTCGACCATGGCCAGGCTGTCGGTCGCCGCCTGCCGCAGCCGCATGTGCTCGGCGCCGTCGGAGAACAGCAGATTCGGCCGGTAGGCCATCATCCCCATCACCGGGCTGTCCGCCGGTATCTGACCCTCGTTCATCGCGCGCCAGCGGCGCGAGTCGCGGGCGAAGGTGCCCGGGTTCTGGAGGACCCGCAGCGCCTCCGTGTAGTCCGTGACGAGTTCGGCCTCCACGCCCGGCGCCAGCTCCACCGGAGCGCTCGGGCCGAACTGCCGCATGTAGGAGTAGAACGCCTCCGGAGCGGCGGCGAACTCCGGGCCGTACAGCGGCACACTCTGGCCGCTGTCGTGCGCGGGGCAGCCGGGCGGCGGGGCCTGGAAGTCCGGAGGGGTCTGCATGCCTGTGCTCCTCGTTGAAATACCTGAGCTACCTGAACTACCTGCGGTGACCTACTAGTTGAGGCGAGACTGCAAATACTGCACCAGAGCGATCAGTGAACCCGCCGATGACCGCTCGTCGCGTGCGTCGCACGAGACCACCGGGGTCTCGGGAAGCAGATCCAGCGCCTCGCGCACCTCTTCGAGCGAGTGCGGGGGCGCACCGTCGAAGCGGTTCACGGCGATGGCGTACGGCAGACCGTGCCGCTCCACGAGGTCCATCACGGGGAAGGACTCCTGGAGCCGCAGCGGGTCGACCAGCACGAGCGCGCCGAGCGCGCCGCGCGACAGGTCCTCCCACAGCCGCACGAACCGCTGCTGGCCCGGCGTACCGAACATGTACAGCACCAGTTCGTCGCTGAGGGTCAGCCGGCCGAAGTCCATCGCGACCGTGGTGGTGGTCTTGTTGGGCGCGCCCCTGAGGTCGTCGATGTCCGCGCTGGCCTGCGTCATCACTTCCTCGGTGCGCAGCGGCGGGATCTCCGACATGGTGCCGATGAACGTCGTCTTGCCCACGGCGAAGTGCCCGACCACGAGGATCTTGGCGACCGTCCGTACCGAACTGGGCAGATAGACGTTCTCGCGCGGCGTCTGGGGAGCACTGTCCCTATCCGAAGCGAGCCCGGAGCCCATGCAGCACCTCCTCCAGCAGTTCCCTCTCGACCAACTGCGCGCGGGGAACGGGTGCCCGCGCGAGCAGATACCCGTCCTCCACCAGATCCGACAGAAGGATCTTGACCACGCCCATCGGCAGCCCGGTGTGCGCGGCGATCTCCGCGACCGCGAGATAGCCGCCCGAGCACAGTTCCATCACCCGCAGCTTCTCGGGATCAAGAACCCTTGTCCGGGGCGCGTTTTCGGATACGGCGACCAGTGTGATCATCGTGAAGCCGCCGTCGACCGGAAGCTCGCGACCGTTGGTGATCACATACGGGCGTACTAATTCCGTGGCTTCTAACTCCAGCTCCGGTTCGCCCGTCAATTGACGTCAGCGTTCTCGCGAGGAGGTGTGGTCAGCACCTTGCCGAGTTGGCCGACGAGCTGCTGCATCCGGAAGGTGATCTCCGCGAGGTCCGCGTCCGGGGACGCGGAGACCGCGAGATAGGCGCCTTCACCTGCCGAGATGAGGAAGACCCAGCCGTGGTCGAACTCCACCAGGGTCTGCCGCCACTCCTGGCGGCGGTCGTCGCCGCCGACGAAGTCGGACACCGTACGGCTCAGCGACTGCATGCCGCTCATCGCCGCCGCGACGGTGTCGGCGTGGTCCCTGCCGACCTCGTTGGAGCGGGCCATCAGCAGGCCGTCGGCCGACACCAGGATCGCGTGCCGGGCCTCGGGCACCTCAAGGGCGCTGTCGAGCATCCACGACAGATCTCTTCCGATCATTGGGCTCATTGGGCGTCCTGCCCTTCGCTGCTCGCGCCGATGGAACGGCGGCCGGACTGAGTGCCCCGCTGGAACGCGCCCATGCGGGAGGCGACTTCGTGGCTGTCGCGCACCGGCTCGGGCGCCCGCTCGACTCTGTCCCCGGCTCTGTCACCGGTTCTGTCGTCGGACCGCTCCTCGGCCGTGGGCACTATCGAGATCGGGTGCCGGAAGCGCCGCCGCTTGGGCAGGCCGCCGAAGGTGGTGGCGGGCACCACCGGCTCGGGCGCGCTCTGCTCCACCGGCTCGGACGCTTCACCCACGACGGGAGTCTCCTCGGGCTCGATGGTGGTGGTGAGGAGTTCGTCGGGGAGCAGCAGCACGGCGCGCACTCCGCCGTACGGCGAGGTGGAATCCACCGAGACGCTGAATCCGTAACGGTTGGCGAGTACGCCGATCACCGCGAAACCGAATTGCGGCGGATTTCCGAGGCCGGAGACACCCGGAGTGCGCTGGCCGGTGAGGAGTTCTCCCGCCAGCGTCTTCTCTTCGTCGCTCATGCCGACACCCGCGTCGTCGACGACGATGCAGACGCCCTTGGGCACGGGCTGGATATTGATTTCGATGGACGTTTCAGGGGCCGAATAACTCGTGGCGTTGTCGAGCAGTTCGGAAAGGGCGAGTGCGACCGGTTCGACCGCGCGGCTCACCACCGCGAAATTGCTCTGCGAACGGATTTCCACGCGCGTGAAATGCCGGATGCGGCCCTTGGCGCTGCGGACCACGTCGTAGACCGACGCCGCGTTCTTGCGGCGGCCGAGCCAGCCGTCGCAGAGCACGGCTATGGACTGGGCGCGCCGGGTGAACTGCGCGTTGCCGTGGTCCACGTCCAACAGGCCCTGGAGCGCCGCGTGCTCGCCGTTCTCCCGCTGGAGCTTCGCGATGGCGACCTGCTGCTCGCCCGCCAGACCCTGGAGGGTGCGCATGGCGGCCTTGAGCACGCTCTTGGTGCCCTCCTCGGCCCGGCGTCTGGCCTCATCCACGATCTGCTCGCGGCCGACTTCCAGGGAGGCGCGGCGCGCCGACTGCTCGGCGAGCGCGGCACGGAGCTTCGCATTAGTTTTCCGGCTGAGCGCAATCGCGGTCGCGGCGACAGGAGTACCTGCGATCAGGCCCCAAAGTGCTGGATCATGTAAGTAGGACGTCATGAGGCTCTCTTCAGGCGAGGGGCCGCCATTTGCGGAATCTCTTTCAAATCCGAACAAAAATGCGGAACACTTGCGCATGACACTTGCCAAGCAATGAGAGCCTAGCAGCAGGTTTGACCCCGGTACCCCCCGTACTTGTCCTGCTACCGGCATCTGACGGTAATTCAAAATTGCCCCGTTTTGGGACAGTCTTGGTGAATTGTTCCGAACAATGCGCCGGACACAAAGACGGCACCCCCCGGGTGACCGGGGGGTGCCGTCGTGCGGTCCTGCTGATCCGGGCTCGCGCCCCGTGGATCAGAAGTCCATGTCACCGCCGGGCATGCCGCCCGGAGCGCCGCCGGGGGCGGCCTTCTCCGGCTTGTCGGCGATGACGGCCTCGGTGGTGAGGAACAGCGCGGCGATGGAGGCCGCGTTCTGGAGCGCGGAGCGCGTGACCTTCGCCGGGTCGATGATGCCCTCGGCGATCATGTCGACGTACTCACCGGTCGCGGCGTTGAGGCCGTGGCCGACGGGCAGGTTGCGCACCTTCTCGACGATGACGCCGCCTTCGAGACCACCGTTGACGGCGATCTGCTTCAGCGGGGCCTCCAGCGCGAGCTTCACGGCGTTGGCACCGGTCGCCTCGTCGCCCTCGAGCTCCAGCTTCTCGAAGACCGCGGTCGCCTGGAGCAGAGCCACGCCGCCACCGGCGACGATGCCCTCTTCCACGGCGGCCTTCGCGTTGCGCACCGCGTCCTCGATGCGGTGCTTGCGCTCCTTGAGCTCGACCTCGGTGGCGGCACCGGCCTTGATGACGGCCACGCCGCCGGCCAGCTTCGCCAGGCGCTCCTGGAGCTTCTCGCGGTCGTAGTCCGAGTCGCTGTTGTCGATCTCGGCGCGGATCTGGTTGACCCGCCCGGCGACCTGGTCGCTGTCACCGGCACCGTCGACGATGGTGGTCTCGTCCTTGGTGATGACGACGGTACGGGCGCGGCCGAGCAGGTCCAGGCCCGCGTTCTCCAGCTTGAGGCCGACCTCTTCGGAGATGACGGTGCCACCGGTGAGGATGGCGATGTCGCCGAGCATGGCCTTGCGACGGTCACCGAAGCCGGGCGCCTTGACGGCGACGGACTTGAAGGTGCCGCGGATCTTGTTGACCACCAGGGTCGACAGGGCCTCGCCCTCGACGTCCTCGGCGATGATCAGCAGCGGCTTGCCGGACTGCATGACCTTCTCCAGCAGCGGGAGCAGGTCCTTCACCGAGGAGATCTTGGAGTTGACGATCAGGATGTACGGGTCGTCGAGCGACGCCTCCATACGCTCCAGGTCGGTCGCGAAGTAGGCGGAGATGAAGCCCTTGTCGAAGCGCATGCCCTCGGTGAGCTCGAGCTCGAGCCCGAAGGTCTGCGACTCCTCGACGGTGATGACGCCTTCCTTGCCGACCTTGTCCATGGCCTCGGCGATCAGCTCGCCGATCTGGGTGTCGGCGGCGGAGATGGAGGCGGTCGAAGCGATCTGCTCCTTGGTCTCCACGTCCTTGGCCTGCTCCAGCAGAGCGGCGGAGACGGCCTCGACGGCCTTCTCGATGCCGCGCTTGAGGGCCATCGGGTTGGCGCCGGCCGCGACGTTGCGCAGCCCTTCCTTGACCAGGGCCTGGGCCAGGACGGTCGCGGTGGTGGTGCCGTCACCCGCGACGTCGTCGGTCTTCTTCGCGACCTCCTTGACCAGCTCGGCGCCGATCTTCTCGTACGGGTCCTCGAGCTCGATCTCCTTGGCGATGGACACACCATCGTTGGTGATCGTGGGGGCGCCCCACTTCTTCTCGAGGACGACGTTGCGGCCCTTCGGGCCGAGGGTGACCTTGACGGCGTCGGCGAGCTGGTTCATCCCGCGCTCGAGACCGCGCCGTGCCTCCTCGTCGAACGCGATGATCTTTGCCATGTGAAGTGTCCTCCGCGGACTGGGGTTCCCCCACCGGAGCAGGGGGCGACGGCTCGGACCGTGTGGTGCCCGCGACGGACGGCCGACCTGGTCGCCGGTTCCTTCCCGGCGGCCGGGCGGGCCTCACCGACCCGGTCCTTCAGCACTCTCACTAGGAGAGTGCTAACGCCAATGATTAGCACTCGACCCCATCGAGTGCAAGCGCCTGTGGACAACTCCGGGCCACGCACGAAGGGCCCGTCCCCCCTGAGAGGTACGGACCCTTGGTGCGTGAGTGCGTCGTGTCGGTCGCCGAGCGCGCCGGGCCGTCAGGCGGTGGCCAGCCGGACCATGTCCGCCTGCGGCCCCTTCTGACCCTGCGAGATCTCGAACTCGACCCGCTGGCCTTCTTCGAGGGTGCGGTAACCGTCCATCTGAATCGCGCTGTAGTGGACGAAGACATCCGCACCACCGTCGACCGCGATGAAGCCGTAGCCCTTCTCCGCGTTGAACCACTTGACGGTGCCCTGAGCCATTCCTAACTCCCCTATTACTGGCCCTATCGCGGCCCCGCACTCCGCGGGTCCGGGTCAGACCTCACCGCCGGGGAAGCCGTTGTCTGAGCGACAGGGGATCCCTGATGGTGTGCGCCGGAACGCGTCGACCGCGGCTGAATGTATCTGCACGGATGCCCTCTGCAACAGGTCAATCGGACGAGAATTCGGGGAGCGACCGATCGGAAATACACCAGAATAGGGCGCTATGGCGGGGCATCTCGGACCGGACATACGTCGCCTATGCGACAATCCACACGTGAATTTGGCGATAAATCGCCGCACTGACCGTTCGCGGCGGCAACTTGCCCGTGGCAACAGTACAACCTTTCAACTACCGCCCCGGACACGGCCGTTCGGCCCGGTCCGGCCCCCCTACAGCACTGTGCCCCATCCACCACAAAAGGGTGAATGGGGCACAAAACAGCAGGTGTAGCCGGGCCGTTACGGGAAGTTGATCAGCCGCCCGCTACCGCCGGAATGATCGAAACGCTCGCGCCGTCGGGGACAGCGGTGGCGAGACCGTCGGAAAAGCGAACATCGTCGTCGTTGACATAGACGTTCACGAAACGACGGAGTTTTCCGGTGTCGTCGAGAACGCGCGCCGAAATGCCCGCGTGATTCTTCTCCAGCGAGTCGATCACCTCGGCCAGCGTGCCGCCCTCGGCCGGAACCTCGGCCTGGCCGCCGGTGTAGGTGCGGAGAATGGTGGGGATACGAACAGAAGCACTCATGCGAGGCCAGCCTCTCGGAACGCGTCAAGGGTCGGGCGGATGGTGGCGGTCGGGCCGGTGGTCGGTGCCACCGCGTCCAAAGTCTTCAGTCCGTCGCCGGTGTTGAGGACGACGGTCTCGGCGGCCGGGTCGAGCTGCCCGGTCTCGATCAGCTTCTTCAGCACCCCCACGGTCACCCCGCCCGCGGTCTCCGCGAAGATCCCCTCGGTGCGCGCGAGCAGCTTGATCGCGTCCACGACCTGCTCGTCGTTCACGTCGTCGACCGCGCCGCCGGTCCGCCGGGCGATGTCCAGCACGTACGGGCCGTCCGCCGGGTTGCCGATCGCCAGCGACTTGGCGATGGTGTCCGGTTTCACCGGCCGCACCACGTCGTGCCCTGCCTTGAACGCCGCCGAGACCGGCGAGCAGCCCTCGGCCTGGGCGCCGTAGATCTTGTACGGCTTGTCCTCGACCAGGCCGAGCGCGATCAGCTCGCGCAGGCCCTTGTCGATCTTGGTGAGCTGGGAGCCGGACGCGATCGGGATCACCAGGTTGTCGGGGATGCGCCAGCCGAGCTGTTCGCAGATCTCGTACGCCAGGGTCTTGGAGCCCTCGCCGTAGTAGGGCCGCAGATTGACGTTGACGAAGCCCCAGCCCTCGCCGATCGGGTCGCCGATCAGCTCGGAGCAGAAGCGGTTCACGTCGTCGTACGAGCCCTCGATGCCGACCAGTTCGCCGCCGTAGACCGCGGCCATGACGACCTTGCCCGCCTCCAGGTCGTGCGGGATGAACACGCAGGAGCGGAAACCGGCGCGCGCGGCGGCGGCGCCGACGGCGCCCGCGAGGTTGCCGGTGGAGGAGCAGGAGAGCGTGGTGAGGCCGAAGGTGCGGGCGGCCTCCAGGGCGATGGCGACGACGCGGTCCTTGAAGGAGTGCGTCGGGTTGCCGGAGTCGTCCTTGATGTGCAGGCCGCCGGTGATGCCCAGTTCACGGGCGAGGTTGTCGGCCTTGACGAGCTTGGTCCAGCCCGGGTGGAGGTTGGGCTTGTCGGTGACGTCGGCGGGGACCGGCAGCAGCGGCGCGTACCGCCAGATGCTGGTGGGTCCCGCCTCGATCCGCTTGCGCAGCGACTCGGGGTCGCCGAGCGGCAGGTCGTACGCGACTTCGAGGGGCCCGAAACACTCCTCGCAGGCGAAGATCGGGCTCAGCGGGAAGCGGGTGCCGCACTCCCGGCAGGACAGCGCGGAGGCGGGTCCGAAGGGGGGAGTGCTGGTGCTGTCGTGGGTGCTGGCGACGGTCTGCACAGCCATGATGGCGAGGCCCTTTCTCCTCATCTTCCTTGTGACGTACGTCGCCACAAGACGGAATTGGCACCTTCCCCACCGTGTGACCTCGCGGTCGGCGGGAGGGTTGCCGGGGCTTCAACGGGCCGTTCCCTCTGCCCCTCTGGATGAGCGGTATGGCGCCTGCCCGCCTTCTGTGCGGCGGCGACGCGTTTGTCCCGCGCTATGACCCCCGGCATGCGGCGGTCATACGCGTTGTTCAAGACTGTAACCGACAAGCGTGACAGTTGAGATAGTCGTCCGAACGGCGAGATGGCCGCTGGGGCGGCCGTCCGGCTGGTTTCTGAGGGCTCCCACCGTACGAAAAGGGGACGGGATCGTGCTCGATGAGGTGGAGCGGTGGCTGGAGCGGCGGTCCTGGTCCGCCGCCGACCGGCCGCTCGACCTGCTGCTCGCCGCGAAGCGGGCCGCGGGGCCGCAGGGCACGGTCAGCGTGGTGCTGCCCGCGCTCGACGAGGAGGCGACGGTCGGCGAGATCGTCGCGGCGATCCGCCGCGACCTGATGACCGACGAGGTGCCGCTGGTCGACGAGCTGATCGTGGTCGACTCCGGCTCCCGCGACCGTACGGCGCAGGTCGCGGCGCGGGCCGGGGCGCGGGTGGTGCAGCGCGACGCGATCCTGCCGCGGCTGCCCGCGCTGCCCGGCAAGGGCGAGGTGCTGTGGCGGTCGCTGCTGGTCACCCGCGGCGAGATCGTCTGTTTCGTGGACGCGGACCTGCGCTCGTTCGACTCGCGCTTCGTGTCGGGGATCGTCGGGCCGCTGCTCACCGAGCCGGACGTGGAGCTGGTCAAGGCGATGTACGACCGGCCGCTGGAGACCGGCGGCGCGGTGGTGCCGGCGGGCGGCGGGCGGGTCACCGAGCTGGTCGCCCGGCCGCTGCTCAATCTGCACTGGCCGCGGCTGGCGGGCTTCGTCCAGCCGCTGGGCGGGGAGTACGCGGCGCGGCGCTCGCTGCTGGAGCGGCTGCCGTTCCCCGTCGGGTACGGCGTGGAGCTGGGCATGCTCATCGACGCCCTGTCCCTGGCGGGGCTCGACGCGCTCGGGCAGGTGGACGTGGGCGTCCGGCACCACCGGCATCAGGACGGGCAGGCGCTCGGGCGGATGTCGGCCGCCATCTATCGCACGGCGAGCCTGCGGCTGTCCCGGGCGCCCCTGGTCCGCCCCCGCCTCACCCAGTTCCACCGGGACCCCTCCGGGGGGTTCACCCCGCTCACCCACCCCGTCGACGTCGACGAACGTCCGCCCATGGCCCACCTGCCCGAATATCTCGCCCGCCGCGCCGCCTGACGGCTCCCCCGCCAGGCGCCCGCGCCGCCGGGGCCGCGGGGCTGACCGGCGCGGTCTCCTACGGAGCAGGAGGGTCCACGACGTTTGGGGCGGAGCCCGCGCGGCTAGGCTGGCGGCATGGTCGAAACGCGTGCGGCACGGATTCTGGTCGCTTCGAATCGGGGGCCGGTTTCGTATGCGCTGGGGGACGACGGGGAGCTGAGCAGCAGACGCGGCGGCGGCGGCCTGGTGTCGGGCCTGAGCGCGATCGGCCCCGAGGCGGACGCGGTGTGGGTGTGCGCGGCCCTGGGCGAGGGCGACCGTGAGGCGGTACGGCGCGGGGTCGGCGAGCCGGGCGCCCGGATGATCGCCGTCGAGGAGAGCGTCTTCGAGGCCGCGTACAACGACATCGCCAACTCGGTGCTGTGGTTCGTCCACCACCTGCTCTACCAGACGCCGTTCGAGCCGCTCTTCGACGAGGACTTCCGCGGCCAGTGGGCGGCGTACCAGGCGTACAACGAGGCGTTCGCCGAGGCGCTGGCGGAGGAGGCGGCGGACGGCGCGCACGTCCTGGTGCAGGACTACCACCTGTCGCTGGTCCCGGCGCTGCTCCGGGCCCGCCGCCCCGACCTGCGGATCGGCCACTTCACGCACACCCCGTGGGCGCCGCCGGACTACTTCCGGCTGCTGCCCGACGACATCGCCGCAGAACTGCTCGAAGGCATCCTCGGCGCGGACCGCGCCGCGTTCCTGACCCGCCGCTGGGCCGACGCCTTCGCCGCGTGCTGCGTCAGCGTGCTGGGCGCCACGCTCGGCGACGACGGCCGGGCGGTCACCCACCGCGGCCGTACGACCCGGCTCGGCGTGCACGGCCTCGGCGCCGACGGCGACTTCCTGCGCGAGCGCTCGCACCGCCCGGACGTCGCCGAGCGCATCACGCGGCTGCGGTCGGAGACGGGTGCCGACCGCAAGCTGATCGTGCGCGTGGACCGTACGGAACTGTCCAAGAACATCGTGCGCGGCCTGCTCGCCTACCGGCAGCTCCTCCAGGAGCACCCCGAATGGCTCAGCCGGGTCGTCCACGTCGCCTTCGCCTACCCCTCCCGGCAGGATCTCGCGGTCTACCGCGAGTACACCGAGGGGGTCGCCCGGCTGGCCGAGGAGATCAACGCCGAATTCGGCACGCCCGACTGGCAGCCGGTGCTACTCAAGGTCGACGACGACTTCGCCCGCTCCCTGGCCGCCTACCGGCTCGCCGACGTGGCCCTGGTCAACCCGATCAGGGACGGCATGAACCTCGTCGCCAAGGAGGTCCCCGTCGTCTCCGACAACGGGGTGGCCCTGGTGCTGTCCCGCGAGGCGGGCGCCTTCGCCGAGCTGGGCGACGACGCGATCGTCGTCAACCCGTACGACATCCGCGAGACCGCCGCCGCCCTGCACACGGCCCTCACCCTCCCGGAGGCGGACCGCGCCGAGCGCACCAAGCGCCTCGCCGACGCGGCCACCGCGCTCCCCCCGTCCCGCTGGTTCCTGGACCAGCTGCACGCCCTGGACGGCTGAGCACCGGGTCCGGACTCAGTCCAGGGCGTCCGCGAGGGCGTCGAGGAGGGAGACGACGCCCTCGGGGCCGGGGACGGCGAGGTCGGCGGCGCGGAGGACTTCCTCGGGCGTCTCGGGCGCGGCGCTGGCGACGAGCAGGCCAGGCAGGCCGTCCTCGCGCAGGGCCTGGACGGCGGCGAAGGCGGCGAGGTCGCCGAGATCGTCGCCCGCGTAGAGCACCGAGCCGGCGCCGACCTCGCGGAGGTAGGCGGCCAGGGCGACGCCCTTGTCCACGCCGGGCGGGCGCAGTTCGAGGACGAAGCGGCCGGGCTCGACCATGAGGCCGTGCCGGGCGGCGAGTTCGGCCAGCGGACCGCGCAGCGCCTCGAAGGCGGCGTCGGGGTCCTCGGCGCGGCGGGTGTGGACGGCGACCGCGCGGCCCTTGTCCTCCACCCAGGTGCCGCGCCAGGCGCCGTTGCGGTCGAGGAAGCCGGGCAGCTCGGCGCGGACCGAGGTGACGCCGGGATGGTCGCCGGGGGTGTGGACGGAGCCGGTGGGCGCGTCCCAGCGCTCGGCGCCGTAGTGGCCGAGCACGACGAGGTGTTCGAGTCCCGCGACCCCGGCGAAGCCGCCGTAGCGTACGGCGACGCCCGCCGGGCGGCCGGTGACGACGGCGACGGCGGCGAGGTGCGGGGCGAGCCTGACGAGGGCGGGGACGGCGCTGGGGTGGGCGCGGGCCTGCTCGGGGTCGGGCACGATCGGGGCGAGGGTGCCGTCGAAGTCAAGGGCGACGACGGCGCGTTCCGGCCGCGCGAGCAGGGCCGCGAGACCTTCCTTTCCCTCGGGCGTGGTGGGGGCGGGGATGTCGGCGGAGGCCATGCAGCCGACCCTACCCGCGTCCCCCGGGCGCATGCCCGGCGTACGGTGGCACGCGCGCCCCGCGCGGGCCGTCAGCGCAGGTCGCGGCGGGCGTCGCGCTCCTTGCGCAGCCGGTTGACCGTCACCGGGTCGTGGGCGACGGCCCGGGGGTCGTCCAGCAGGGCGTTGAGGAGCTGGAAGTACGCGGTCGGGGACATGCCGAGGCGTTCGCGTATGGCCCGTTCGCGCGGTCCCGGTCCGGTCCAGGTGCGGGCGGCGATGGCCAGGACGGCGATGTCGCGCGCGGAGAGCGGTTCTTCCCGTGTCATGGCGCCCCTCTCCCCTGTCGGTGCGGTCGGGCCGTCGGCGTACCCGACGGCCGTCACCGTACCGCCGCGGGCCGCTACTTGCCGGAGTCCGTCGTGAGCGCGAAGCGCTGGAGGTCGGACAGGACCGTCTTCGGGTCGCCGTGCACGGCCTGGCCGATGTTCTTCTTGACCTCGTCGCTGACCGGGCCCCACGAGGTCTTGTTGACCGGGTAGAACACGGCGTCGGGCAGCAGGTTCAGGAACTGGACCAGGTCCTTGTTGGCCGGGTTCTTCCGCATCGCCTGGGACGCGGTGATGGTCACCGGCAGCAGCCCGTACTGGTTGAGGAACTTCAGCGAATTCTGCTCGTTGAAGACGAACTGGAGGAATTTGCCGTCCGCGTCCCGGTTGCCGTTCTGCTTGAACGCCATCATCCAGTCGGCGACGCCGAGGGTGTCGCTGCTGGGGCCGCTCTGGCCGGGCAGCGGGACGACGCCGACGTCGATACCGGCGGCCTTGGCCTGGGTGAGCAGGGTGGGGTGGCCCATGACCATGCCCGCCTTGCCGGCCAGGAAGGCGGCGAAGGTGTCGCGGCGGTTGGTCTTGGCGGGGTCGGTCGGGCCGACCAGGCCGGTCTGGACGAGGTTCTTCTTGACCCAGGCGAACGCCTCGACGTTGGGCGCGGAGTCGAAGGTGTAGCTGCCGACGGTGTCGGTGTAGCCGCCCTGCGCGCCGAGCATCCACATCAGGGACTCGGCCTGCGCCTCCTCGGGGGCCAGCGGCAGTCCGTAGGGCACCTTCACGCCGTCGGCCTTGAGCTTGACCGCGTCGGCCTTGAGCTCGTCCCAGGTCTCGGGGGCGTGCTTGATGCCCGCGCTCTTGAAGAGCTTCTTGTTGTAGAAGAACATGCGCGAGCTGGAGACGAAGGGTATGCCGTACTGGGTGCGGTCCACGGAACCGGCGTTGACCATCGAGGGGATGAAGTCCGACTGCATGCTGATCGGGAACAGCTCGTCGGCGCTGTAGAGCTGCTTGCCGGCGGCGTAGGCCGCGTAGGAGCCGATCTGCGCGACGTCGGGGGCCTTGTTCGCCTTGACCATCTGGGCGACCTTGTCGTCCACGTGGTCCCAGTCGATGATCTCGACGTTGATCTTGATGTGCGGGTTGCGCGCCTCGAAGGAGCGCGCGAGGTCGTCCCAGTACGTCTTGGAGCTGTTGTTCGTCTTCGGGTCGCCGTAGTCGGCGGCGACGAAGTGCAGGGTGACGTCGCTGTTCAGCGGTGAACTGTTGCCGCACGCCGTAAGAGTGGTGATCGCCAGGGCCGACGTGATGCCGATCGCCGCCAAGCCGTGAAGTCGTCGCCGCTGCACCGTTCCTACCGCCTTCTTGCACACTTGCTCGCGTACCGCTACGGAAGCGTCGAGTCTTCCCCACACCTTTGCCCAAGGTCTACACCATGAGTGGTATCGCTTGCGCAACGGGTCCGCGCGCGGACCGGCGACGGGCGCGCTCCGGGACCGGCGGGAGACCGGCACGCGAGCGGCACGCGACCTGCGCGGGACCGGCCCGGAAAGCGGCACGGAAAGCGGCACGGAACCGGCGTACGTCCGGCGGGCGTCCGTCGTGTGTCCCCCGGATGTCCCGTCGCGGCGCGCCCGAGTGTCCCGTTGCTCCGCAAACGCCGCCTGACGCGTGATCTTTCCTCGCGGAGTGGACTAGACCTTTTTAGGTGTTAGCCGCGACACTGTCCCCGTGAGACATGTCATCGCTCTCGATGTGGGCGGCACCGGAATGAAGGCCGCGCTGGTCGGCGCGGACGGAACGCTCCTGCACCAGGCGCGCCGTCCGACCGGCAGAGAACGCGGCCCCGACGCCGTGGTCGCCGCGATCCTCGACTTCGCGGCCGAACTGCGCGACCACGGCGTGCGCGAGTACGGCGAACCCGCCGCCGCGGCCGGGGTCGCGGTGCCCGGCATCGTCGACGACGTCAACGGGATCGCCGTCTACGCCGCGAACCTCCGCTGGAAGGACGTCCCGCTGCGGGCGTTGATGTCCGAGCGACTGGACGGCGTACCGGTCGCGCTCGGCCACGACGTCCGCACCGGCGGCCTCGCCGAGGGCCGGATCGGCGCGGGCAACGGCGCCGACCGCTTCCTCTTCCTCCCGCTGGGCACCGGCATCGCGGGCGCCATCGGCATCGAGGGCCGGATCGAGGCGGGCGCGCACGGCTACGCGGGCGAGATCGGGCACATCGTGGTCCGCCCCGGCGGACCGGAGTGCGGCTGCGGGCAGCGCGGCTGTCTCGAGGCGCTGGCCTCGGCGGGCGCGGTCTCGCGCGCCTGGGCCGAGGCGAGCGGCGACCCGGACGCGGACGCCGCGGACTGCGCGCGCGCCGTCGAGACCGGCGACCCGCGGGCGCTCGCGGTGTGGGGCGAGGCGATCGGCGCGCTGGCCGACGGCCTGGTCACCGGGCTCACCCTTCTGGACCCGCGCGTGCTGATCATCGGCGGCGGGCTCGCGGAGGCCGGGGACACCCTCTTCGGGCCGCTGCGCGCGGCCGTGGAGGCACGTATCACCTTCCAGAAACTCCCCCTCATCGTCCCCGCCGCGCTGGGGGACACCGCTGGATGCCTGGGCGCCGGCCTGCTCGCCTGGGATCTACTCTCCGTGGAGGTAACCGCCTGATGGCCCCCGTAACGACAACGCAGCGCACGGTGCTGGCGGGTGCCCGTGTGGTCCTGCCGTCAGGTGTGGTGGAAGGCGGCCGGCTGACCGTCGAGGGCACCCGGATCGCGGCGAACGAGGCCGACGAGCACGTCTCGACGGCCACCGTGGACCTCGCGGGCCACACCGTCGTGCCCGGCTTCGTGGACATCCACAACCACGGCGGCGGCGGCGCGTCCTTCACCTCGGGCACCGCCGACGACATCCTCACCGGTGTGCGCACCCACCGCGCGCACGGCACGACCACGGTGGTCGCCTCGACCGTCACCAACGCGCTGGACGTCCTGGCCAAGCAGGCCGGGCTGCTGGCCGAGCTGGTGGAGCAGGGCGACCTCGCCGGAATCCACTACGAGGGCCCGTTCATCTCGCCGTGCCGCAAGGGCGCGCACGACGAGGCGCTGCTGCGCGACCCCGACCCGGCCGATGTGCGCAAGCTGGTCGAGGCGGGCCGCGGGGCCGTCCGGATGGTCACCCTGGCGGCCGAACTGCCCGGCGGAATCGATTCCGTACGGCTGCTGGCCGACCTCGGCGTGATCGCGGCGATCGGCCACACCGACGCCACGTACGAGCAGACGCTGGAGGCCATCGACGCGGGCGCGACCGTGGCCACCCACCTGTTCAACGCGATGCCGCCGCTCCAGCACCGCGCGCCCGGCCCGATCGCGGCGCTGCTGGAGGACGAGCGGGTGACCGTCGAGCTGATCAACGACGGTACGCATCTGCACCCGGCCGTCCTGGAACTGGCCTTCGGGAGCGCGGGCGCCGGGCGGGTCGCCTTCATCACCGACGCGATGGACGCGGCCGGTTTCGGCGACGGCCACTACGACCTGGGCCCGATGAAGGTCGAGGTGCTCGACGGGGTCGCGCGGCTGGTCGAGGGCGGCTCGATCGCCGGGTCGACGCTCACCCTGGACACCGCCTTCAAGCGGGCCGTCACGCTGGACGGGCTGTCGCTGACCGACGCCGTACGCGCCATCTCCACCAACCCGGCGCGGCTGCTCGGCCTGGACGACCGCATCGGCACGCTGGAGCCCGGCAAGGACGCGGACCTGGTGGTGCTGGACGCGGCGTACGACCTGGTGGGCGTCATGCGCAAGGGCGAGTGGGTCGTCCGGCCCGACTAGCCGTCGCCGGAGGGTGCGCCCGGCAGGTGTGTTGGGGGCGTCCGGCAGGCGTGTTGGGGGTGTCCGGCAGGCGTGTGCGGGGGCGTCCGGGCGGTGAGTTCGGGGGCGCCCGGGCGGTGAGTTCACCCGATTTTCGCGGATTCTCGCTAAAAGCTGCGTAACGGCGGTCGGCGCGCACTGGGCCGACCGCCGTACTTTTGTCATCATCGTCAGGTGATCATCACCGTCACGCTGAACGCCGCCCTCGATGTGACCTACCGGGTCCCGTCGCTCCGACCGCACTCCACCCACCGGGTCACCCACACCGCGGAACGCCCCGGCGGCAAGGGACTCAACGTCGCCCGCGTGCTGGCCGCGCTCGGCCGCCCCGCCGTCGTCACCGGCTTCGTCGGCGGCCCGGTCGGCGCCGAGCTGCGCGAACGGCTCGCCGAGCGGGCCGCGGAGTACGACGACGGGCTGCTGACCGACGCGCTGGTGCCCATCGCGGGCACCACCCGCCGCACGGTGGGCGTCGTGGACGACACGACCGGCGACACGACGATGTTCAACGAACCGGGGCCCACGGTCACCCCGCGCGAGTGGGGCGGGTTCCTGGAGCGCTACCGCGCGCTGCTCGCCGACGGCCGCGCGACGGCCGTGGCGCTGTGCGGCAGCCTGCCGCCGGGACTGCCGGTGGGCGCGTACGCGGAGCTGGTGCGCGAGGCGCGGGCCGCCGGGGTGTTCGTGCTGCTGGACACCAGCGGGGAGCCGCTGCGCCGCGGGCTGGCCGCGCGCCCCGACCTGATCAAGCCGAACGCGGTGGAGCTGACCGGCCTGACCGGCTTCTCCGAACCCGCCCGCGCGGCCGGTGACGCCCGGCGGCGCGGCGCCCGCGCGGTGGCCGCCTCGCTCGGCGAGGACGGGATGCTGGCGCTGACCGAGGAGGGCGGCTGGCAGGCGCTGCCGCCCGCGCGCCTGGCGGGCAATCCGACGGGCGCGGGCGACTCGGCGGTGGCGGGGCTGCTGTCCGGGCTCGCGGAGGGCCTGACGTGGCCGCGCCGGCTGGCGCGGGCCGTCGCGCTGTCGGCGGCCACGGTCGCGGCGCCCGCGGCGGGCGAATTCGACGCGGCCGTCTACGCGGAGCTGCTGCCCCAGGTGACGGTGGTGCCCGCGGAGCCCGGCGCGGCGGTGTGAGGGCGGGCCCCGGCGGCGGCTACTCGGTGACCTGGCCCTGCTTGAGTTCGAACTGGTCCAGGTTGACCGCGCACTGATTGCCCTGCTGGCAGCTCAGCGTCACGGTGTTGGAGCCCTCCTTGAGGTCGATCCAGGAGTAGGTGTGGTTGTTCCACGCCTTCGCCCAGTCCGTGTAGTGGCCGTAGTTCTTCAGATTGACGGGGCCGCTGCGCGCCTTGCCGTTCACCCCGAGGGTGAGCGTCGCGTCGTCGCCCGCGTTCCCGTAGTACGTGAAGAGCGTGTACGGGCCGTCCTTCGGCACCGTCACCGTCCACGTCACGGTCGCGCCGACCTGCGTCAGGTGGTCGACATAGGTGCCGCCCGCCGCGCTCGCGCCCGGGTGCTCGGTGCTCGTCTGCGCGCCGCCCGTCAGGACGAGCGTCGAGGCGTCGGTCTTCTTCGAGTCGTAGGGGGTCGGCTCCGCGGAGGCCGAAGGCGTCGTCTCGGTGGGCGCGGCCGAGGTGACCGCCGGGCTGGACGGCTTGTCGCTGGCCTTCTTGTCGCCGTCGCCCGAGCCGTTGGTCATCGCGAAGGCGATGCCGATGGCCACGGCCGCGACCACGGCGACCGCCGCGATCAGCAGGCCCTTGCGGTTGGGCGCGCCGCCGCCCTGCTGGCCGCCGCCGCCCGCGCGACGGGTGTGCGGGGGCTGCGCGGGAGGCTGCTGACCGGGATAACCCTGCTGACCCGGATATCCCTGCTGGCCCTGCTGCCCTTGCTGGCCGCCGTACTGCTGCTGGCCGGGCTGCTGGCCGTACGCCTGTGTCTGCTGCTGGGTCTGCTGCGGATAGCCGTAGCCGGAGGGCGACTGCTGCTGCGGGTAGCCGTAGCCCGAGGGCGTCTGCGGCGGCTGCGGACGACGCTCACCGACCCGCTGGATCTGGTGGTGCGAGGTACGCGGCATGCCCGGCTGCTGCACCGGGGCCTGCTCGGGCTGCTGCTCGCCGCCCTCCGACCGGTAGAGATAACCGAACGGGTCGTCGTTCTCAGGGGCGCCGTCGTTTCCGGCAGTCATCCGCTGTCCACTCCCTCACTGCACTGCACACACGCTGCACACGCCGTCGCGGCGCCTGTGGTATCTCCGGAACACTACCGGCCCCGAGAGACACCCCGCTCAAGCCTTCGACGCATCTCCAGGTCAGGAAGGTTCCCCTGTGAGCAGGCACACTTCACCGGACACGTACCGTTAACCCCGTGGACAGCGAGTGGCGGGAGCGGTGGGTGCCCTGGCGGGAGGCCATGGACCGCGCCCTGTACGGCCCCGAGGGCTTCTTCGTACGGGAGCGGCCCGCGGCGCATTTCCGTACCTCCGTGCACGCCTCCGCGCTCTTCGCGGGGGCCGTCGCCGAGCTGCTGGTCCGGGTCGACGCGGCCCTCGGGCACCCGGCCGAGCTGGCCTTCACCGACATGGGCGCGGGCCGCGCGGAGCTGTGCTCCGGAGTGCTGGCCGCGCTCCCCGCGCCGGTCGCCGGCCGCGTACGCGTCCACGCCGTCGAACGCGCGCCGCGCCCGCCGGGGCTCGACCCGCGGATCACCTGGAGCGACCGGCCGCCGCGCGGTGTGCGCGGCCTGCTCTTCGCCAACGAGTGGCTGGACAATGTGCCGCTCGACGTCGCCGAGACGGACGGGGCGGGCGTGCCCCGCCAGGTGCTGGTCCGCCCGGCCGACGGCGCGGAGCGCCTCGGCGAGCCGGTGCGCGGCGCCGACGCGCGGTGGCTGGAGCGGTGGTGGCCGCCGTCGCCGGAGCCCGGCGCCCGCGCCGAGATCGGGCTGCCGCGCGAGGCCGCCTGGGCCGAGGCGGTCGGCTCGCTGGACGCCGGGGCGGCCGTCGCCGTCGACTACGCCCACACGCGCGCGGCGCGGCCCCCGTACGGCACGCTCACCGGCTACCGCGACGGCCGCCAGGTGGAGCCCGTCCCCGACGGCTCCCGCGACCTCACCGCCCATGTCGCCCTCGACGCCCTGCCGGGCACGGCGCTCCCCCAACGCGCCGCCCTGCGCTCCCTCGGCCTCTCCGCCGCCCGCCCCCCGCTCGCCCTGGCCGCCGCCGACCCGGCCGCCTACGTCCGCGGCCTCGCCGCCGCGGGCGAGGCCGCCGAACTGACCGCCCGCGGCGGCCTCGGCGACTTCACCTGGCTGGTGACGGAGGTCGGCGTGACCGGCGTCCTGGCGGCGGCTCAGGACTCGGCGGAGGCACAGCGGTCGCCGCGGTCGCGCTGAGCCCGCGGGCCCGGCACCGCCCGTGGGATACGGGCGGGGAGTCCTGAGAGGATGGCGGCATGACGGAGACCACGATCGGAGTCGGCGGGGCGGCCGAGGGCACCGACATGGTGCTGAACATCGGGCCGCAGCACCCGTCCACGCATGGGGTGCTGCGCTTGCGGCTGGTGCTGGACGGGGAGCGGATCCGCAGCGCGGAGCCGATCGTCGGATACATGCACCGGGGCGCGGAGAAGCTGTTCGAGGCGCGGGACTACCGGCAGATCGTGATGCTGGCGAACCGGCACGACTGGCTGTCGGCGTTCGCGAACGAGCTGGGTGTGGTGCTGTCGGTCGAGCGGATGCTCGGCATGGAGGTGCCGGAGCGCGCGGTGTGGACGCGGACGCTGCTCGCGGAGCTGAACCGGGTGCTGAACCACCTGATGTTCCTGGGCTCGTACCCGCTGGAGCTGGGCGGGATCACGCCGATCTTCTACGCCTTCTCCGAGCGGGAGAACCTCCAGCACGTGATGGAGGAGGTCTCCGGCGGCCGGATGCACTACATGTTCAACCGGGTCGGCGGCCTGAAGGAGGACCTGCCCAACGGCTGGCAGGGGCGGGTGCGCCAGGCGGTCGCCGGGGTGCGGTCGCGGATGGGCCGCTTCGACGACCTGGTGCTCGGCAACGAGATCTTCCGCGGCAGGACCCGCGGTGTCGGCGTCCTGTCCCGCGAGGCCGTGCACGCGTACGGCGTCAGCGGGCCGATCGCGCGCGGCTCCGGCGTCGACTTCGACCTGCGGCGCGACGAGCCGTATCTGGCGTACGGGGAGCTGGGCGACACCCTGAGGGTGGTCACCAGGACCGAGGGCGACTGCCTGGCGCGCTTCGAGGTGCTGCTGGAGCAGACGCACAACGCGCTGGACCTCGCGGACGCGTGCCTGGACCGGCTGGCGGAGCTGCCGCCGGGGCCGATCAACCAGCGGCTGCCGAAGGTGCTCAAGGCCCCCGAGGGGCACACCTACGCGTGGACCGAGAATCCGCTCGGCATCAACGGCTACTACCTGGTGTCGAAGGGCGAGAAGACGCCGTACCGGCTGAAGCTGCGCTCCGCGTCGTACAACAACATCCAGGCGCTGGCGGTGCTGCTGCCGGGCACGCTGGTGTCGGACATGGTCGCGATCCTCGGGTCGATGTTCTTCGTGGTCGGCGACGTCGACAAGTAGCGCCGCCGGGCGGTCCGCGCGTCACATTCGGGGTCACTGGTCCGTCAGGAGAGTGACGGCATGTGACGGAGGACCGACCGATGGACGCACCCATGGACGACGGCTTGGACGACGGTGGGCACGACGGCCTTGAAGACGGCAAGGACGACAGAGAGCTGCTGGCGGCGCGGTTCGAGGCGAACCGCGCCCATCTGCGGGCCGTGGCCTACCGGATGCTCGGCTCGGCCGACGAGGCGGACGACGCCGTCCAGGAGGCGTGGCTGCGGCTGAACCGCACCGACGCCGCCGAGGTCCGCAACCTCGGCGGCTGGCTGACCACGGTGGTCGGCCGGGTCTGCCTGGACATGCTGCGCTCGCGCCGCACCCGCCGCGAGGAGCCGATCACCGCGCCGGACGGATACGAGTACGGGTACGTGGGCGCGGTGACGCTGCCCGCGCCGGGGCCCGAGCAACAGGCCCTGCTGGCCGACTCGGTGGGGCTCGCCCTGCTCGTCGTCCTGGAGACCCTGGACCCGGCCGAACGGCTCGCCTTCGTGCTGCACGACATGTTCGCCGTGCCCTTCGACGACATCGCGCCCATCGTGGAGCGCACCCCCGCCGCCGCCCGCCAGCTCGCCAGCCGCGCCCGGCGCCGCGTCCAGGGCGGCACCGAGGTCTCCGACCCCGACCCGGCGCTGCGGCGCGCGGCCGTCGAGGCGTTCCTCGCCGCGGCGCGCGACGGGGACTTCGACGCGCTCCTCGCGGTCCTGGACCCCGAGGTCACCGTCCGCTCCGACGTCCCCGGGCGGCCCGGCGTCACCTCCACCCGCCGGGGCGCGGCCAACGTCGCGCGCGGCGCGGTCAGTTACGCCGCGATGGCCTCCACGGCGCGGCTGGTGCTGGTCGACGGGCTCCTGGCGGCGGCGGTGGACCTGGACACCGCGGACGCGCGGGTCCTGACCTTCGCGGTCTCGGCGGCGGACGGGCGGATCACGGCCGTCGACATCGTCACCGAGCCGGGGCGGCTGGCCGCGCTGGACGTGCGCCCGCTGGCGTGAATCCCCCGCGCCGTCAGGCCTGGGCGCGCAGTTCCGACATGTCGAGCTGTTCGGTCTCGTCGTGGGCCGTGAGGTCGATGACCTCGGGGCCCGACTCCGCGACGGCCTGGGCGTGTTCCGCGACGGCCTCGTCCCCCACGACGTCGTCCAGGTCGGCCACGTCGTCCAGCGCGTCCACCTCGGAGACGTCCTCCGGGTCCGCACCGCCCGCGGGCTTCTGCGTGCCGAAGAAGTCGAAGCCGCCGATGGCCCGGCTGCCGTTGCCGCCGGGGGCGCCCGGTGAGCGCTGGGGCTGCGCGTAGGGCAGGACGGCGGCGGCGACGGCCGGGACGAGGCGGTGTTCGCGGACCGGCAGTCCGGCCGGTGACGTGGCGGGCGCGGCGGTCCGGGTGTGGCTCTCGGTCTCCGCCGCGTGGCGGCCCTGCGGCTCGTCCTCGGGGCCCGCGGTGTCGCGGCGGCGGGCGTCCTCGACGGTGCGCCTGGCCTGCTGGCGGGCGGCGTTGCGGCCGAGGTCCCGCAGCGCCTGATCGGCCTTGAGGAAGGCGGCGGGGCCGACCGGCGAGGCACCGCCGGTGAGGGCGAGCTGCCGCGGGGCGGAGTCCAGTTGGAGCTGACGGCGGCTCTCCAGCACCTGGGCGCGCTCGCTCTCGGCGGTGGCGTACCGGCGGAGCAGGTCGGCGTGCTCGGTGCGGAGCCTGGCCAATTCCCCGCGCTTGGCCCGGAGTTTCTTCTCCAGGCGCCCGCGTATCTCGCGGGACTCCTCCAGGTCCGTCTCCAACTCGGCGGCCCGCTCGTCGGTCCGCCACTCCTCGCGGACGCGCGCCGCTTCGAGTTCGGCGACCGTACGGCCGGCGGAGCGGTCCCAGGTGCGGGCGAGGGCGGCGCCCGCGCACGCGGTCAGCGCGGTGGCGACGGTGAGCACCCGGATCACGCCCGTATCGCCGGAGAACAGGGCGGCGGCGGCGAGGACCGCGGCGCTGCCGACGACGGTCAGCGGCGGCAGCATCCGGTGCAGCGGCTGCGAATGGCGGTGACGTCCACGGGGCATGGCCAGAAATTTAGCGTGTGTGAAGGGATCGTGGGGAGGCGGGTCCCGAATATCTGGGCGGATTCTCACGGCGATTCGTCCGGCGAATACGGAGGGCATTCGGCGCTGCACGATGTGTCCCCCCATGTGCCGTCGGCCAATGCCGTCCTCATGTGCCGCCGCGGCGGCGCCGAGGCCCGCCCGCGCCGCCCCACCGGGCCCCGGGGCCGCCCCCGTTGGGCCCGGCGCGGGGTCCGGTGCCGGGCCCAACGGGGGCGATTACGGCGGCGCCGATACCCAGGTTCGGCGACCTGGGTCCGACGTCAACTCCGGTTCGCGGAAGGGGTTGTTGGGGTATTCCCCGACGCACTCCGGGAATTTGATCTTGAGCTTCCCCGCGACGGGATCAGTGCCGCGATCAGAGTCGCGATCGGTAGCGGGATCAGAAAGCGCCTTCGGCCGGTGCCGCGATGTGCGCGGTGGGGACCGTCGGGGTGCCGTCCGGCGCGGTGACCGGCAGGCCCGCCGCGCGCCACGCCTGGAAACCGCCGTCCAGGTCGGTGGCCGCGCGCAGTCCGAGGTCCTGGAGGGAGGCGGCGGCGAGCGAGGACGCGTACCCCTCGTTGCAGATCACCACGACGGTCAGGCCGGGGCCCGTCGCCTGCGGGAGGCGGTGGGTGCCCTCGGGGTCCAGCCGCCATTCGAGTTCGTTGCGCTCGACGATGACGGCGCCGGGGATCGTGCCGTCGCGGTCGCGCAGCGCGCCGTAGCGGATGTCGACCAGCAGGGCGCCGTCGTGTTCCGCGGCGCGGGCGGCGGCCTCGGGGCCCAGCCGGTCCAGCCGGGCCCGTACGGCCGCCAGGCGCGCGTCGAGCGCGGTCACCACTCCTCCGGGCGCTCGACCAGCTCCAGGCGCAGCGTGCTGCCCTTGCGGCTGTAGCGGCGGATCAGCGGCAGCGGCGGGTAGTAGGCGTGCACCGAGACGGCGTGCGAGGACGGGGAGCTGTTGGTGACCTGGTGGACGTGGTTGCGGCCGAAGGCGCGGCCGACGCCTTCCGGCAGCACGCGCCTGCGGTCCAGGCCCTCGGCCAGTTCCAGGGAGCGCCAGCCCTCGGAGGGCAGCGGCACGGACAGCGACTGCTCGGTCAGCTCACCGGCGGCGGTGACGAAGACGCCGTACGAGCCGCCGTGGTCGTGCCAGCCGGTCTCGGCGCCGGGCGGCCAGCCGATCAGCCACGCCTCCGCGCCGCCGGGGCCCTCCAGCCGTACCCAGGTGCGGCCTTCGGGGTCGAGCGGCAGATCGCCGACGACGGCGGGGTCGGCGGCCACCTTGCGGGCGAAGTCGAGGAGATCGGCGGCGGTGGGCGCGGCGGGAGCGGTCGAGGGCGCGGTGGAGACAGTGGACACGGCGGAGGCGGAAGCGGCGGCGGGTTCGGACGAGGGAGCAGCGGAATTCAAGGGACACCACCCGGGGATACGCCGCGTCGGCGGGCAGCGGGGGCGTGCGTACGAGAGATCCCTTGAGAATGAAGCGTGCCGGGTTCGTACGAAAATCAGGCCGGGGCTGCGGCTACGACGCGAAAGATGAACGAAGGACGTCGGAGGCGCGCGTCAGCGCGCGGTCGTACAGATGCAGCCCGCGTACCGGACGAGGTCCAGGTGGACCTTCCGGTGCAGATGCCATCCGGGTTCGCTCACGTAGCGGACTGAACCACGCCACCCGCCCACCGGTCAAGCCGGACGTCCGAGTGGTGGCGTCGGCCCCGCAACGGCGGGGACCACGGGTGTCGGATACGTCTCAGGATGCGGGATACGTACCCGGGGGCGGGAGGTGCGGCCGGGACGCGCGCGCCTCGGGCGCGGGTCAGCGGCGGTGCGGGGTCGTGCCGTGCGGCACCGTGTCGTCGTCCTCGGGGAGGCGGCAGACCCGCTCAAGGAAGATCGCGGCGGCGATCACCGCGATCCCGGCGACGACGGCCAGGCCCGCGTAGATGGCCTGCTGGCGGCGCGGGTCCATGTCGAGGTCGTACATCACCAGGTAGAGCCCGGTGCCCGCGTACATGCCGACGACGAGGGCCGCGACGAGGGCGCTGGCCTGGCCGAAGACGACCGCGCGGGCGGCGGCCAGCGGGTCGACGCCCTTGGCGCCCGGGTGCCGTTCGCGCTGCGCCTTGAGCCGGGCGCGCAGCGACAGCGCGGTGGCCAGGAGCGCGACGGCGATCAGCGCGAGCACGATCGGCGCGGCGACCGGCACGCCCGGCAGCGTCCCGACGTGGTCCCACAGCCGCGCGGCGGCCCATGAGAGCACGCCCGCCACCGCGAAGAGCCCCGCCAGCGTCCTGATCCGCAGCGTCCTCACCGAGTGCCCGCCTCCACTTTCTGTGCAGTGCGCCGTCCGCGCGCCTGTGTGCGCTCGTCCGCCCGCGCCCGCCCGTGGCGGATGCGCGGTACGCAGGTCCCAACGATTATTCGGGCAGCCGGAGTTCCACGTCCGTGCGCCGTCGCACCCCCGCGGAGCCGACCGCCCCGATCAGTTCCGCGACCGGGCCGTGCCCCGGCAGTTCGGCCGCCGGGTCCACGTCGTACCACGGCACGAGCACGAAGGCACGCTCGTGGGCGCGCGGGTGCGGAAGTGTCAGCGCCGGGTCGTCGGAGGCCACGTCCTGGTACGCGATGATGTCGACGTCGATGGTGCGCGGCCCCCAGCGCTCGGTGCGCACCCGCAGGAACGCCTCCTCGATGGCCTGGGCGCGCTCCAGCAGCGACTCGGGCGGCAGCGTGGTGCGCACCAGCGCCACCGCGTTGAAGTACGTGGCCTGGGAGCCCTCGGGGACGCCCCAGGGCTCGGTCTCGTACACGTGCGAGACGGCCTTGACCCGGACGCCGGGGGTGTCCTCCAGCGCGTCGACCGCGCCTTGCAGGGTCTCCAGCCGGTTGCCGAGGTTGCCGCCGAGGGCGATCACCGCGGTCTTGGGGTTGTTCAGGGTGAAGTCCGCCGCGTCGACCTGCGCGACCACGGAGGCCGGTACGGGCTGCACGGTCGGGTCGAACGCGGGCTTGTGGGCGTGCTCCCGACGGGGGGAGTTCACGGGCGCCTCCGGGTGATGGTCACGGTCACGTCGTCGAAGGGCACGGTGATCGGCGCGTCCGGTTTGTGCACGGTCACCTCGACCTCTTGCACGACGTCGTGCGCCAGGCACGTGTCGGCGATGCGCTGGGCGAGGGTTTCGATGAGGTCGACCGGTTCGCCGGAGACGACGGCCGTGACCTCTTCGGCGACCACACCGTAATGCACGGTTCTGGTGAGGTCGTCATCGGCCGCCGCGGGGGCCGTGTCGAGGCCCAGCACGAGGTCCACGACGAAGACCTGGCCGTCCTCGCGCTCGTGCTCGAACACACCGTGGTGGCCCAGGGCCTTCAGGCCCCGCAGCGTGACACGATCCACGAACTCTCTCCCGCCGGTCGGTCGGACGGCCGCCGTCCGGGGTGTCCCGGCCGGCGGCGGACGGGGCGGTCCGCCCCGTCGTCTGCTCCGAATCTACCGTCGGTCACCGACAGAGCCGGTCACGGGCGGCCCCCGGTCACGCTCCCGCCGTCCCGTCGAAGCCCTCGTCGTCCAGCAGATCGTCGCCGGGACCGCCGGATCCGCCGGGGCCCTCGCCGTCCTCGTCGTCCTCGTCGTCGTCCTCGGCCAGCACCGGCGAGCCGTGGTGGACCCACATCCGCCAGCCGTCGGCGGTGCGGCGGAAGACGTTGGTGGCCACCACCAGGCCGCCGACGAGCGAGCCCGCGGAGCCGTCCTCCTCGGCGGGGCCGCCGGTCAGGATGTTCTCGGTGCAGGTGACCACCGCGCTGTCGCCGTCGACGGCGACCTCCACGTCGGTCAGGAAGAACTGGATGTAGTCCGTGTTGGCCATGATCAGCGCGTACGACCGCATGACCTCGCGGCGTCCGCGCAGCACCGGCCAGCCGGGGTGCACGACGGCCACCGACTCGGCCAGCGGCCCGTCCAGGACCACCGACTCCAGCGCGTCCAGGTCCGAGGTCTCCACGGCGTCGTAGAACGCCTGGTTGGCCCGCTCGACGGCGCGGGCCTCCGCGGTGCGCGGCGTCATGCGCGGACCCCCCCGATCTCGATGGCGCGGGCGACGCGGACGGCGTCGGCGCTGGCGTGCACCTCGTGGACGCGGACCGCCCAGGCGCCCTCGCGGGCGGCGATCGCGGTGACGGCCGCGGTGGCCGCGTCGCGTTCCCTGGCGGGCGGCGGTTCGCCGTTGTCACCGGCCAGGATGCGGCCGAGGAACCGCTTACGGGAGGCGGCGACCAGCAGCGGACGGCCCAGTTCGCGCAGCGCGCTCAGGTGGGCCAGCAGCGTCAGGTCGTGGTCCGCGGTCTTCGCGAAGCCCAGGCCCGGGTCGAGGATCACCAGGCCGGGGTCGATGCCGCCGGCCACCGCCCGGTCCAGGCCCGCGCGCAGTTCGGTGACGACCTCGCCGAGCACGTCGGCGTAGACGGCCCGGTTGTTCATGTCGATGCTCTGGCCGCGCCAGTGCATGACGACGAACGGCACCCCGGCGGCGGCGACCGCGGGGACCATCGCGGGGTCGGCGAGGCCGCCGCTCACGTCGTTGACCAGCCGGGCGCCCGCGGCGACCGCCTGCTCGGCGACCGAGCCGCGCATCGTGTCGACGCTGACCAGCACCCCGGCCGCGGCCAGCTCCCGCACCACCGGCACGACCCGGCGCAACTCCTCCGCCTCGTCGACCCGCTTGGCGCCGGGCCGGGTGGACTCGCCGCCCACGTCCACCATGTCGGCGCCCTGCGCCACGAGATCGAGGCCGTGCTTGACGGCCAGCTCCGGGTCGAACCACCGCCCGCCGTCGGAGAACGAGTCGGGCGTGACGTTCACCACGCCCATGACCGCGCAGCGGTCCCACTCCGGCAGTCCGACGGGCCTGACGCGGCCCAGCAACGTACTCATGCGCCCAGCGTAGGGGCTACGCCCTACGCCACCGCACTCCGCTCGGTCGCGTCCACCGACGTCGCGTAGCCGGGCTTGTGCCGGTGCGGGGGGCGGGTGGCGCGCCCGGGCAGGAAACGCTGGACGGCGTCGGGCAGCGGAAGGGACAGCGTGACGAAGCCCTCGGCCTGCATGATGGCGAAGCCGATCCTGGGCAGGTCACGGGAGTTGGGGAAGACCAGGAAGCGCGGCACCCACTCGGGCTGGAACTTCGCGTTGAACTTGTACAGCGACTCGATCTGGAACCAGCGGGACAGGAACACCAGCAGACCGCGCCAGCCGCGCAGCACCGGGCCCGCGCCGATCCGCTCGCCTCGGGCCAGCGCGGAGCGGAACATCGCGAAGTTCAGCGACACGCGGGCAATGCCGAGGGCGGGCGCCTCCTGGAGCGCGGCGACGATCAGCAGTTCGTTCAGGCCGGGGTCGGCGGCCCGGTCGCGGCGCATCAGCTCCAGGGACATGCCGTCCGCGCCCCAGGGCACGAAGTGCAGCACGGCCCGCAGGTCGCCCAGTTCGGGGTGCGGGGCGCCGGGCTCGCGGTCCTTGTGCGCGGTGACGACCACGCAGTCCCCGTCCAGATCCTCGCCGAAGCGGCCGAGCGCCATGGAGAAGCCGCGCTCGGTGTCGGTGCCGCGCCAGGCGTCCGCGGCCAGCCGTACGCGGTGCTTCTCGTCCTCGCTGAGGTCCCGGACCCGGCGTACCCGGCACACGTATCCGGACCGCTCGATGCGCTTGACCATCTGGCGGACATTGCGCATGGCGCGGCCCTGGAGGGTGAAGGCGGAGGTGGTGACGATCGCCTCGTCGCCCAGCTCCAGGGCGTCCAGGCCGGTCTCGCGGGTCCACACCTCGCCGCCGGTCTCGCTGCACCCGACGACGGCGGGCAGCCAGGCGTGCGCGCGGGCCAGCTCCATGTACTGCTCGATGGCGCCGGGCCACGCCTCGACGTCGCCGATCGGGTCGCCGCTGGCGAGCATGACGCCGGACACCACGCGGTAGCAGACGGCGGCCTTGCCGCTGGGCGAGAAGACCACGGACTTGTCGCGGCGCAGCGCGAAGTGGCCGAGCGAGTCGCGGGCGCCGTGCCGGGCCAGCAGCGCGCGCAGCCGGTCCTCGTCGGCCTCGCTCAGCTCGGCGACCGGGCGTCCGGGGCGCAGCGCGAGGAAGGCGGTGGAGATCGCGATGAGCAGGCCGAGGCCGCCCAGCGAGTAGCCGACCAGGTCGTTGACCCGGTCGCTGGTGTACGTGACGGGTCCCTCGAAGCCGAACAGGCCGAGCAGGACGTGCTCGCAGCGGTCGAGGAAGCCGGGGTTGCCGCGCTCGGAGGACGGGTGGGCGCTGGTGATGACCAGGCCGAGGGAGAAGGCGACGGTGCTGAGGCCGACGAAGTTCAGCAGGGCCCGCCAGCGGGTGCGCGGGTCGGACAGCGCGGTGAACTCGTCGCGGTAGGAGATCAGCACCCACAGCAGGCCGAGCGAGACCAGCGCGCCGAAGATCGAGTGCCGGTAGACGAGCTGGGTGGCCGCGCCGACCGGCAGCAGCACGACGGCCGCCCACCAGGCGCGGACCTTCCCGCGCTTGAGCGCGTGCGCGAGCATCAGCAGCAGGACGCCGGTGACGACCGCGGTGGCGGCGGCGAGCGAGCTGACGGTGCCGGGGAAGACCGCGGCCATGTGGTGCATCCGGCCGTTGCGGAAGGCCGGGAAGACCGCGGAGACCACGTCCAGCAGCCCGATGACCGCGGCGGCGCTGCCGATGATCCCCGGGACGGCGGAGGGTCGCAGCCGCCAGCGGCGCGAACGCGGGGCACAGGCACGGTCAGCGGACATGCTTCACCAGGGTCCAGTACGAGCGAGTGAGTGGCGCCCAGTAGGACGCGAAACCCTGTCTGTGGGTTCCTTCGCGGGCAACGCAACTGTGACAGCTACGGCGCGTCTACGTAACGGCTACGGCGGCCCGGTAGCGCACCGTGCCTACCGGGGCCGCCAGGCCCGTGCCCGAGCAGGCCCGCGCTCAGAGGCAGCCCGTGCCCGGTCAGCCGCGTGCCCGGTCAGCCGCGCCCGAGGATCAGGCTCATCGCCTCCGCGCGGGTCGCGGGGTCGCGGAGCTGGCCGCGTACGGCGGAGGTGATGGTCTTGGCGCCCTGCTTGCGGACCCCGCGCATCGTCATGCACATGTGCTCGCACTCGATGACCACGATCACCCCGCGCGGTTCCAGGATGCGCATCAGGGCGTCGGCGACCTGCGTGGTCAGCCGCTCCTGCACCTGCGGGCGGCGGGCGTACACGTCGACCAGCCGGGCCAGCTTGGACAGGCCGGTGATCTTGCCGCTGACGGCCGGGATGTAGCCGACGTGCGCGACGCCGACGAACGGCACCAGGTGGTGCTCGCAGGACGACATCACCTCGATGTCCTTCACCAGCACCATCTCGTCGTGCCCGAGGTCGAAGGTGGTGGTCAGCACGTCCTCCGGCGTCTGCCAGAGCCCGGCGAATATCTCCTTGTACGCGCGCGCCACCCGCGCCGGGGTCTCCCGCAGGCCCTCCCGGTCGGGGTCCTCGCCGACCGCGTACAGCAGCTCGCGCACCGCGGCCTCGGCCCGCTTCTCGTCGAACTCGCCGATCGAACCCTCGCCGTCGATCGTCACGGGGTCGGTCATGATGCCTCGTTCCTCCGAAGTTCGGCGAAGTGGGAAAGCTGGCCCAAAAACGGCAATGGCCCCAAGGTTAAAACCCTGGGGCCACTGCCTGCATTCCGGGTCCGGCCCGGACTGCCTGTTCTCGTGCCTGACCGGCTCGCGCCGGTCAGCTCTCCGGCGTGCCGTCCTCGGGACGGTCGACCGGCTCCGCGACGGGCTTGGTCGTGCTGACCGAACCCGTCGTGATGCCGTTGGCCGGCTGCGAGCCGTTGGTCAGTGCCAGCTCCTTGGGAGAGAGCACCGGCGGCCGGGTGGACGGCGTACGACGGGCGGAGCCCGTCCAGGCCGGACGCGGGGGACGCCTGACGATCGGAGCGAAGATCTCGGCGATCTGCTCCTTGTTCAGGGTCTCCTTCTCCAGCAGGTTCAGAACGAGGTTGTCCAGGACGTCCCGGTTCTCGACCAGGATCTCCCACGCCTCGTTGTGCGCCGTCTCGATGAGCTTCTTGACTTCCTCGTCCACCAGCCCGGCGACCTCTTCCGAGTAGTCGCGCTGGTGACCCATCTCACGGCCGAGGAACGGCTCCGAGTCGCTGGAACCGAACTTGATCGCGCCCAGCCGCTCGGTCATGCCGTACTGCGTGACCATGGCACGGGCGGTCGCGGTGGCCTTCTCGATGTCGTTCGACGCGCCGGTGGTCGGGTCGTGGAAGACCAGTTCCTCCGCCGCCCGGCCGCCCATCATGTAGGCGAGCTGGTCGAGCATCTCGTTGCGCGTCGTGGAGTACTTGTCCTCGTCGGGCAGCACCATCGTGTAGCCCAGCGCGCGGCCGCGGGACAGGATCGTCACCTTGTGGACCGGGTCGGAGTTCGGCGAGGCCGCCGCGACCAGGGCGTGTCCGCCCTCGTGGTACGCGGTGATCTTCTTCTCCTTGTCCGACATGATCCGGGTGCGCTTCTGCGGACCGGCCACGACGCGGTCGATCGCCTCGTCCAGCGTGGCGTTGTCGATGACCTTCTTGTTGCTGCGCGCGGTCAGCAGCGCCGCCTCGTTGAGCACATTGCTCAGGTCGGCGCCGGTGAAGCCGGGGGTGCGGCGGGCGACGGCCATGAGGTCGACGTCCGGTGCGACCGGCTTGCCCTTCTGGTGCACGCTGAGGATCTCCACGCGCCCCTGGAGGTCCGGCGGGTCGACCGCGATCTGCCGGTCGAAACGGCCGGGACGCAGCAGCGCCGGGTCCAGGATGTCGGGCCGGTTCGTGGCGGCGATGAGGATCACGCCGCCCTTCACGTCGAAGCCGTCCATCTCGACCAGGAGCTGGTTGAGGGTCTGCTCGCGCTCGTCGTGACCGCCGCCCAGACCCGCACCGCGGTGCCGGCCGACGGCGTCGATCTCGTCGACGAAGACGATGGCCGGGGCGTTCGCCTTGGCCTGCTCGAACAGGTCGCGGACGCGGCTGGCGCCGACACCCACGAACATCTCGACGAAGTCGGAGCCGGAGATCGAGTAGAACGGCACGCCCGCCTCACCCGCGACAGCGCGGGCCAGCAGGGTCTTGCCGGTACCCGGACGGCCGTACAGCAGCACGCCCTTGGGGATCTTGGCGCCGACGGCCTGGAACTTCGCGGGCTCCTGGAGGAATTCCTTGATCTCCTGGAGCTCCTCCACCGCCTCGTCGCAGCCGGCCACGTCGGAGAACGTCGTCTTCGGCGTGTCCTTGGTGATCAGCTTCGCCTTGGACTTGCCGAACTGCATGACGCGCGAGCCGCCGCCCTGCATCTGGTTCATCAGGAACAGGAAGACCACGACGATGAGGACGAACGGGAGCAGCGACAGCAGAATGCCGACGAAAGCGTTCTGCTTCGACGGCGAGACGGTGTAACCGTCGGGAAGGGTGGTCCCCTTCACCTTGCCGTCGACGATGTTCTGCAGCTCCGCGGCGATGGCCGAGCCCTGGTTGCCGATGTAGCTGGCGCGGACCTTGGAGCTGCCCTCGACCTTGGATCCGTCCCTGAGCTGGATCTTGATGGAGTTGTCGTCGCCTGTCGTCAGCTCGGCGGACTTGGCCTGGTTTGATTCGATCGCATGTAGAACCTCGCCGGTATCCACCGTCTTGTAGCCGCCGCCGGACCCGACGACCTGCATCAACACGACCACGGCGAGGACAGCCAGCACGATCCACATGACTGGCCCACGGAAATAGCGCTTCACGTCCATCCATGCGGGGCGAAGTCGCCCCGTCCCTCCTGCCACAGTGAGGCACCGCCGCCTGCTGGCCGCGCGTGCATGCCGGTGTATGACCCGACCTTCGGACGGTACCCCAGCATTGTCACCCGAGGTTGCCGCCGACCGTTAACAATCCCGCCTTCCCCTGCTCCAACGGCGGGAAACCGACAGGGGTTCCCGGGGCCGAACGGGGTGTGGCCGACGTCATGACTGTGCCGCGCCGCACCGCCGGCGGCGGGCCGACGGGAGTCAGCCACCGTATACGTGCGGGGCGAGTGTGCCCACGAACGGGAGATTGCGGTACTTCTCCGCATAGTCCAGGCCGTATCCGACCACGAACTCGTTGGGGATGTCGAACCCGGTGTACTTCACGTCGAGCTGGACCTTGGCCGCCTCGGGCTTGCGCAGCAGCGTGCAGACCTCCAGGGAGGCGGGGCCGCGCGAGCCCAGGTTGCTGATCAGCCAGGACAGCGTCAGCCCGGAGTCGATGATGTCCTCGACGATCAGGACGTCACGGCCCGCGATGTCGGTGTCCAGGTCCTTGAGGATGCGCACCACACCCGAGGACTTGGTGCCGGCGCCGTAGGAGGACACCGCCATCCAGTCCATCGTCACGTTGCTCGACAGCGCCCGTGCGAGGTCCGCCATCACCATCACGGCGCCCTTGAGGACACCGACGATCAGCAGGTCCTTGCCCGCGTAGTCCCGGTCGATCTGCGCGGCGAGCTCGCTGAGCTTCGCGTCGATCTCTGGCTTGGAGATGAGCACTTTCTCAAGATCGGCGCCCATGTCGTTCTCGTTCACTGCGCGGTATGTCCCTCAAGTAGTCGGCTCCCGGGTCGCTGGGCGACGGCAGCTCTACGACGGCGAGAACACCAGTCTGCCATTGGCCCTGAGAACGGCGACGCCGCCCGGCAGGTTGAGGGCTTTCTGTCCGTGCCAGCCGGTGACCAGCCGGTCGACCTCCTCGATGTGCCGGGCGAAGAGGAAGCCGGGGGGCGAGCCGGCGGCGATGGCGGCGCGGCGCAGGACGCGGCGGCGTACGGCGGCGGGCAGGCCGTGCAGCCGCAGCGCGTCCAGGCTGCCGTCGTCGCCCGCCGCGTCGGCCTCGGCGTCCGCGGCCCACTGGTCCAGCGCGTCGGCGTCGTCCCTGGAGAGCTGCGCGGTGCGGGCCAGCGCCTCGACGACGCCTTTGCCGAGGGACTTCTCCAGGACGGGCAGGGCTTCGTGTCTGACGCGGGAGCGGGTGTACGCGGGGTCGTGGTTGTGCGGGTCCTCCCACACGGTGATGCCCTGGGCGAGACAGCCCTTGCGTACGGTGTCGCGGTCCAGCAGCAGGAAGGGCCGCCGGTACCGGCCGCCGGTACCGGAGACCGCGGCCATTCCGGCCAGCGAGCGGGTGCCGGAGCCGCGGGCGAGGCCCAGGAGCACCGTTTCTGCCTGGTCGTCACGTGTGTGGCCGAGCAGGACGGCGGCGGCGCCGTGCGATTCGGCGGCGGAGTCGAGCGCCGCGTACCGGGCGTCTCTGGCGGCGGCTTCGGGACCGCCCTGGCGGCCGACGGTGACGCCGATCGCGTCGACCGGGTCGAGGCCGAGGCCGCGCAGCCGCCCGGCGACCTCTTGGGCGCGGCCGGCGGAGCCCGCCTGGAGGCCGTGGTCGACGGTGACGGCTCCGGCGCGCACGCCGAGCCGGGGTGCTTCGAAAGCGAGGGCGGCGGCCAGCGCCATGGAGTCGGCTCCGCCGCTGCACGCGGCGAGCACCAACGGGTGCGGGTCGGTGGACGCGGTGAGGACGTCGTGCAGGACGCGGCGGACCGCCAGGCGTATCGCCGCGACCGTGGGGTGGGGTCCCATGTCCGGTTTCCCTCCTGAGGAGGCTATGAGGAAAGCGCCGAAGTGACGCAGGGTATCCAGATGGTGACAGAAGCTCGGGGCTTACCCGAGCATCGCACGCGCTACCCTGCGCCTACGGTCCCTCGGACGGGTGAACCCGAGGGCGGACACGGCCTTCATGAGCGGTTACGCCCTCACGATTCGCTACGGCTGTGCACCCGCGCGACCCACTCGGCGGGTTTGGCGATCTCCGCCTTGGTGGGCAGCGTGTTGGGCGAGGTCCACACCCGGTTGAAGCCGTCCATGCCGACCTCGTCGACGACCGCCCGGACGAAGCGCTCGCCGTCGCGGTACTGGCGGAGCTTGGCGTCCAGGCCGAGGAGCTTGCGCAGCGCCTGGTCCAGGCGGCCCGCGCCGCTGGCCCTGCGCTGGCTGAACTTCTCCCGGATCTCGGCGACGGTCGCCACGACCTCGGGCCCCACGCCGTCCATCACGAAGTCCGCGTGGCCTTCGAGCAGCGACATCACGGCGGTCAGCCGGGCCAGGATCTCCCGCTGGGAGGGGGTCTGCACCAGGTCGACCAGGCTGCGGTCCTCGTCGCGGTCCTTGTCGGCGTCTTCTTCCTTGCCGCCGCCGGAGCCGGTGAAGGACTGCACGGCCTCCCTGACCCGCTCGATCACCGTCGAGGCGTCCAGTTCGGTCTCGCCGAGGAACGCCTGGATCTCGCCCTCGATGTGGTCGCGCAGCCACGGCACCGCGGAGAACTGGGTACGGTGCGTCTCCTCGTGCAGGCACACCCACAGGCGGAAGTCGTGCGGGTCGACGTCCAGCTCGCGCTCGACGTGCACGATGTTCGGCGCGACCAGCAGCAGCCGTCCGGCGCGGGACTCGCCGGGGCCCGGCTTGACCGGTCCCGCGGGCATGTCGCGGCTCGGCGGCGCGAAGGTCTCGTACTGGCCGAGCACCCGCGAGGACAGGAAGCTCAGCAGCATGCCGACCTCGACGCCGGTCACCTTGCCGCCGACCGTGCCGAGCACGACTCCGCCGGGGCCGCCGGGGCGGCGCGCCTGCATCTTTCCGAGCAGGGGCTTCATCACCTCCCGGAACCCGGCCACGTTGGCCTTCACCCAGCCCGCCCGGTCCACGATGAGCACCGGGGTGCCGTGCGGTGGCACCTCCGCGTCCCCGTACATCCGGGTGAACTCCCTGACGTGCGCCTCCGACTCCTGCGCGTGCGCCCGCAGCTCCGCCACGATGGCCCGAGCCTCGTCCCGGCTCACCTCAGGCCCCGGCCGCGTCAACCGCTGCGCGGTCGCCACGGCGAGGTTCCAGTCGACCATCTCGCTTCCACCGATGCTCGTCATGCCTTCACGGTACGTTGCCGCTCCCCCTTTGGGCTCCCCCACCAACAGGTTCCCCCTCCGGCCGCCCCCCGAAATACGGCTTCAGCCCCTCCGGCTAACGCCGCCTCAAACGCCGGCGGGGCTGTTCCCCCCACCCACCCGCCCTTCCCCCTGCCGGGGGGCACCCCACCCGGAGACGTCGTTCAAGGCCAAAGCCAGCGCCTGGCGGTCGCGCCAAAAACAATGGTTCAGCCCGTCCGGCGATTGAGGACATCGGCCCGTGGCCCGCGCCCGCTTCTTCAAGCCCGTCCGGCGATTGAGGACTCCCGCCAGTGCCCCAACCCCGTTTCTTCGAGCCCGTCCGGCGATTGAGGACATCGGGGGTGCGGGCTAGGGGTGGGTGGTGAGGGCGGCGGCCAGGTGGTCGAGGGCTTTCTGCGCGCCGCCAGGCGAATCCGTGCCGTGGGTGAGGAACGCGAAGGCGAGGAGGCGCCCCGCGGGGGACACGGCGGTGCCGGCGATCGTGTTGGTCCCGGTGAGCGTCCCGGTCTTGGCGTGGACCACCCCGGCGCCCCCACCGCCCCGGAAGCGGTCGGCGAGCGTGCCGGTGAAACCGGCGACCGGCAGCCCGGTCAGGACCGACCGCATCTCGGGATGCGCGGGACTCGCCGCGAGCGCGAGAATCCGGGCCAGCGTGGTGGCCGACAGCGCGTCGTCCCCGTCGAGTCCGCTCCCGTCGTGGAAGGCGGCACCGGCGAGCGGCACCCCGAGCCGCCGCAGGGCGTCGGGAATGGCGCTCGCCGCCCCGGCGAAACTGGCGGGCCGCCCGAGCGCGCGGGCCACATGCCGGGCCAGCGCCTCGGCCACGTCGTTGTCGCTGTCGGTCAGCATCCGCTCCACCAGCTCCGACAGCGGCGCGGACTGATGGGCCGCCAGCCGCGTACCCCCGTGCCCGCTGGCGGGCGCCGCCTCGCCCTTGACCCTGATCCCCCGGTCCCGCAGCAGGTCCGCGAAGGCGTCGGCGGCCGACTCGGCCGGATCGTCGGCGCGCTGCGCGGGCCCGCTCGAACTGTGGTCGAGCCGCCCCTCGCGGACCATGAGCGCGGTGACCGGCGCGAGGTTCTCGTTGGGCCCGATGGGGTGGAGCGCGGTGCCGCTGAACAGGGACGTGTCGTAGCCGAGCCGTACGGACGTGGTGCCGCGCGCCTTGAGCGCGGCGGCGGTGTCGTCGGCGAGCCCGCCGAGTTCGAGGGTCGGGTCGCCGCCGCCGACCAGGACGACCCGGCCGGCCGCGGTGACCACCACGGTCGTGGTGAGGCGGCGGCCGGGCCCGAGCATGCCGAGCGCGGCCGTCGCGGTGGCGAGCTTGGTGGTGGAGGCGGGGGTGGACGGCGTACCGGCCCGGTGGTCGTACACGACGGTCCCGGTGGCCACGTCGATGACGGTCCCGGTGCGTACGGTGCCGAGCCCGTCGGCGTTCATCAGCGGGTCGAGGAGGGCCTTGAGGGCGGCCGGGTCCGGCGGCGTACCGGCGGACGAGCCCTTGCCCGTACCGGGCGCGGCGGCGCGCACCGGGGCCAGTACGGGAGCGGCGGACGGCGCGGGCGGGGTGATCCGGGGCGTGGGCGCGGCGGTGCGCGGTCCCGAGGCCACGACGTGGTCCCGGCCGGCCGCGTGCTCGCGCTCGGCCGTACGCTGGCCTGCGTCCCACGGGCCTGCCGCGGCCACCGCCCCGGCCGCCACCGCCAGACCTATCGCGGCCGACCCCGCCACGACCTGCCACGTCTTGCCGTGCGGCACCCCCGACCAGCCCCTTTCGCGACCACCCACATGCGTGGGAGACACTTAATCACCCGCAGTATGCGCTGATCATGGAGGAGTAGGGCCTTGGAGTTCGACGTCACGATCGAGATCCCGAAGGGTTCGCGGAACAAGTACGAGGTGGACCACGAGACCGGTCGTATCCGCCTGGACCGCAGGCTCTTCACCTCGACCAGTTACCCGGCCGACTACGGCTTCATCGAGAACACCCTCGGCCAGGACGGCGACCCGCTGGACGCGCTGGTCATCCTGGACGAGCCGACCTTCCCCGGCTGCCTCATCACGTGCCGGGCGATCGGCATGTTCCGCATGACGGACGAGGCCGGCGGCGACGACAAGGTGCTGTGCGTGCCCGCGTCGGACCCGCGTGTGGAGCACCTGCGTGACATTCACCACGTCAGCGAGTTCGACCGGCTGGAGATCCAGCACTTCTTCGAGGTCTACAAGGACCTCGAGCCCGGCAAGTCCGTCGAGGGCGCCAACTGGGTCGGCCGCACCGAGGCCGAGACGGAGATCGAGGAGTCCTTCCGCCGTCTGAAGGAGCAGGGCCCGGGCCACTGAAGCCCCGCCGCACCTGAACGCCGGGGGGGGGGCGGGGGCGGCGGGGGGGGGGGGGGCCGCGCCGGGGGGGGAGCCCCGC